>NZ_JBIBKS010000006.1:0-66020 GCF_042959345.1 Streptomyces sp. NPDC007905 | reverse complement strand
GGCAGCGGACACCGGCGGGGGCGGAGCCATGCGTGCCGGTGCGGGCGGAGCCGTATGCGCCGGTACCTGCGCAACCACCGATCCCGGTACGGGCGGAGCCTTCTGCCCAGGTACTTGCGCTGCCATCGCCGCCGGCGCAGGCGCAGGCGGAGCCGTCTGCCCCGGTACCTGCGCACACACCGGCGCCGTTGCTGGCGTGCCCTGTGGCGGGGTGG
Source organism: Streptomyces sp. NPDC007905 (assembly GCF_042959345.1). Taxonomy (NCBI): domain Bacteria; kingdom Bacillati; phylum Actinomycetota; class Actinomycetes; order Kitasatosporales; family Streptomycetaceae; genus Streptomyces; species Streptomyces sp. NPDC007905. The sequence goes on along the minus strand of NZ_JBIBKS010000006.1, from coordinate 65,805 downwards.
TCGCCGGGTGCTGGACCGGCGGTGCGGGCGCCCAGGGGCCCGGCTCGCCGTAGGGCGGGGTGCTGTAGGGGTCGGGGTCGTGCAGAGGCTCGGGCCGCACTACGGACGGTTCGGCGGCGGACCCCACGCCGGTCGGCACCGCCCCGGCCGCGACCGCATCCGCATCCGCCGCGACCGCATCCGCCGCCACCGGCTCGGCCGCGGCGGGCGCGGGCTTCGCCAGCTCGAAGTCGCCCCCGGCCGACGGCTCGGCTTCGCCCACCGACGCCTGCTCCGCGTGTGTCCCCTGCTCCCCCGGCGGGACGGACGTCGGGTTCCCCTCGTTCATGCTCTCCCCACGGCTGGCCGCGGCCGCGCGCGTCGGCGGTGCCGCGGAACGACTTCCGTGCCCGGGTCAGCGCCCCTGACACGGCCTCACAGGATTCAACCAGGTCCGCGGGCCGGGGCGCAGCGGCAGGTCAGGGCGTCCGGGGAGCGGCGGGCGGGGATGCGACGGACGGGGATGCGGCGGGGGCGGCGGGCACGGAGGGGGCGGAGGGGGTGTCGGGGAGGGGAGCGAACAGCAGGCCCGGGCGGGTCACCCGAGGTGTCGCCGACAGGGCCAGGGAGAACGGCGTGATCTCGCTCAGCGGGCGTATCAGCGGCGAGACCGCGGCCGCGCCGGCCATCACCGGTGTGGTCAGGTCGTGCACGGCGTCCTGGAGCTGCCCGCCGGCCGGGGCCGGTACTCCGGGCACCAGCGGCGCGGACATGGAGGTCGGCGCCACGGACGTCTGGCCGAGCAGGCTGCTGCCCTGCAGCAGCGGTCCCACCGAACCGCGGCGCTGGGAGTCGGGCGTCACCGCGCCCGTGCCTGTGGCCGCCGAACGCGTGGGGATCACATTGCCGGTGCCGGTGCCGCTCCGGGCGTCCGCGGCCATGTCCCCGGGGAGGGCGGTGGTCACGCCGCCGAGGGCGAGGGCGGCCAGGGACACCGCGCCGGCTGCGGCGAACGCGAACCGCAGTCCGCGCGAGGCGGAGCGGTCGACGTCCGGGCGGCCGACGGGATGGGTGCGGAAACCGCGCTCCTCGGGAACGGCGCAATGCGCGGGTCCGGCCGGGACGTACCCGAACTCGAAGCGCTCGCCGCGCCGCATTCCGAAGACCCCGGCGTCGGGCCCTCGCCCGAAGGACCCGCCCCCGGGCCCCGGCGTGCCGCCGCCGTCGAGGTCGCCTCCCTCGGGGAGGCCCTGGAGGCGGGCCAGGAAGCTCTCGGAGGGCGGCGGCGGGGCCGCCTCGGCGAACACGTTCTTCAGTCGGCGCTGGGCGTCCGCCTCCGCCTTGCACCGGGCACAGGTGGCCAGGTGTGCGAGGACGCGCTCACGCGACTCATGACCGAGCTCTCCGTCCACGAGGGCGGAGAGCCGGTCTCCCAGGTGCTGCTCTGCGAGGTACGCAGGTTTCGGCCGAGATCCACTCACGCGGTCGCGCCCCCTCCCCCCAGAGCGGGGACACGGGCCACGAAGGAGCGCCGCTCGGCCTTGCGCGCCTCGGGCGAACGGTGCGCGAGGGCCTTGCGGAGCTGGGAGCGGCCGCGGTGGATGCGGGAGCGGACCGTGCCGAGCTTTACGCCGAGGGTCGCGGCGATCTCCTCGTAGGACAGTCCTTCGATGTCGCACAGGACGACCGCGGCGCGGAACTCGGGCGCGAGGGTGTCGAGGGCCTGCTGGACGTCGGCGTCGAAGTGGGCGTCGTTGAAGACCTGCTGAGGGGTGGGCTCGCGGCTGGGCAGGCGCTCGGCCGCGTCCTCACCGAGGGCGTCGAAGCGGATGCGCTGCTTGCGCCGGACCATGTCCAGGAAGAGGTTGGTGGTGATGCGGTGCAGCCAGCCCTCGAACGTGCCCGGCGAGTACGTCGACAGGGAACGGAAGACACGGACGAAGACCTCCTGGGTGAGGTCCTCGGCGTCGTGCTGGTTGCCCGTGAGACGGTAGGCGAGCCGGTAGACCCGGCCGCTGTGCGTGCTGACGATCTCCTCCCACGTGGGAGGAGTCCAGGCCTGCCCGTCCGCGTCGGTGGAGAAGGTCGCGGTCTGGGCCCCGGCCGCGGCGAAGCCGGCGGCGTGGCTGTGCTCAGCAGCGGTGTCGGTCACGGATTTCGGCCTGCCCGTCGACCCGAGGAAGCGCCGCAGCACTCCGCCCCGGTCCCCGGGCGCAGCCGCACCTCCCCTGTCGGCTCTGGTGGTGTCCAGTGGAGCCCCTACCATAGCCACCTCGTCCGTTAGCTCCGGATAAGCGGTTTTACGAAAAATTGATACGCACTGATACGGCTCATACGGCTGCGTCAGCATGTGCTCGGTGTCCTGCTCCACCTCTTACCCCCCGTCGCGTCCCGGGTCACCGGCTCAACCCTTTAAACGCCCGGTCCCATCTGCGGGTTCCCGACGGCAACGGATACAGTCACGCCCAGGCAACCATGGGGACAGGAGAGGGTCATTACCGGCAACCGGCAGACGAGCTGGGCGTTCGCCGACGCCTTTGTCGCCGAGGACGAAGCGCTGCGCTGGGCCCGGGACCGGGCCCGCGAGGCAGGGCTGCGCTCGGTGTCGCCCGGCACGGGCGCCGCGCTGCGCGTGCTCGCCGCCTCCGTGGACGCGAAGGCGGTCGCGGAGATCGGCACCGGCTGCGGGGTGTCCGGGATTCATCTGCTGCACGGCATGCGCCCGGACGGGGTGCTCACCACGGTCGACCCGGAGCCGGAGCACCAGCAGTTCGCCCGGCAGGCCTTCCGCGCCTGCGGCTTCGCCAGCAACCGGGCCCGTTTCATCCCCGGCCGCGCCCTGGACGTGCTGCCCCGGCTCGCGGACGCCGGCTACGACCTCGTCTTCTGCGACGGGGACCGGCTGGAGTACTCGGACTATCTCGCCGAATCGTTGCGCCTGCTGCGTCCGGGCGGGCTGGTCGTCTTCGAGGGTGTCTTCGCCAACGGCCGCACCGTCGACGCGGGGCCGCAGCCCACCGAGGTGCTGCGGCTGCGCGAGCTGCTGCGCACGGTGCGGGAGAGCCAGGAGCTGGTGACGTCGCTGCTGCCGGTGGGCGACGGGCTGCTGTGTGCCGTCAAGCGGTGATCCGCGGGGCGCGGGGGCCCGGGAACGCGGCTGCCCCGGCACCGCATGCGATGCCGGGGCAGCCGGAAGGACAGGAGCTCCGGCTCGTCAGACGACAACCTTCTTGAGGGCGTCGCCGAGCGCCTCGGCCTCGTCAGGGGTCAGCTCGACGACGAGTCGACCGCCGCCTTCGAGCGGAACGCGCATGACGATGCCCCGCCCCTCCTTGGTCACCTCGAGCGGGCCATCACCCGTCCGCGGCTTCATGGCCGCCATGCTCGTTCCCCTTCCTGAAACCAGGCTCATCGTCTGCCGACGGCCCCGGGAGGGCACCCGCGGCCCGGAACGGACACGCGACACCGGCATCGAACACATTGCTTCCAAGCCATTATCCCGCATCGCAGGACCCGATGACCAACATCGGTCGGCATCGCTTGGGCAACGCGCGCGAGCAAAACCACTCAATTCGGGGATGTGGCTGCGATACTGCGCCGCCCCGCGAACGCCGCCGGACCGGCTCCGCTCCGGTTTTCTTTGACGCAGGTCACACGTCCGTCACGGTTCCCGGACGGCGTTCTCCGCCATGCTGTCCTTCAGACAGAGACGTACTGAGCGGTACGTCACCCGCAGCGACCCGGAGGGGATGCGCCATGGCCGACACCGTGCTCTACGAGGTGAGCGACGGACTCGCGACGATCACGCTGAACCGCCCCGAGGCGATGAACGCGCTGAACATCGCGACCAAGGTCGCCCTCCGGGAGGCCGCGGAATCCGCAGCCGGGGACGCGGCCGTACGGGCGATCCTGCTGACCGCCGCCGGGGACCGGGCGTTCTGTGTGGGCCAGGACCTCAAGGAGCACATCGGGCTGCTGGCCGCGGACCGCGAGACGGGGTCCGGGCAGACGATGAGCACCGTCAAGGAGCACTACAACCCGATCGTGAAGGCGCTGGCCGGGGCACCGAAGCCGGTGGTCGCCGCGGTGAACGGGGTGGCGGCCGGAGCGGGCTTCGGCTTCGCGCTCGCCGCTGACTACCGGGTGGTGGCCGAGACGGCGGCGTTCAACACCTCCTTCGCGGGCGTCGCGCTGACCGCCGACTCCGGCATCTCCTGGACGCTGCCCCGGGTGGTCGGCCCGGGACGCGCCGCCGACCTGCTGCTCTTCCCGCGCAGCATCAGCGCCCAGGACGCGCTGGAGCTGGGCATCGCCAACCGGCTGGTGCCCTCCGCCGAGCTGCGCGCCGAGGCCGAGAAGGTGGCGCGGGCGCTGGCCGAGGGCCCGACGGTGGCCTACGCGGCGCTCAAGGAGGCGGTGTCCTACGGCCTGACCCACTCCCTCGCCGAGACCCTGGAGAAGGAGGACGAACTCCAGACGCGAGCCGGGCAGTCCGAGGACCACACGATCGCCGTCCAGGCGTTCGTGAACAAGGAGAAGCCGAAGTACCTGGGTCGCTGAGCGGCTAGGACTGCGGGATGCCGCCGCGGCTCGCGCAGGTCGCCAAGTGGTCGTTGACCAGCCCGCACGCCTGCATCAGCGCGTACGCCGTCGTGGGGCCGACGAATCTGAGGCCCCGCTTCTTCAGTTCCTTGGACAGGGCGGCGGACTCCGGGGTGACCGCGGGGACGTCGGCGAGGGTCTTCGGGGCCGGGCGGCCCGACGGGTCGGGGGCGTGGGACCAGACGAGGTCGTCCAGTTCGCCCTCCGCCCAGTCGGCGAGCACGCGGGCGTTGGTGAGCGTCGCGTCGATCTTGGCGCGGTTGCGGATGATGCCCGGGTCGGCCAGCAGCCGCTCGCGGTCCTCGTCCGTGAAGGCGGCGACCTTCTCGATGCGGAAGCCGGCGAAGGCCGCGCGGAAGCCCGGGCGGCGGCGCAGGATCGTGATCCAGGACAGGCCCGACTGGAAGGCCTCCAGGCTGATCCGCTCGAAGAGGGCGTCGTCGCCGTGGACCGGGCGGCCCCACTCCTCGTCGTGGTACGACACGTAGTCCTCGGTGGACAGGGCCCACGGGCAGCGCAGCACCCCGTCGGCCCCGGCCAGGGCGGCCGAGGCGCTCATCGGCGCTCCTCCGGGCCCGGCTTGTCCAGCCGGGCGTGCGCGGCGGCGCGGGCGCCGGCCAGCGCGGACTCCAGGTCGGCGATACGGGCGTCCCGCTCGGCGAGTTCGGCGGCGAGGCGGCCGAGGGCGTCATCGACGTCCGCCATGCGGTAGCCACGCGGGGCGACCGGGAAGCGCAGGCTCTCCACGTCCGCCCCGCTGACCGGGCGGTCGGGGGGCAGCGGATCCTGCAGCCGCTCCGGGGCCGCTTCGGGCAGCGGGCCGCTCTCGCCACCACCCACCACGGCGAGTGTCACCGCGGCCACCACGACGACGAGGGCGACGACCAGGAACAAGAACATAACCATCGCTAGAGGTCCCCACGCTCGATGTGCCGGACGCTGTGCCGGAAGCCGATTCTGTCTGGGTCCGATCGTGCCATGCGAGTCTGACAGTTAGGGTCGCAGGCGGCGGTACTGCGGGATGTACGAGGAGAGGTCACAGGGGATGCTCAGGCTGGGCAAGAGGGAATTCGGGCCGCGGGAGCCGGTGATCATGGCGATCGTGAACCGGACCCCGGACTCCTTCTACGACCAGGGGGCCACGTTCCGCGACGAGCCGGCGCTCGCGCACGTAGAGCGGGCGGTGGCCGAGGGCGCCGCGATCGTCGACATCGGCGGGGTGAAGGCCGGGCCGGGCGAAGAGGTCACGGCCGAGGAGGAGGCACGGCGGACGGTCGGGTTCGTCGCGGAGGTACGGCGTCGCTTCCCGGACGTGATCATCAGTGTGGACACCTGGCGGGCCGAGGTCGGCGAGGCCGTGTGCGAGGCCGGGGCGGATCTGCTGAACGACGCGTGGGGCGGGGTCGATCCGGGGCTCGCGGAGGTTGCCGCGCGTCACGGGGTGGGGCTGGTGTGCACGCACGCGGGTGGGGTCGAGCCGCGGACCCGGCCGCACCGCGTGACGTACGACGACGTCATGGCCGACATCCTGAAGGTGACGGTGGGGCTGGCGGAGCGCGCCGTCTCCCTGGGAGTGCCCCGGGAGTCGGTGCTGATCGATCCCGGGCACGACTTCGGGAAGAACACCCGGCACAGTCTCGAGGCGACGCGGCGGCTGGACGAGATGGTCGGCACGGGGTGGCCGGTGCTGGTGTCGCTGTCCAACAAGGACTTCGTGGGCGAGACCCTGGACCGGCCGGTCAAGGAGCGGTTGGTCGGGACGCTGGCGACCACGGCGGTGTCGGCGTGGCTGGGGGCGCAGGTGTACCGGGTGCATGAGGTTGCCGAGACTCGTCAGGTACTGGAGATGGTTGCGTCGATCGCCGGGCACCGTCCTCCCGCGGTCGCCAGGCGCGGCGTGGCCTGACCCGCCCGACCAGCGAGCTCCGCGTCCCGGACCCCCGGTGAAGGCGGTTCGGGGGCGGAGCTCCCGGGCCAGGGTCTGTCCGGCGGATCAGGCCGGCTGCGGGACCCGCGTTGCCGGCACGATCCGCCGGACAGGTCCTAGCGGCCCGCCTCCTTGGAGACCAGGGCCACTGCCTCCTCGACGTCGTCCGTCAGGTGGAAGAGAAGCAGGTCCTTGTCGGCCGCCTTCCCCTGGGCCACCAGCGTGTTCTTCAGCCAGGCCACCAGGCCGCCCCAGTACTCGCTGCCGAACAGGACGATCGGGAAGCGTGTGACCTTCTGGGTCTGGACCAGGGTGAGGGCCTCGAAGAGTTCGTCCAGGGTGCCGAGGCCGCCGGGCAGCACCACGAAGCCCTGCGCGTACTTCACGAACATCATCTTGCGGACGAAGAAGTAGCGGAAGTTCAGGCCGATGTCGACGTAGGGGTTCAGGCCCTGCTCGAAGGGCAGTTCGATGCCGAGGCCCACCGAGGTGCCGCCGGCCTCGCTGGCGCCCTTGTTGGCCGCCTCCATGGCGCCGGGGCCACCGCCGGTGATCACGGCCCAGCCGGCCTCCACCAGCCCGCGTCCCAGCCGCACCCCCGCGTCGTACTCGGGTGAGTCCACCGGAGTACGCGCGGAGCCGAACACGCTGATGGCGGGCGGGAGTTCGGCCAGCGTGCCGAAGCCCTCGATGAACTCCGACTGGATCCGCAGGACCCGCCAGGGGTCGGTGTGCACCCAGTCCGTGGGGGCCCGCTCGTCCAGGAGCCGCTGGTCCGTCGTGCTGGACATGACCTGTCCACGCCGTCGGAGGACCGGTCCGAGTCGCTGCTCGTCCGGCGGCTGCTTCTTCCCCTCGGGGTTCCCGGTAGCCATGTGCGCTCCCTCCGCTTGCCGGTAGTTCGATCTCAGACTAGATCGAGGCGGGTTACGGAGGGGGGACGTGGGCATGTCCGCCGTGAAGCGCCACGCGGCACGGGCGGCTATGCGGTGAGCCAGCTGCGCAGGCGCTCCTCGCCCGCCAGGACCTTCGCCACCTCGACGCGCTCGTCGCGCTTGTGCGCCAGGTGCGGGTTGCCGGGGCCGTAGTTGACCGCGGGAACGCCGAGCGCGGAGAAGCGGGAGACGTCCGTCCAGCCGTACTTGGGCTGCGGGGTGCCCCCCACCGCCTCGATGAAGGCCGCCGCGGCCGGGTGGGAGAGGCCGGGGAGCGCACCGGGGCTGTGGTCGTCGACCACGAACTCCTCCACCCCGCAGTCCGCGAACACCTCGCGCACGTGCGCGACGGCCTCCCCCTCGGTGCGGTCGGGGGCGTAGCGGAAGTTGACCGTCACCACGCACTCGTCCGGGATGACGTTGCCCGCCACTCCCCCGTAGACGCCCACCGCGTTCAGGCCCTCGCGGTACTCCAGGCCGTCGATGACCGGCCACCGGGGCTCGTAGGAGGCCAGCCGGGCCAGGATGGGGGCGGCCGCGTGGATGGCGTTGGAGCCCATCCAGCCGCGCGCCGAGTGGGCCCGCTCGCCCTTGGTCTTCAGCAATACCCGCAGGGTGCCCTGGCAGCCGCCCTCGACCTGGCCGTCGGAGGGCTCCAGCAGGACCGCGAAGTCGCCCCGCAGCCACTCCGGGTGGGCCTCGGACACGTGCTTGAGGCCGTTCAGCTCGGCGGCGACCTCCTCGTTGTCGTAGAACACGAAGGTCAGGTCGCGGTTGGGCGCGGGGACCGTCGCCGCGATGCGCAGCTGCACCGCCACGCCCGACTTCATGTCGCAGGTGCCGCAGCCCCACAGCACGCCGTGCTCGTCCAGCCGGGAGGGCACGTTGTCCGCGATCGGCACCGTGTCGATGTGACCGGCCAGGATCACCCGCTCCGCGCGCCCCAGGTTCGTACGGGCGATCACGTTGTTGCCGCAGCGGTCGACCGTCAGGTGCGGCAGGGCGCGCAGGGCGGTCTCGATCGCGTCCGCGAGGGGCTTCTCGGTCCCGCTCTCGGAGGGGAAGTCCACGAGTTGCGCGGTGAGCGCGGCGGCGTCCAGCGTGAGGTCAAGCGAGGTGTCGGCCATGCTCCCGACCCTAGCGCGCCGGTTCGGCGGGCCCGGTGCGCTGTGCCGCCCGGGCCCGCCGCGAGGGCCGGGAGGGGCTCCAGTACCTTGTACGCGTGCCAGAGCCGTCCCCCATTCGCCCCAAGCGCCGCGGCCGCCTCGTGCGTATCGGCGCGGCCCTGCTGGTCCTGTGCGGCGTCGCCGCCTATCTCGTGGTGCAGTACGTCACGGGGGGCGGGGGAGCGCGCGGTTGCAAGGTGGTCTCCCACACGGGTGACGGGGCGTCGTACGAGTTCACGCCCGAGCAGGCGGTGAACGCGGCGACGATCGCCGCCGTCGGCACCGGGCGGGGCATGCCCGAGCGGGCGGTGGCCATCGCGCTGGCGACCGCCATCCAGGAGTCGCAACTGCGCAACATCGCGCACGGCGACCGGGATTCCCTGGGCCTGTTCCAGCAGCGTCCCTCGCAGGGCTGGGGCACCGAGCGGCAGATCATGGACCCGGCGTACGCGGCCGGCATCTTCTACGCGCACCTGGCCAGGGTGCCGGACTACTCGAAGCTGCCGCTGACAGTGGCGGCGCAGCGGGTGCAGCGCAGCGGCTATCCGGAGGCGTACGCCAAGCACGAGCCGGACGCCACACTGCTGGCCGCGGCGCTGACCGGTTCCGCGGCGGGCACGCTGACCTGTGACGGGCGCCCGGCAGGCACCGCCCAGGCGACCGGGCCCGACGCGGTACGGGCCGCCCTGGTCCGGGACTTCGGCCGGGACGCGCTGCAGGAGACCGGCGCGGAGGTGGGCGGTACGGCGGTGCCGTCGCCGTCGCCGTCCCCGAGTGTCACCGCGACCGCGCACGGGCGGACCGTGACGGTTCCCGTGCCCGAGGGCACGAAGACCGACGCGAGCGGGCGCGGCGAGCGGCAGCGGGGCTGGCAGCTGGCGCACTGGGCCGTGGCCAACTCCTCGGCGCTGCACATCCAGCGGGTGTCGTACGCGGGGCGCGAGTGGACCGCCGGGAGCGGCGGCGGGTGGCACACGGCCGGCGCTCAGGGTGCCGGGGGCGCGGAGACGTCCGTGGGGGCGGTCCGGATCGTGACCGGACAGTAGTGCGGGGTCTCACTCGGCCGGGTTGTGCGGCTTCCGGGTGCGCAGGTTTCCCGGTGGGCCTCGACCGGGTTCCGGGAGCCCTTGCAAATCAAGGGCGGTAAGGATTCTGCACGCGCGGGGAGCGGTGCCGTTTGCCCGTTTTTATCCACAACCGATAATGCGATGCGTTATCCATTCTTTACCTTTGGCGTCCGCAACCTTTGTCGGCTTCGAGCGGTAGTCACGGCGTCCGAGCTCGGACGACATCACCGTTTTCCTCCCGTCGAATGGAGCATCATGTCCCTCCCTCTGACCCGCCGGATCGCCCGTGCCGCGCTGCTCGTCGCAGCGGGAGCGGCCGCCGGGGTCGGTGCGGCCGGCTCTGCCGGCGCGGCCACGAACCTGCCGGCGGCCACCCCGAACCTCGGCGGCCTGACCGCCCTGGACGGGGCGCACGTCGGCAACACCGTCGACGGTGCGGCGCAGAACGTCACCGGTCTCGCGGGCAACGCGGGCGGCAAGGCCGTCAAGCAGGCGGTGCCCGCCGTGGGCAGGACCGGCGGCGGAGCCGTGAAGAAGGCGACGCCCGCGGCGCAGAAGGCCGCGGGGGACGCGGCCGGGGCCGCGGGAAGCGCTCTCGGGGACACCGCGTCCACCGCGACGAAGGGTGGACTGCCGACGGACTCCCTCGCCAAGGGTGGGCTGCCCACCTCGTCCCTGCCGACGCAGGGCCTGCCGACGCAGGGCCTGCCGACGCAGGGCCTGCCGACGCAGGGCCTGCCGCTGGGCGGCTGAGGTCCGCTTGCGCCGACGGGGCCCAGGGAGTCAGCCCCTCCCTGGGCCCCGTCGGGATGTGCGTGACTGCGTCGGCAGGTGCGGTTACGCCGTCAGGCGCTCGACCGCCGCCCGGACCCGTTCGTCCGTCGCCGTCAGCGCCACTCGTACGAACTTCTCGCCCGCCTCGCCGTAGAAGTCGCCCGGGGCGACGAGGATGCCGAGCTCGGCCAGGTGGGCCACCGTCTGCCAGCAGGACTCGTCCCGGGTGGCCCACAGGTAGAGGCTGGCCTCGCTGTGTTCGATCCGGAAGCCGTGCCGGAGGAGGGCTTCGCGCAGGGCCGTGCGGCGGGACGTGTAGCGCTCGCGCTGGAGGTGGACGTGCTCGTCGTCGCCCAGGGCCGCCACCACCGCCGCCTGGGTCGGCGCCGAGGTCATCATGCCGCCGTGCTTGCGGATCTCCAGGAGCGGGCCGAGGACGGCCGGGTCGCCCGCCAGGAAGGCGGCGCGGTAGCCGGCCAGGTTGGAGCGCTTGGACAGCGAGTGGACGGCGACGATGCCGTCGTAGGAGCCGCCGTTGACGTCGGGGTGCAGGACCGACACCGGGTCGGCCTCCCAGCCCAGCTCGATGTAGCACTCGTCGGACACGAGGAGCACGCCGTGGGCGCGGGCCCAGGCGACGATCCCGGTCAGCTCGTCCTTGGACAGGACCGCGCCGGTCGGGTTCGACGGGGAGTTCAGCCAGAGGAGCTTCAGGCCTGCCGGGTCCAGCTCGCGCGGGTCGTCGTACACCTCGTACCCGGCGCGGGCCAGGCGGGCGCCGACCTCGTAGGTCGGGTAGGCCAGGCGCGGGTAGGCCACCTTGTCGCCGGGGCCGAGGCCCAGCTGGGTCGGCAGCCAGGCGACCAGCTCCTTGGAGCCGACGACCGGCAGGACGTGGCGGTGGGTGACGTCACGGGCGCCCAGGCGGCGCTCCAGCCAGCCGGTGATCGCGTCACGCAGCGCGGGGGTGCCCCACACCGTCGGGTAGCCCGGCGAGTCGGCCGCGTCGACCAGGGCCTTCTGGATCAGCTCGGGGACCGGGTCGACCGGGGTGCCGACGGAGAGGTCGACGATTCCGTCCGGGTGGGCCGCGGCCGTCTTCTTGTACGGCTCCAGCTTGTCCCAGGGGAAGGTGGGGAGACGATCGGAGACTGCGGACACGGAACTTGCTCGCTTTCGTCGGTACGGCAAACGCCTCGGTCCCGTACGGCGGCGATCGGGCCGTACGGGACCGAGGCGGCGCTGATGCAGGCCGCGGCGGTGCTGATGCGGGCCGCCGGGGCGCTGATGCCGCTAGGCCGTCAGAACGGTCACTCGCCCTGCGGCGGCAGCGCGGCGACGAAGGGGTGGTCGCGCTCGATCAGCCCCAGCTTGCTCGCGCCGCCGGGAGAGCCCAGCTCGTCGAAGAACTCGACGTTCGCCTTGTAGTAGTCCTTCCACTCCTCCGGCACGTCGTCCTCGTAGAAGATCGCCTCGACCGGGCAGACCGGCTCACAGGCACCACAGTCGACGCATTCGTCCGGGTGGATGTACAAGGACCGCTGGCCCTCGTAGATGCAGTCGACCGGGCACTCCTCGATGCACGCCTTGTCCTTCACGTCGACACAAGGCTGCGCGATGACGTAGGTCACGCTGTCGTTCCTCCTCGATAGGGCGCTGGCGGGCCTCCTCAGGCTCCGCCGCCTGGCGCGCGGGAGCGCGGCGTCGTCGATGCCCGCCCCTAGTATCTCCGTTCCGGGGCATGATCCGAACAGGAGGGGTGAACTGACCAGTGGAAATCTCGGCGCACGGACGCCTCGAGGTCCGTATCACCGCTGCTGACGTGGGCAAACGAGTCTCCGTACGGCGCTTGAGCGAACCTGGGGCGACGCGGGAGAAGTTCACCGACACGGTGGGTGTTCTCACATCATGGGACAACGGCGTGCTCATGATCACACGGCGGGACGGGCAAAGTGTCCGGATCGCGGAATCCGCGCTGGTGGCGGGGAAAGTCGTACCGGCCGCTCCGGCGCGCCGCAGGGGCCCGGCGGCGAGCTACCCGGAACTCGCCCGCATCGCCTCGCGCGCGTGGCGGCCGGTGGAGAGCGAGCAGCTGGGCGAGTGGGAGCTGCGGGCGGCCGGCGGGTTCACGCGGCGTGCCAACAGCGTGCTGCCGCTCGGTGACCCCGGGCTTGAGCTCGACGCGGCCCTTGACGCGGTACGGCGCTGGTACGGCGAGCGTGGCCTGCCCGCCTATGTGCAGACCGCGACCGGCGCCGAGGGCACGCAGGAGCTGCTGTGCGCGGAGCTGGAGCGGCGCGGCTGGGTGCGGGAGGTGACCGCCGAGCTGTGGATCGGGGCCCTGGCACCGGTCGCGGACCGGGCCGAGGGCTCCGGGGTGGTGCTGTCCCGGGAGGCGGACGAGGCCTGGCTCGCCCGCTACCGGCGCAAGGGGGTGAGCGAAGTGGCCCTGCGGGTGCTCGGGTGCGGGTTTCCCCGCTCGAGCGAAGCCGAGAGTGCGGGCGGCCCGTCGGTGTGGTTCGCGACCGTCCCCGGTGAGGGCGAGGAGGCGCCTGCGGCTGCCATCGGGCGGTGTGTCGTGGACGGGCGGTGGGCCGGGTTCGCCGCCGTCGAGGTCGACCCCGGCCGGCGCCGGCAGGGGCTGGCCACCGAGGTGATGGCCGCGCTGGCCCGGCGGGCCCTGGCGGAGGGCGCCTCGGCGGCCTGGCTGCAGGTGGAGGACGACAACGAGGGCGCGCGCACGCTGTACGCCGGCCTCGGCATGGCCCCGCACCACGCGTACCACCACTACCGGGAACCGGACGCATCCGGCGCCTGACGGTCGTAGGAACCCCTGTGGAAGGGCATGAGCCAGGCATGCGGCACCCTCATCTTCCGCCCCCGTATCCGCCCCCGCCGGAACGGTCCGCCGAGTTGCGGCGGCGGTTCGCGGAGGAGGCACGGTCGGAGCGGCCCGATCTGTCGGCGCTGTGCCTGCTGATCGGCGCGGATTCGGACGGCTCGCTGGACGAGGCCGGCATCGACGTGGCCCAGCTGGAGCTGGACCGGCTGGCCGGGCAGCTGCCGTACCGCCCGGGCGGGCCGCGCGCGTGGGCGGAGGCGGTGTGCCGGCTGCTGGGTGAGCGCTACGAGTTCCACGGGTCGCCCGCCGACTACCAGCGGCTGGAGTCCTCGCTGCTGCACGAGGTGCTGCGGCGGCGGCGCGGGCTGCCGATCCTGCTCTCCGTGGTGTGGATGGAGGTCGCGCGCCGGGCGGGGGCGCCGGTGTCCGGGGTCGCGCTGCCCGGACACTTCGTGGTCGGGTTCGGGCCGGCGGAGGAGCAGGTGCTGGCGGATCCGTTCGACGGGGGGAGGGTGCTGACCGGGGCGGACGCCGAGCTGCTGGTGGCGGGGGCCACGGGGGCGCCGCTTCAGCCCGCCATGCTGGTGCCCGCGACGCCGCTGGAGGTCGTTCAGCGGATCCTGAACAACATCAGGGCGTGGGCCGCCGCCCGGCCCGAGCGCTCGGACGTCGCTCTGCGGGCCGTCGAGCTCAGCCTGCTGCTGCCCTCGCATCCGGCCCGGTTGCGGTACGAACGGGGACAACTGCTGGTGCAGCGGGGCGAGTTCGTGGCGGGAGCCGCGGAGCTGGACGCCTACGCCCACCTGATCGAGGTCGTCGACGAACCGGCCGCGCGACGGGTGCGGCAGCAGGCCGAAACGGCCCGGGCGATGCTGAACTGAGCACTCAAAGCCACCCCTTCTCGCGGGCGATCCGCACGGCCTCCGCCCGGTTGCGCACCGCCAGCTTCTGGATGGCCGTGGAGAGGTAGTTGCGGACCGTGCCCTGGGACAGATGCAGGGCCGCGGCCAGTTCCGCGTTGGTGGAGCCGTCGGCCGCCGCGCGGAGCACCTCGCGCTCCCGGTCGGTGAGCGGGTTGGCGCCCTCGGCCAGCGCGGCCGCGGCGAGCGTGGGATCGATGACCCGCTCGCCGGCCAGCACCTTGCGCACCGCGGCGGCGAGTTGGGCGGCGGGCGCGTCCTTGACGAGGAAGGCGTCGGCGCCCGCCTCCATGGCGCGGCGCAGATAGCCGGGGCGGCCGAAGGTGGTGAGGACGACGAGCTTGACCGCGGGGTACTCCCGGTGCACCTGGGCCGCCGCCTCGATGCCGGTGCAGCCGGGCATCTCGATGTCGAGCAGCGCCACGTCGACGCCGTGGGCGCCGACCGCCGCCAGCACCTCGTCCCCGCGGGAGACCTGGGCGACGACCTCGATGTCGTCCTCGAGGCCGAGCAGGGCGGCCAGCGCCTCGCGGACCATCGACTGGTCCTCGGCGAGAAGGACCTTGATCGTGCTCGTCATGCCCCGGATCCTACGTCCACCGAAGTGGCCGCAGGGACCCGGGCGACCAGCCGGAAACCGTGCCTGACGCGGCCCGCCTCCAGAGTGCCGCCCACCTTCTCCAGACGCTCGGTCAGGCCGGTCAGACCGTTGCCCGGGTCCTTGCCCGAGCCGCCGGATCCGTTGTCCTCGACGGAGAGTTCGAGCATCGCGCCGTCCAGGGTCTGGCGGCGCAGGAGCTGCACGACGCACCGGTCGGCACCGCTGTGCCGGACGATGTTGGTGACCGCCTCGCGCAGCGCCCAGGCGAGGGTGGACTCGCTCTCCTCGGGGATGCCGCCGAGGTCGGGTTCAGCGGGCACCTCGGCCACCACCCCGGCGGCGGTCAGCGCCACCTGGGATCCGGCGAGTTCGGCGGCGAGGCGGGGGCGGCGGTAGCCGGTGACGGCCTCGCGGACGTCGACCAGGGCCTGCCGGCTGACCTGCTCGATGTCGGCGACCTGCTGGGCCGCCTTGTCGGGATGGTCGGGCAGCATCCGGCCGGCCAGCTCGCTCTTGAGCGTGATCAGGGACAGGGAGTGGCCGAGCAGGTCGTGCAGGTCGCGGGCGAGGCGCAGCCGCTCCTCGTTGGCGGCGAGCTGGGCGACGGTGGCCCGGGCCTTGCGCAACTCGACTGTGGTGCGGACGAGTTGGCCGACGCCGGTCATCGCGAAGCCGATGAGCAGGGTCAGCAGGAACAGGTCACGCGCCTCCTGCGCGTCGGAGTGCAGCCCGACGAGGTACATCGTGACGGCGCCGGCCGGGATGGCCCAGTAGGCCGCCCGCAACGGCAGGGTCGCCCCGCAGGCCACCGAGAGATAGATGAACAGACCCAGCCAGGCGCCACCGAGGGTGTAGGCCAGCACGGGGGCCAGGACGCCGAGGACCGCGATCAGGGTGACGACGATCCGTGGCGAGAACGGCCGGCCGATGTTGCGGAAGACCAGCGTCAGGTAGGTCCCGACGAAGGCGGCGAGGCCGAGCGCGCCCGCCGCGGTGGCGCCGGTGGTGTGGTGGCCGTTGACCAGGTCCTCGGTCGGCGCCTTGAGGAAGACCAGCCAGACCCCGATCCAGAGCACCTTGACCTTCATCTCGCGCCGGTTGCGTGGCGGCCAGCCCACGGGCACGTGTTTCACGGCGGGCGCCTTCAGGTCTTCCGTCATCGTGCTCACGCCTTCAGCGTGTCCTTCCGGTACAGCCAGGCCGCACCGCCCGCGAAGAGGACGAACGAGACGGCGAGGATGGCGATGTCCTGGGCGCTCGGGGCCTGGCTCTGCTCGATCGCCCGCCCCAGCGCAGCGTACGCGTGCGTGGGCAGCCACTTGGCGATGTCCTGCAGCCACTGCGGGAAGTTGGTCGACGGCATCCACAGGCCGCCGAGCAGCGACAGACCGAAGTAGATGATCATCGTGATGGGGCGTACCGCGTCCCCGGAGGCGAGGTAGCCGATGGCGACGCCGAGCGCGGCGAAGACGAGGCTGCCTGCCCAGATGACCCCGGTGAGGGCGAGCCACTGCCAGGCGTCCAGGCGTACGTGCTTGACGGCGGCCGCGACGAGGAACACCACGATGATCGACGGCAGGCTCACCACGGCGGCACCGGCGGTCTTGGCGAGGACGTAGCCGTGCCCGGGCAGCGGGGTCAGCCGCAGCTGCCGTACCCAGCCGCTCTCGCGCTCCTTGGCGATGCGCTCGCTGTTGCCCATCAGGACGGCGGTCAGCGCGCCGAAGGAGGCCATGGAGACCATCAGGTAGGTCGCGACGGTCAGCCCGCTGCCGGGGACCTTCTCATCGGTACCGGCGCTGCCCGCGAAGATCAGGAAGATGATCGAGGGGTAGAGCACCGAGAAGAACAGGAACTTGCGGTTGCGCAGGGCGCGGGTCAGTTCGAGCTTGATCAACGCATTCATGACTGCTTGGCCTCCTCGGCCTCCGTGATGGCGACGAAGGCCTGCTCCAGGCCGAGCCCGGCGACCTCGAGGTTGCGGGGGTAGAGGCCGAGGCCGTACAGGGCGTGGACGGTCGCGTCGGCGTCGGACGACTGGATGCGGACGGTCTGGCCGGACACGTCGAGGGAGGTGAGGAAGGGCAGGCCGCGCAGGGCGCTCTGGTCGATCTCCCCCTCCAGGTCGAAGGAGACCCGGCGGGCGCCCGCCTTGGCCTTGATCTCGGCCGCCGTGCCGTCGGCGAGGAGCCGGCCGCGGTGCAGCACGAGCACGCGGTCGGCGATGGCGTCGGCCTCTTCGAGGTAGTGGGTGGCGAAGAGGACCGTACGGCCCTGGTCGGCCTGCTCGCGCATGGTGGCCCAGAAGGCCTGGCGGGCGGAGACGTCCATGCCGGTGGTCGGCTCGTCCAGGACGATCAGGTCGCTGTCGCCGGCGGTGGCGAGGGCGAAGCGGACCCGCTGGGCCTGGCCGCCGGAGAGCTTGTTGACCTTGCGGTCGGCGATCTGCGCGATGCCCGCGCGGGCCAGCACGTCGGCGGCCTTGTACGGCCTCGGGTGCAGCGAGCAGGCCAGCTTCACCAACTCGGCGACGGTGACCTCGTCCATCAGCCCGCCGCTCTGCAGCATGGCCCCGACCCGCCCGGCGACGATCGCCTCGCGCGGGCTGGTGCCGAACACGCCGACCGTGCCGCTGTCGGGGTGCTTGAGCCCCAGCAGGAGGTCGAGGGTGGTGGACTTGCCTGCGCCGTTCGGGCCGAGGAGGGCGACGGTCTCCCCCGGGTGCAGCCGGAGCGAGAGCCCGTCGACGGCCCGTACGTTCCCGTACGTCTTGGTCACCTGGTCGAACCCGACCACCGGGGTGGTGGTGGCCGGTGCCGCTGTTGTTGTCATGTCCTCCATCCTGGCCGCGAGGGTCCGGGACCCGGCAGTGTCGGCGGTCCTGGATGCCGGATGACAGATGTCATGCGGTTCGGGTGACATGACGGAGGGGGCGCCCGGCGGCGGGCGCCCCCTGTGCGGTCACGCTAGTTCGGGTTGGTGTCGATGACCGCGACCCGGTTGGTCTTGCTCGTCAGGACCTGCCGGAGGGCGACGTAGACGTCCTGCGGCGTGACGGCCGTCTTCTTGCCGTTGGCCCGGGCGATCAGCACCCCGTCGAACGTCTGGCCGTACAGCTCCTTCAGGGCGGCCAGGTCGGGCTTGTCGACCAGCTTGCCGTCGACGGCCGTCACCCGGAGGAACTTCCACAGCGACTTCTGCGGGCTCATCAGGATCGAGTGGGCCGCGTCGGTGCGCACCGTCACGGTGCCCGCCATCGCCGGCTCGGCGAAGGCCTTCATCTCCCGGTCGACCTCGGCGTTGGAGACCGTCGGCTGCTTGATGGTCGTCGGCACGGTGACCGGGGTCGCGGTGTCCGTCTCCACCATGGTGCGGTAGGCCTGTTCGACCGCCTGGGTCGACTGGGCCGCGTCGATGGCCTTGCCCGCCTTGCCGTAGACGGCCACGGCCTTGCCGGCCTCGAACCTGATGGTGCCGTCGTTGACGGAGCCCGAGCCGCCGCCCGCCTGCTGGAGCGCGGCCTGGAGCTTCTCCTCGTCCACCGGCATGGCCGGCTCGATCACCCGCTTCTGCCCGAAGAGGGAGCCGATCACGGAGACCGGGTCGTAGTCGCTCTTGGCGGCCTCGGCGACCGTGCTCTGGAAGTCGAACTGGAGGCCCGCGTTGTCCGGCGTGACGGACACGGTCCTGCCGCCGACCGAGAGCTTCAGCGGCTTGTTCACCCGGCTGCCGAAGGCGTCGTCGAGCTTCTTGACGGCATCGTCACGGGTGCCGCCGCCGATGTCGACGCCGAGCACGGTGGTGCCCTTGGGCACGTCGGTGTGGTTCATCAGCAGCCCGGCGCCGTAGGCACCGCCCGCGAGGACGAAGACACCGACGCACAGCAGCACGAGCTTGCTGCGGCCCTTCTTCTTCGGCTTGGCCCCGGCCTTGGGCTGGGGAGCCGGGTCGGGCAGCTTGGGCGCCGTGTGCGGCACCGGCCCGTCGGGGTGCCCACCGGAGCCGAACGGGAAGTTCCCGGCGGAGGGGACGACCGGGATACCGCTGGTGACGGTGTGTCCGGAGACGTTGTCCGGGGAGCGGTAGCCGGGCGTGCCCGGTTCGGGGGCCGGCTTCTGCGGGGTGAGGATCGCGGTGTCGTCGCTGAGACCGCCGCCGGGGCCGGTACCGGGTGCCGCGCCGGGCCCGGCGAGAGCACCGGGGCCGAGCGGGCCGCCGGGCACGCGGTGGCTGCCGGTGTCGCCGTAGCCGCCCGGGCCGGTGAAGGGCTCGCCCGGGCCCCTGTCCAGGTCGCTGAGCGCGCTCCTCGGACCGGCCGGGGGCACGAGCGGTCCGTCGCCGGTGACCGGGCCGCTGGTCGGGCCCGCCGGGCCCTGCGGGCCGCGACCGCCCTGGCCGTTCGGCCCGTTGAACCCGTTGGGGCCGCCGTTGCCGTTCGCGCCGCTCGCACCGGCGGCGCCGCTGCCGCCGCCGAAGCCGCTCTGGCCGTTGTCGGAGAAGTACGGCAGGTCGTCACGGCTGGGTTCGCCGCCGCCTGGCACGCCGGAGCGGGAGCCGCCCAGCGGGCCCGCGGCCAGCGCCTCGGTCACGTCGAAGGAGCCGGTGCCGCCGCCGTGCCCCGGGGCCACGGGGCCGCCGGTGGCGCTGGGCAGGCCCGAGCCCTTCGTACCGCCGGGCCGGGAACCGCCGGGCGCGCTCATGGAGCCGACCACACTGCCGGGGCGGCCGCCGCCGGCACCGGACGCGCCGGAGGCGCCCGGCCCGCCCGGCCCGCCCGGCCGGGCGCCCGGTCCGGCCGGTGCGGTCGGTCCGGCCGGTGCGGCGGAACCGCCGGGCATCCCGGCCCCGTTCGTGCCGCCGCCGCCCTGACCGCCCTTGGGGGCTCCGGACTTGCGGGGCGCGAACCAGTCGCTGGTCTTCTCGTCGGCCTGCGGCGCGGGCTCGGCGGGCGCCTCGGCGGTGCCGGCGGACGTCGCGGCGGCGGGAGCCGGCCGCGTCTCCGCGCCCGAGTCGGCTGCGGCGCCCTCGGTCTCCCCGACGGGCTTGCGCACGACGACCGGCGGGATGGGCCGCGATCCGGGGATGTTGATCCGGATCCGGGTCGTCAGCGTGGTCTCGGTCTTGCGTTCCTCCGGCTGCGTGGCCGAACGCCTCGTGTCCGCACCGGCGTCGGAAGCCAAGGGGGTTCCGTACGGCGGCGTCCCCGAGGGGTATGCGGCTCCGCCGGTCCCGTTGGGCCCGGAGGACGGAGTGTCAGTTTCACGACTCAAGGCAGGTTCTCCCGGTTGGCTCCGCCGCCCGTTACGACCTCAGCGGGCAGCTCGGCGGCGCGCACCACCATACTGGCCACGTCTGGCGCATATCCCATGACCGCCGAGGAAATCCACACCGGACTCGCACGTGCGCCGCACGGCGAAGTGGTACGTCACTTGCCAAGTCGGGCAGAGCCGTCGCCGGGTTGCCGCCCGGGGCCAAGGGTGGCGCAGATCACAGCGAGAGCCATGCCGCCGAGCAGGAAGAGGTAGGAACCGCCTCCGGCGCCGAACAGGAAGTCGCCTTCGGGGCGGCCGGCGGTGAGCAGGACGACGGCGATGATCCACCCGGCCACCGGGGCGACCGCCCCGGACCGGCTGCCGAGCGCGTACGCCCCGCCGAGGAAGAGCCCCGCGGCGCCCGCGAGGGCGAGTAGCAGGCCGCCGGGGAACCCGGCGGCCTGGACGAGGGTCCCGGCGAGCCCGACGATCGCGCCGAGCACGAACAGCCCGAGGCAGGCGGCGATCCGTCCGGCCGGGGGGCGCTGCAGCGGCTGGGCGAGCATCGAGCCGCGTCCGGTGGTGCTCATGACGCCTCCCCGACGACGATGCCGGCGAACAGGTCGGTCTCCCCGGGCCGCGCGTCGCCGCGCACCAGCTCGTAGTACTCGGTGGTGAACAGCGGCTGGGCGAGTTCGTTGGAGAGCGCGAAGTAGGGCTCGGCCACGTCGATCTGGGTGGCGTGGGCGCGCATCGCGGCGGCCTTGGCGGAGGCGTACGCGCCGCCGTCGATCATGGTGGTGATCCGCTCGTCGTCGACCACGCCCGGTACGTCGGCCACGGTGGCGCTCTTGGCGAACGGGAGGACGGGCAGCTCGTCCTGGAGGCGGGCGAAGGCGGCCTCGGCGACGGAGCGCGGAACGCGGTTCCAGTAGACCTTCTGGATCCGGTGGCCCCGCTCCGCCGCCAGTTCGACGGCGTGCATGGCGACGCGGTGGGCCTGGATGTGGTCCGGGTGGCCGTACCCCCCGTTGTCGTCGTAGGTGACGAGGACCTGCGGGCGGATCTCGAGGATCACCTCCGCCAGCGACCCGGCGGCCTCGTCCAGGTCGGCCTGCCAGAAGCAGGCGGGGTCCTCGTTGTCGGGAATGCCCATCATGCCGGAGTCGCCGTAGCGGCCGGCGCCGCCGAGCAGCCGGACGTCCTCGACGCCCAGCTCGCGCGCGGCCGAGGCCAGCTCGCCGCGCCGGTACGCGCCCAGCGCGGCGCCGGTCAGATGCCGCAGCTCGGGCGGAATGACCTCGCCCCGCTCACCCAGGGTGCAGGTGACCAGGGCCACGTGGGCACCCTCGGCCGCATACCTGGCCATGGTCGCGCCGTTGTTGATCGACTCGTCGTCCGGGTGCGCGTGCACCAGCAGCAGACGGCGCGCGGAGCGCGATGGGTGTCCCCCCGGTCGAAGGTCGGGGGAGGGCAGTTCCGTCATGGCACCACCCTACGAGGTCCGCCCGGGCCGGCCGTCAGAACTTGATGCTGCCGATCATGCTGGCGACGTTCGTCGTCAGCTCACTGATCGTGGGCGCGACGGTCGACGAGGCGAGATAGAAGCCGAGCAGCATGCAGATGACCGCGTGACCGCCCTTCAGCCCCGACTTCTTGATCAGCAAGAAGACGATGATCGCCAGCAGCACCACCGCCGAAATCGAGAGTGCCACGGCGGCTCACCTCCAAAGATCCCAGGGACGCGGGGGGGTTCGGACTATGGGGGTTGTGACTCGGTTCTAGATCGTTAGAGCAAATCCATGCAGATGCCAGCAGGTTCATACCCACTCAGCGGTAGTGATCATAACTATCCGTGCTCGCGCATCGCTCGGCGCACGGCCGCACAAGGGGGCGCATGGCCAATATGGTCGGGGTATGACGACCGAGGCTGACTCCTTCCCCCGTCGGCACGCCCGGACCCAGCGGTTCACGCTCGGCGCGCCGCGTGCGTTCACCGTGGCGCCCGATGGTTCGCGTGTCGCGTTCCTGCGCTCGCACTCCGGCACGGACCGGGCCAACTCCCTGTGGATCCTCGATCCGGCAGACGGCACCGAGCGTCTGGCGGCCGACCCGCGCGCCCTGCTGCAGGGCGCCTCGGAACGGCTCTCCCCCGAGGAGCGGGCGCGCCGGGAACGCAGCCGGGAGGGTGGGTCCGGCATCGTCGGCTATGCCACCGACGCGGCTCTGGAGTTGGCGTCTTTCGCCTTGTCAGGGCGGCTTTTCACGGCCGAACTGCGGGCCGGTACGGCGCGCGAACTCGCTGTTCCGGGACCGGTGATCGACCCACGCCCGTCTCCCGACGGGCGGCACATCGCCTACGTCGCCGAGGGCGCGCTGCGGGTCGTGGGCGCCGAGGGCGGGGACGACAGGGCACTGGCGGACCCGGAGTCGGATCAGGTCACCTATGGGCTCGCCGAGTTCATCGCGGCCGAGGAGATGGCGCGTTCGCGGGGCTTTTGGTGGGCGCCGGAGTCGGACCGGCTGCTGGTGGCGCGCGTGGACGACACGCCGGTGCGGCGGTGGTGGATCTCCGACCCCGCCCATCCGGAGCGTGAGCCACACCACGTCGCGTACCCGGCGGCGGGGACGGAGAACGCGGACGTACGCCTGTTCGCGCTCGGTCTCGAGGGGGAGCGCACGGAGGTCCTCTGGGACCGGGCGCGCTATCCGTATCTGGCGCGTGTGCACTGGTCACAGGCGGGCGCGCCCCTGCTTCTCGTGCAGTCGCGGGACCAGCGCGGCCAGGTGTTCCTGGCGGTGGATCCGGACTCCGGTTCGACCCGGATGGTGCATGCCGATGAAGATCCAACATGGCTGGAACTTTTCGCCGGCGTGCCCTGCTGGAGCCCGTCCGGGCAGCTCGTCCGGATCGCGGACGAGGGGGGCGCGCGTGTACTGGCGGTCGGTGAACGGCCTTTGACGGGGCCGCAGTTGCACATCCGTGCGGTACTCGACGTGACGGCCGACGACGTGCTGGTCTCGGCGTCGGCGGGCGAGGAGGCGGACTCCCCCGAGACTGGCGAGGTCCATGTCTATCGGGTCAACGAACTCGGCGTGGAGCGCGTGTCGCAGGAGCCCGGGGTGCACTCGGCGGTGCGCGCCGGGGGTGTGACGGTGCTGGTGTCCGCGACGCTTGACAGGCCGGGCGCGCATGTCCAAGTACTGCGTGACGGAAAACGAACGGCGACTGTCACGTCGTACGCCGAAGCTCCCGGTTTGTCCCCCCGCGTGACGCTCACCCATGGGGGCGCACGCCGAATTCCGTGCGCCGTGCTTATGCCTACGGACTACCCTGGCGACACTCCCCTGCCCGTTCTCCTGGACCCCTACGGCGGGCCGCACGGCCAGCGGGTGGTCGCCGCGCACAACGCGCACCTGACCTCGCAGTGGTTCGCCGACCAGGGCTTCGCGGTGGTCGTCGCCGACGGGCGGGGCACGCCGGGGCGCTCGCCGGCGTGGGAGAAGGCGGTCCGGGACGACCTCGCGGACGTCGTGCTCCAGGACCAGGTCGACGCGCTGCACGCGCTGGCCCAGGACTTCCCGCTGGATCTCGGCCGGGTGGCCGTCCGGGGCTGGTCCTTCGGCGGATATCTGGCCGCTCTGGCAGTACTGCGCCGCCCGGACGTCTTCCACGCGGCGGTGGTCGGCGCACCCGTCACCGACCTGCGCCTGTACGACACCCACTACCAGGAGCGCTACCTCGGCCATCCGGACGAGCGGCCGGAGGTCTACCGCCGCAACTCGCTGGTCGACGACGCGGGTCTGGTCGACCCGGCCGAGCCGCACCGCCCGATGATGATCATCCACGGGCTGGCGGACGACAACGTGGTCGTTGCACACTCCCTGCGCCTGTCCTCCGCCCTGCTGGCCGCGGGCCGCCCGCACGAGGTCCTGCCCCTGTCCGGGGTGACCCACATGACCCCGCAGGAAGCCGTGGCCGAGAATCTGCTGCGGCTGCAGCTGGACTTCCTCGAGCGTTCGCTGGCACAACCGCGCAAACCCCTGTGAACCGCGTTAACGCACAGGCAACTTGACGGAAGCGGTACCGATATACGGACGCGCGAGGCTGAACAGCGTACGGCCGTGCGGGTGCCGTAAACGGGCCGGGGTGCGCATGTCATCCCGGCCCGTTGCCGTTCTTCGCGGGCTGCCGGGGCTCCTCCGGCGGCACGACCTGCTTCTCCTCCGCGAAGTGGCAGGCGGAGTCATGGGCCGCGGGCCCGGTGGTGTGGCGGAACGCCTCGGGGACCGCCAGCGCCGGGACCTCCCGGGCGCAGCGCTCGCGGGCCTTCCAGCAGCGGGTGCGGAAGCGGCAGCCCGAGGGGATGTTCGTGGGGGACGGGACGTCGCCCGCGAGGATGATCCGTTCGCGGTGTTCGCGGGCCTCGGGGTCGGGGACGGGGACCGCGGAGAGCAGCGCCTGGGTGTAGGGGTGCGTGGGGTGGTCGTAGATCTCGGCGTCCCTGCCGATCTCCACGATTCGGCCCAGGTACATGACCCCGACCCGGTCCGAGATGTGCCGCACGATCGAGAGGTCGTGGGCGATGAAGACGTAGGAGAGCTCGAACTCCGACTGGAGCCGGTCCAGGAGGTTGATCACCTGGGCCTGGACCGAGACGTCCAGGGCGGAGACCGGTTCGTCCGCGACGATCACCTCGGGGCGCAGGGCCAATCCCCGGGCGATGCCGATGCGTTGACGCTGCCCGCCGGAGAACTGGTGCGGGTAGCGGTTGATGTACTCGGGATTGAGGCCGACCACGTCCAGGAGTTCCCGCACCCTGCGGCGGCGGTCGCCCTTGGGGGCCACCTCGGGGTGGATGTCGTACGGCTCCCCGATGATGTCGCCCACCGTCATACGGGGGTTGAGGGAGGTGTACGGGTCCTGGAAGACCATCTGGATGTTGCGGCGGACGGCCTTCAGCGCCCGGCCGGACAGGTGGGTGATGTCCTCGCCCTTGAACCTGATCGAGCCCGCCGTCGGGCGCTCCAGGTTGCACAGAATCTTCGCCACCGTCGACTTGCCGCAGCCCGACTCGCCGACGATGCCCAGGGTCTCGCCCGTGCCGAGCGCGAAGTCGACGCCGTCGACCGCCTTCACCACGCCGACCTGCTTCTTGAACACGATCCCCCGGTACAGCGGGTAGTGCTTGACGAGGCCGCTGACCTCCAGGATCGGCTCAGTGGTCGAGGTCATGCAGGCACTCCCTCCAGAAGTGGCAGGCGCTGCCGCGGACTTCGGAGACCTCGTGGAGCGGGGGCACGTCCGTGCGGCAGACGTCCCGGGCCATCGGGCAGCGGGGGTGGAAGGCGCAGCCGGGCGGGATGTCCATGAGGTTCGGCGGCAGGCCCTTGATGGCGTACAGCTCCTGCCCCTTCTGGTCCAGGCGCGGGATGGAGTCCAGCAGGCCGCGGGTGTAGGGGTGGGCGGGCCCCTTGTAGATGTCGTGCACGGGAGCCGACTCGACGATCTTCCCCGCGTACATCACGGCGATCCGGTCGGCCACGTCCGCGACGACACCCAGGTCGTGCGTGATGAGGATCAGGCCCATGTGGTACTCGCGCTGCAACTCCGCGAGCAGGTCCATGACCTGGGCCTGGACGGTGACGTCCAGGGCGGTGGTGGGCTCGTCGGCGATGATGAGCGCCGGCTCCAGTGCCATCGCCATGGCGATCATGATCCGCTGGCGCATGCCGCCGGAGAACTGGTGCGGGTAGTCCCGGACCCGCTGGGCCGCGGCCGGGATGCGCACCCGGTCCATCAGCTCGACCGCCCGGGCCCGCGCGTCCTTCTTCGACATGCCGCGGTGCACGACGAACATCTCGCCGAGCTGGTCGCCCACGGACAGCACGGGGTTGAGCGAGGACAGCGCGTCCTGGAAGATCATCGCCATCCGGACGCCCCGGATCCCCCGCCGCTCCTCCTCCTTGAGCCTCAGCAGATCCCTGCCCTGGAAGAGGATCTCGCCGCCGGTGATCTTCCCCGGCGGCATGTCGAGGATGCCCATCACGGCCTGGGCGGTCACCGACTTCCCGGAGCCCGACTCGCCGAGCACCGCCAGGGTCTCCCCCGCGTCGACGGCGTACGACACCCCGTTCACGGCGTGGGCGACCCCGTCCCGGGTCCGGAATTCCACGTGCAGATCACGTACTTCCAGGAGCATGGCGCCGTCACCTCAGCTTCGGGTCGAGGGCGTCGCGCACCGCGTCGCCGAGCATGATGAAGGCCAGGACCGTGACGGCGAGGGCTCCCGAGGGCCACAGCAGCGCGTGCGGGGCGTTGCGGATGTACGGGGAGGCGGCGGAGATGTCGATGCCCCAGGACACGTTCGGCGGTTTCAGCCCGACGCCGAGGTACGACAGGGTCGCCTCCAGCGTGATGTAGGTGCCGAGCGCGATGGTCGCCACGACGATCACGGGCGCCACGGCGTTGGGGGCGATGTGCCGCAGCAGGATGCGGGAGCTGGAGGCACCGAGGGCGCGGGCGGCCTGGACGTAGTCGTTCTGCCGGGCGGTGATGACCGATCCGCGGGCGATGCGAGCGATCTGCGGCCAGCCGAGCAGCACCATGAACCCGATGACCGGCCAGACCGTGTTGCTGGTCACCACGGAGAGGAGCACCAGGCCGCCAAGGACGACCGGGATGGCGAAGAAGATGTCGGTGATGCGGGACAGCACCGAGTCCCCGATGCCGCCGAAGAAGCCCGCCAGCGCGCCGAGCACCGACCCCAGGACGGCGACCCCGAGCGTGGCGCACACGCCCACCGTGACGGAGGTACGGGCCCCGTAGACGGTCCGTGTGTAGACGTTGCAGCCCTGGCCGTCGTACCCGAAAGGGGCGCCCGGCTGTGAGCCCTGCTGGGCCTTGGACAGGTCGCACGTGAGCGGGCTGCCGGAGGCGATCGCCGAGGGCCACAGGGAGATGAAGACCAGGAAGAGGATGACCAGGGCGGAGACGATGAAGACGGGGTTGCGGCGCAGGTCCCGCCAGGCGTCGGACCACAGGGAGCGGGGCTTGGCCTCAGGGCCCGTCCCCTCGGGTCCTCCCGGGGTCCTCTCCAGCGTCTCCGCCTCGCTCGCCGCCAGGTCCATCGCGCCGCCCGCCCCGGTGGGGGCGATGGCACGGTCGGGCTCGTACGGCCGCTCAGGCATAGCGGATCCTCGGGTCGAGCACGGCGTAGAGCAGGTCGACGAGCAGGTTGGCGATGAGGAAGACGAGGACGAGGATCGTCACGAAGCCGACGACGGTCTGTGTGTTCTGCCGGACGATGCCCTGGTAGAGCTGGTAGCCGACGCCGTGGATGTTGAAGATCCGCTCGGTGAGGATGGCGCCGCCCATCAGCGCACCGATGTCGGCGCCGATGAAGGTGACGACGGGGATGAGGGAGTTGCGCAGCAGGTGCCGGGTGATGACGCGGCGCCTGGGCAGGCCTTTGGCGATGGCCGTACGGACGTAGTCGGACCGCTTGTTCTCCGCGACGGACGTGCGGGTCAGCCGGGTGACGTAGGCGAGAGAGACGGAGGCGAGGACGAGGCCGGGCACGATCAGATCGCTGAAGGTGGCCTCCGGGGAGACCGACGGCTGGATCCATCCCCACTGGACACCGAGGAGGAGCTGGAGCAGCAGGCCGGTGACGAAGACGGGGACGGAGATGACGACCAGGGTGCCGAGGAGCACGCCCGTGTCGACGGGCCGGCCGCGGCGCAGGCCCGAGTACACGCCGAGGGTGACACCGATGACGATCTCGAAGAGGATCGCGACGACCGTCAGCCGGATGGTCGGGGGGAACGCCGTCGCCATCAGCTCGGTGACCGGCTGGCCGTTGAACGCCGTACCGAAGTCTCCGGTGAAGACCTTCCCCATGTAGGTGAGGTACTGCTGCCAGACCGGCTTGTCCAAGCCGAACTCCTTCTTCAGCTGGGCGGCGGTGGCCGGGTCGCACGCCCGCTCGCCGCACAGCCCCGCGATGGGGTCGCCCATCACGTCCACCATCAGGAAGATCAGCAGGGTGGCCCCGATGAACACCGGGATCATCTGGAGCAGCCGCCGGACGACATAGCGCCCCATGGCGGCTCAGCCGACCTTGATCTCGTTGTAGACGGGGACGCTGAAGGGATTGAGCGCCACGTTGGACAGCCGCTGGGAGTAGCCCGCGCTGCCGTTCTGGTACCAGAGCGGGATGGCGGCCATGTTGTCCCGCACGACCTCCTCGGCCTGCTGGAAGGTGGAGACGGACTTGGCCGTGTCCGTCTGGGCGTTGGCCTGGTCGACGAGCTTGTCGAAGTTCTTGTTGGACCACTTGCCGTCGTTGGAGGAGGCGTTGGTGTAGTAGAGCGGCTGCAGGAAGTTCTGGATGAGCGGGTAGTCCATCTGCCAGCCCGCCCGGAACGGGCCGCTCATCTTGTGCTGCCCGATCTGGTTGCGGAAGTCGGCGAAGGTGCCGACGGGGTTGCCGACGCAGGCCCTGTCGTTGCCGAGCGCGTTGTTGATGGAGTTGCACACGGCGTCCACCCACTCCTTGTGCGAGCCCGTGTCCGCGTTGTATGTGATCTTGACCTGGCCGCCGGGGAGCCCGCCGCCCTCCTGGACCAGCTTCTTGGCCTGGCTCGGGTTGTAGTCGCAGGCCGAGCCGCACAGGCCGTCCTTGAAGCCGCCGGCCGTGCCGAGGACCGGGGAGGTCCAGTCGGTGGCGGGGGTGCGGGTCTTCTGGAAGATGGTGTCGGTGATCTGCTTGCGGTTGATCGCCATGGACAGACCCGTGCGGACCTTCTCCGCGCCCGGCTTGTTCCAGGCCTTGTCGTAGTACGGGAAGGCGAGGGTCTGGATGATGCCGGCCGGGGTGTTGATGTAGCGGTCGCCCAGGTCGCTCTTGACGTTCTTCAGCTGCGCGGCGGGCACGTCGTCGACCAGATCGAGGTTGCCTGCCAGCAGGTCGGTGTAGGCGGTGTTGCTGTCGGTGTAGACCTTCAGGGTCACACCGCCGTTTCGGGCCTTGTCATCGCCGGGGTAGCCGTCCCACTTCTTCAGGGACATCTGCGAGCCCTTCGTGTAGGACTCGATGGTGTAGGGCCCGTTGCCGACCGGCTTCTGCACCCAGGCCGCGTGATCGGTGAAGAACGCCTGGGGCAGCGGGTCGAAGGCCGCGTAGCCGAGGGTGTCGGGAAAGCCGGAGAACTTCTGGTTGAGCCTGACGGTGAAGGTCAGGTCGTCCACGACCTTCAGACCGGAAAGGATTTCGGCGCTCTGCGAGCCGTTGTCCGGGTGGACCTTGTCGTAGCCGTCGATGTAACCGAAGAAGTAGGCGTTCTTCTGGTTGTTCTTCAGGCTCGCCCCGTAGTTCCAGGCGTCCACGAAGGACCTGGCGGTCACCTTCTCGCCGTTGGAGAAGGTCCAGCCGTCCTTGACCTTGATGGTGAAGTTCTGCGAGTCCTTGGTGTCGATGCTCGCGGCGAGCATGTCCTTCGCCTGGCCGGTCTTCGGGTCGTACCGCTTCAGGCCCCGGAAGACCATGTCGAGGACCTTGCCGCCCTGCACCTCGTTGGTGTTGGCAGGCTCCAGCGGGTTCTGCGGGTCCCCCCACGAGGAGCTGAGCACCCCGGCGGTGTTCCCGCCGCTCGTATCCGCGCCGCCCCCGCAGCCGGTGGCGGCGAGCGCCACCGCCGTCGCACAGACGGCCCATCCGGCGTGCGTGGCTCGACGCATGGCGTGCCTCCTCCGTGATCACCGATCCGTTACGGTCAATATCGCCACAACCCGCATTCGGCGCATTCCAGGCAACCCGTACGCGGAACAGTCCCACTCGTATGGGGGCGGCTCCCTGGGCCGAACACCGTCCGGAGAGGGAAAGAAGACGGTTGTTCAGCTCATCCGGTACAACAGGTTGTGGCACACTGCCGCGCGTGGTTGACGCCTCATTCGCCGATCTTTCGCTCGCCTCGCTGTACGACGCGCTCAATCCGTGGGAGGCGGGTGACGACTTCTACCTGAACCTGGTGATGTCCGTCCGCTCCGTGCTCGACGTGGGCTGCGGTACGGGCCGGCTGCTCGGCCGGGCGCGCGGGGACGGGCACCGGGGGCGGCTGACGGGGCTGGAGCCGTCCGCGGCGATGCTCGTGCAGGCGCGGCGGCGCGAGCCCGCCGTGGAATGGGTGCTCGGCGATCTTCGCTCGCGGACCTGGGACGGCGACTTCGATCTGGTGGTGATGACCGGCCACGCCTTCCAAGTACTGGTGGGGGACGAGGAGTTGCGCCTCGCGCTGCGCTCCGTCCGGGCCGCCCTGGCTCCCGGCGGCCGGTTCGTGTTCGAGACCCGGAACCCGGCGGCCCGCGCCTGGTCGTCCTGGACGCCGGAAAACGCGCGCCACGTCACCGACGCGGACGGCCACGCCGTACGGGTGTGGCACGAGGTCGAGGAGCCCCTCGCCGGGGATCGGGTGACCTTCACCGAGACCTTCGAGGGCGGACCCTGGGAGCGGCCCCGGACCAGCCGCTCCACCCTCAGGTTCCTCGGTGCCGACGCCCTGCCCGGGTTCCTCTCCGGGGCCGGACTGCGCGTCGCGGAGCAGTACGGCGACTGGAAGCGCGGGCCCCTGACGTCCGAGAGCCCCGAGATCATCACCGTGGCGGAGCCCGTCGGCTGACCGGCTTCAGCACTCCACCAGGCCCCCTTCGCCGGTCTGGACCAATAATGGAAAAATCGCCTCTGCTCTTGCCGTTTCCGCAGGCCACGCAGGCTTCACGCGCCGTTGACGCGCGCAGAGCGCCGCTGGTAGACACACTCATCAGCCCAGCTGGCGTCACCAGACAGAACCCGGTCTGAAGTCCGAACAAGCCGTCCCTGTGCGAGCGATGACGCGAGGTCATGATTCATGAGCAGACCAGAGCAGCACGGCAGCAGACGTTCACACCCCAGAAGCCCACGACTCCGTACGCCCCGGCTCGCCGCCGCCGGCGCCATCGCTCTGACGCTCTCGGCAGCCCTCGCGACTCCGCTCAATCCGGTGCCCCAGCGGGCGGAGGCCACCCAGGGCAAGAAGGTTCTCACCGTCGCGGTCGCGCAGAGCGTCGACTCGCTGAGCCCGTTCCTGGCGGTGCGTCTGGTCAGTACGAGCATCCTGCGGCTGACGTACGAGTACCTGAACGACTACGACCCCGGTGACGCCCACCCGGTGCCCGGCCTGGCCACCAGCTGGGCGCCGTCCGCCGACAAGCTCACCTGGACGTACACGATCCGCTCCGACGCCACCTGGTCGGACGGGCAGAAGGTGACCGCCGAGGACGCCGCGTGGACGTTCAACAAGCTGATGAGCGACGAGGCGGCCGCCACCGCCAACGGCAGTTTCGTCACCAACTTCCGCAAGGTGACGGCTCCGAGCCCCACCAAACTCGTCGTCCAGCTGAAGAAGCCGCAGGCCACGATGACCGCCCTGGACGTGCCGATCGTGCCCGAGCACGTCTGGAAGAAGGTCACGGACTTCTCGAAGTTCAACAACGACAAGACGTTTCCCGTCGTCGGCGACGGACCGTTCGTCCTCACCGACTACAAGCCCGACAGCTATGTGCGGCTCAAGGCCAACAAGGGCTTCTGGCGGGGGGCGCCCAAGTTCGACGAACTGGTCTTCAAGTACTACAAGGACCAGGACGCCGCGGTGGCCGCACTGCGCAAGGGCGAGGTCTCCTTCGTCGCGGGCTCGCCGTCCCTGACCCCGGCCCAGGCCGCCTCACTCAAGGGCTCGGACGGCATCCACGTCAACGACGCCCCCGGCCGCCGCTTCTACGCCCTCGCCGTCAACCCCGGCGCCCGGGCCAGGAACGGCGACAAGTTCGGGGACGGCGCCCCGTCCCTGCTGGACGAGCGGGTGCGGCAGGCGCTGTTCCTCGCGGTCAACCGCAGGGTCCTGGTCGACAAGGTCTTCCAGGGCCACGCCGTCGAGGGTCAGGGCTACATCCCGCCCCGCTTCTCGTCGTACTTCTGGCAGCCGTCCGCGAGTCAGGCGCTCGCCTACGACCCGGCGAAGGCGGCCCGGCTCCTGGACCAGGCGGGCTACAAGAAGAACGCCGACGGCAAACGGGCCGGCAAAGACGGCAGGCCGCTGAACTACCGCGTCCTGTGCCACGCCACCGACCCCAATGACAAGGCCGTCGGACAGTACCTGAAGGAGTGGTGGGCCGGGCTCGGCATCGGCATGACGCTCGACTGCCTGGACAACGTGACCGACCCCTGGCTCGCGGGAAAGTACGACCTCGCCTTCGACGGTTGGTCCGTCAACCCCGACCCGGACTTCGTCCTGTCCATCCACACCTGCGCCGCCCTGCCCGCCACCCCGAAGGACACCGGCGCCACCGACAACTTCATCTGCGACAGGAGGTACGACGACCTGTACGCCAGGCAGCTCGCCGAGTACGAACCCGCCAAACGGGCCACACTCGTCAAACAGATGGAGTCGCGGCTGTACGACCTGGGGTACATGAACGTCATGGCGTACCCGAACGCCGTCGAGGCGTATCGCACCGACCAGATCAAGTCGATCGAGACGATGCCCAAGGCCGCCGGCAACATCTACGGCCAGGACGGTTACTGGAGCTGGTGGTCGGCGGTCCCGGCCGACTCCGGCGGCTCCTCCGGGGGCGGCTCCACCGGAGTCGTCG
Organism: Streptomyces sp. NPDC007905; assembly: GCF_042959345.1. Lineage (NCBI taxonomy): Bacteria > Bacillati > Actinomycetota > Actinomycetes > Kitasatosporales > Streptomycetaceae > Streptomyces > Streptomyces sp. NPDC007905. Next base: position 33,052 of record NZ_JBIBKS010000006.1, on the reverse strand, counting down.
TCGGAGTCGTCGTGGGTGTCGTGGTCCTCGCCGGAGCCGGAGCACTGTTCGCGAGGCGCCGCCGTTCCACCGCCGACGACCGTGAGTAGCCGATGAACCCACCCACCGCACCCGCCCGGCAGCCGGCGGTCCGCCATGGCCTCTGACCCGGTGTCGGCGCCGGTCGACAAGGCCGCCGGTCCGGTCCCCGCCGGCCCGGCGGTCAGGGGACCACGGGCGCGCACCACCGCCGCGTATCCGCGATACGCGGCGGCCAAGGCGGGCGGCGCCGCCGTGTCGCTGCTCGCGGTCCTCGTCACCGGCTTCTTCCTGTTCCGGCTGATCCCCGGCGACCCGGTCAAGACCATGACGGGCGGCCGCCCGCTATCGGCCGCTCAACTTGCCGAGTACCGCAAGGAGTTCGGACTCGACCTGCCGCTGTGGGAGCAGTTCACGGACTACTGCGGCAAGGCGCTCACCGGTGACCTGGGCACCTCCTACCAGTTCCGCGCCCCGGTCATCGACAAGATCGGTGAGGCGCTGCCGAACACGCTGCTGCTCACCGGCACCGCGTTCGTCCTGTACACGGTGCTCGGCCTGGTCCTCGGCACCCGTGCGGCCTGGCGGCGCGGCCGCTTCGCCGACCGGTTCCACACCGGTGTGGCGCTGACGCTGTACTCGGTGCCCTCGTTCTGGCTGGGGCTGCTGCTCATCATCGTCCTCGCGGTGGGCATGGGCCCCGTCCCAGGACTCTTCCCCACCGGCGGCATGGAGTCCGGCGGCAAGGAGGGCTTCGCGTACGCCGTCGACGTCGCCCACCATCTGATCCTGCCGGTCATCACGCTGGTCGCGGTCGAGTACGGGCAGACGCTGCTGGTCGCCCGTTCCGCGCTGCTCGACGAGATGGGCAGCGACTATCTGACGACCGCGCGGGCCAAGGGGCTGCGGGAGGACCTGGTGCGGCGCCGGCACGCCGTACCCAACGCGCTGCTGCCCACCGTGACGCTCATCTTCGTCAACCTCGGCCGGACGGTCGCGGGGGTGATCCTGGTCGAGACCGTCTTCTCCTGGCCGGGCCTCGGCGGTCTGTTCTATCAGGCCCTCAGCGTGCCCGACCTGCCGCTCGTGCAGGGCCTGTTCCTCTTCTTCGCCTCGGCGGTGATCGTCATGAACACCCTGGCCGACCTGGTCTATCCGCTGCTCGACCCGAGGGTGGGCCGGACATGACCACCGAAGCGACACCCCCGGTGGCGGGGGCCGGCCCACGGGCGCTGGCCCGGCAGCGCCGGCGACGGGCCGCCGTACGGTTCTGGCGGCAGTACCGCACCCACCGCGCGGGGATCGTGGGCCTGGCGGCGCTGGCCCTCTTCGGGATGATTGCGCTGACCGCGCCGCTGACGGTCGGCTCGGACGTGGCGAGCGTGACCGGCGCGCCGGGGCGGCCCCTGCAGAGCCCGACCGGGGAGTTCCCGCTGGGCACCGACCGGTTCGGACGAGATCTGCTGGGGCTGCTGGTGTGGGGGGCTCGGGTCTCGCTGCTGGTGGGGCTGCTGGCGGCGGTGCTGTCGGTGGCGATCGGCGCGGTGGTCGGGATCACCGCCGGGCACTTCCGGGGCGCGTACGCGACGGTGATGATGCGGGTCACGGACTGGTTCCTGGTGATGCCGACGCTGGTGCTGGCCATCGCGCTCGCCACCGTGATGCCTCGTTCGCTGGGTACGGTCGTTCTGGCGATCGGCGTCACCTCGTGGCCCACGACGGCCCGGCTGGTGCGGGCTCAGACGCTGGCGGTGGAGTCCCGGCCGTACATCGAGCGGGCGAAGGCGCTCGGCGGCGGTCACTGCCACGTCATGTCCCGCCATGTGCTGCCCAACGTGATGCCGCTGGTGCTGGCGCAGACCACCCTCATGGTGTCCTCCTCCATTCTCGCCGAGGCGACGCTGGCCTTCCTGGGCCTCGGCGATCCCCTGGTGGTGTCCTGGGGCGGACTGCTGCAGGAGGCGCGGGAGGCCGGGGCGGTCAGCTCCGGCGACTGGTGGTACCTGGTGCCGCCCGGCATCGCCATCGCGGGTGTGGCACTGGCGTTCACCCTGTGCGGACGGGCCGTGGAGTCCGTGCTCAATCCCAGGCTGGGGGTGACCCGTTGACGTTGCTGGAGGTACGGGACCTGGAGGTGACGTATCCGGGCGGGGCGGCCGCCGTGCGGGGCGTGGACCTGTCGCTGGGGGCCGGGCAGAAGCTGGGCATCGCGGGCGAGTCGGGATGCGGCAAGTCCACGCTCGCGCTGGCCCTGCTGCGGCTGCTGCCTGCCGGCGCCCGGGTCGGCGGCCGAATCGTGCTGGACGGTGATGACGTGCTCACCATGCGGTGGGGGCGGCTGCGGGCGGTCCGCTGGGCCGGGGCGTCGATCGTCTTCCAGGGGGCCATGCACTCGCTCAACCCCGTGCACCGCATCGGTGAGCAGATCGCCGAGCCGATCCTGTTGCACGACCGGGCGAGCGCGGCCACGGCGCGCCGCCGGGCCGGGGAGCTGCTGGAGCGCGTGGGGTTGCCGGCGGCTCGGGCCTCGGCCTACCCGCACGAGCTGTCGGGCGGCCAGCGGCAGCGCGTCATGATCGCCATGGCACTGGCCTGCGCACCACGGCTGATCATCGCGGACGAGCCGACCACGGCGCTGGACGTGATGGTCCAGGCGCAGATTCTCCGGCTGATCGAACAACTCGTCGGGGAGCAGAACCTGGGGCTGATCATGATCAGCCACGATCTGGCGGTCCTCGCCGACACCTGTGACCGGCTGGCGGTGATGTACGCGGGCCGCGTGGTGGAACTGGGCCCCGCGCGCGCGGTGTACGAGGACGCCCGGCACCCCTACGCCCAGGCCCTGTCCGCCGCGTTCCCCCGCATCGGCGACCCCTCCTCCCGCTTCGCCCCGCGCGGCCTGCCCGGCGACCCACCCGACCCGGCCGAGCTCCCCTCCGGCTGCGTATTCCACCCGCGCTGCCCGGTGTCCCTCCCCGGCTGCACCACGACCGACCAGACCCTGCGGACGGCCGAGGAGGACCGCTGGGCCGCCTGCGTACATGTGGGGGCGCCGGAGGAGGAACGGACGGGGCCGCCACCCAAGACGGCCGGAAACACGCCATGGACGTGAACACGCGGATGCCGGCGGCCAGGCCCGCGGACGTCGTAATCGTGCACACGGCGGCGCCGGCGGCCGGCCCCGCCGACACGGCCCGAGCGGGCGGGAAGCACGCCGTGACACCACCGGTCACGCCCGTGGGCAGCGTCCGGGAACGCGGGGAGCACAGCCCGCGACCGTGCCCGTGGGGAAACCGGCGGCCCGCCCCGCGCGCGCCTGTTCCGGCCTTCGTGGCCGCCCCGGATCGTGAGGAGCACGTCATGACGGCGCCGGAACCGCCCCTGCTCAGCGCGCGCGGTCTGCGCGTGGCCTTCCCCGGCCGGCACGGTGCCGGTCCCGCCCGCGCGGTCGACGGGGTCGAACTGGACATCCGGCCCGGGGAGATCGTGGCGCTGGTCGGTGAGTCCGGCTGCGGCAAGTCCACGCTCGCCCGCGCGCTGCTGGGTCTGGTGAAGCCGACGGAGGGGCACGTCTCCTTCGCCGGGCACCCGCTGGAGTACTCGACGCGGGCCCTGCGCGCCTATCGCCGGCAGGCACAACTGGTCCTGCAGGATCCCAGTGGCTCCCTGAACCCCCGGCACACGGTGTACGACGCGGTGGCTGAGGGACTGCGGATCCACGGGCACGCCGGGGACGAACGGGCGACGGTGGCCGACGCCCTGTCCCGTGCCGGGCTGCGACCGCCGGAGCGTTTCTTCCTGCGCTATCCCCACGAGCTGTCCGGCGGTCAGCGGCAGCGCGTGGTGATCGCGGGCGCACTGGTGCTGGAGCCGCGACTGCTCGTCGCCGACGAACCGGTGGCCTCCCTCGACGCCTCGGTACGCGGCGAGATCCTCGGCCTGCTGCTACGGCTGCGCGCCGAACTGGGTCTCGCCGCGCTCGTGGTGACGCATGATCTGGGCCTCGCGTGGAACATCGCCGACCGGGTGGCGGTGATGTACCTGGGCCGGATCGTGGAGACGGGCGACGTCGAACAGGTCCTGACGGCACCCCGGCACCCCTACACCCAGGCCCTCCTGTCGGTCCTCCCGGAGGCCGGGGGTGAACCGCTCGTCCTGACCGGCGAGCCCCCGGACCCCTCCCGTATCCCCACCGGCTGCCGCTTCCGCGCCCGCTGCCCGGTCCTGGCGAACGGCGAGGCCGACCGGGCGGGCATCGCGCAGGCCTGCCGGACCGAGGACCCGGCGGTCCTCGACGCCACTTTGGAACCCCAGGTGGCCTGCCACTGGGCGCGCGCGCAAGTGACCACGTAGGTCCGGCGCTGCCGAACCCGACCGGAGGGAAAGGGAGTTGCCTGGCAAAACGCCGGTTCCCGGCGCCTCGTCGGTGAGGGCGCCGGGAACCGGGCGGGACCAAGGAACGCGTCAGGCCGCGTGGACCACGTTCTTCTCCTCGGCGAAGTGGCAGGCCGACTCGTGGGCCGCGGGGGTGTCCGAGGCCTTGAAGCGCTCGGGGATCGCCAGCAGCGGGACCTCCTCGGCGCACTTGTCCTGGGCCTTCCAGCAGCGGGTGCGGAAGCGGCAGCCCGAGGGCGGGTTGGCCGGGGACGGCACGTCACCGGTGAGGATAATCCGCTCCCGGTGCTCGCGGGCCTCCGGGTCCGGCACCGGGACCGCCGACAGCAGCGCCTGGGTGTAGGGGTGCGTCGGGTGCTCGTAGATCTGCTCGTCGGTGCCGATCTCGGCCATCTTCCCGAGATACATCACGCCCACGCGGTCCGAGATGTGCCGGACGATCGACAGGTCGTGCGCGATGAAGATGTAGGACAGGTTGAACTCGTCCTGCAGTCGCTCCATCAGGTTGATGACCTGGGCCTGGACCGAGACGTCCAGGGCCGACACCGGCTCGTCGCAGATGATGATCTCGGGGTTGAGCGCGAGGCCGCGGGCGATGCCGATGCGCTGGCGCTGACCGCCCGAGAACTGGTGCGGGTAGCGGTTGATGTACTCCGGGTTGAGACCGACGACGTCCAGGAGGTCCTGCACCTTGCGGCGCCGGTCGCCCTTGGGGGCCACCTCGGGGTGGATGTCGAAGGGTTCGCCGATGATGTCGCCCACCGTCATACGCGGGTTGAGCGAGGTGTACGGGTCCTGGAACACCATCTGGATGTTGCGGCGCACGGCCTTCAGGGCCCGCCCGGACAGCTTGGTGATGTCCTGGCCCTTGTAGAAGATCTCGCCGGCCGTGGCCCGCTCCAGGTTCATCAGGAGCTTGGCCACCGTCGACTTGCCGCAGCCGGACTCGCCCACGATGCCCAGGGTCTCACCCTGGTGCAGGTCGAAGGAGACGCCGTCGACGGCCTTGACCGCGCCGATCTGCTTCTTGAACAGGATGCCCTGGGTGAGCGGGAAGTGCTTCACCAGGTTGCGGACCTGCAGGATCGGCTCACCGCGCTCGACCGGAGCCTCGATCGCGGTGACCGCCTCGTCCTCGGTGCGGGCGTCGACGACGTCCACCTCGGAGACGTTCGGCGTGGCGTCCTGCGGCTCGTCGTTCTTGCTGAGCTCAGCCATGGATCGTCTCCTTCCAGAAGTGGCAGGCGGAAGCGCGGCCGGCCAGCTCCGCGCCGTCCTGCTCGGTCACCGGCAGCAGGTCCGGGATCTGTGTGCTGCAGATGTCCTGGGCCTTCGGACAGCGCGGGTTGAAGGCGCAACCGCCCGGGATGCGCAGCAGGTTGGGCGGCAGACCCTTGATCGCGTACAGCTCCTGGCCCTTCTGGTCCAGGCGCGGGATCGAGTCCAGCAGACCCCGCGTGTACGGGTGCGCCGGGCGCTTGTACAGCTCGTGCACCGGGGCGCGCTCCACGATCCGGCCCGCGTACATCACGGCGATCTTGTCCGCCACGTCCGCGACGACGCCGAGGTCGTGGGTGATGAGGATCAGGCCCATGTTGTACTCGCGCTGCAGATCCGCGAGCAGGTCCATGACCTGGGCCTGGACCGTCACGTCGAGGGCCGTGGTCGGCTCGTCGGCGATGATCAGGTCCGGCTCCAGGGCCAGCGCCATGGCGATCATGATGCGCTGGCGCATACCGCCGGAGAACTGGTGCGGGTAGTCGTTCACGCGGGCCGCCGCGGCCGGAATCTTCACCCGGTCCATCAGTTCGATCGCCTTGGCCTTGGCCTCCTTCTTGGAGAGGCCATGGTGGACGCGGAACATCTCGCCGAGCTGATAGCCGACGGACAGCACCGGGTTCAGCGAGCTGAGCGCGTCCTGGAAGATCATGGCGATCCGGCGACCGCGGATCTTGCGGCGCTCCTCGGCGGACATCTTGAGCATGTCCTGGCCGCGGAAGAGGATCTCGCCCTGCGGGATCCGTGCCGGCGGCATGTCCAGGATGCCCATGATGGCCTGAGCCGTGACGGACTTGCCGGAGCCCGACTCACCGAGCACCGCGAGGGTCTCGCCCGCGCTGACACTGTAGTTGACGCCGTTGACGGCCTTGGCCACGCCCTCGCGGGTGTGGAACTCGATGTGCAGGTCGCGCACTTCGAGCAGTGGGCCGCCGTCGGTTGCGCCGTCGCGGGGCGACGGCACGACTTCTTCGATGATGGTCACGTACGCCTCCCTCAGCGCATCTTCGGGTCGAGGGCGTTGCGGACCGCCTCACCGAGCATGATGAACGCCAGCACCGTGATGACGAGCATGATCGACGGGTACAGCATGATCCACTGCGCCACCCGGATCTGGGCGCCACCGTCGGAGATGTCATTGCCCCACGACACGCCGTTCAGGCCGAGGCCCAGGTACGACAGCGTCGCCTCGGCGGAGATGTAGATGCCGAGGGAGATGGTGGCGACGACGATCACCGGTGCCAGTGTGTTCGGCAGGATGTGCCGGAACATGATGCGCGGAGTGCTCGCGCCCAGGGCCTGGGCGGCGTGCACGTAGTCGGACTGCTTGGTGGTGATCACCGCGCCGCGCATCACACGGGCGATCTGTGTCCAGCCGAAGAAGCTCAGCGCTCCGATGACGACCCAGGTCGTGCGGTCCTGGAAGGAGTTGAGCACGACCATGGTGCCGAGCAGGAACGGGATACCGAAGAACACGTCGGTCAGCCGCGACAGCACCGAGTCGACAATGCCGCCGAAGTACCCGGCGATCATGCCGACCAGACCGCCCACGACCGTCACCGCGACCGTGGTGCCGAAGCCGACGGCGACGGAGGCCCGGGTGCCGTAGATGACACGGGTGTAGACGCTGCGGCCCTGCTGGTCGTAGCCCAGCCAGTCCGCGGAGAACAGGTTGCCCAGCTTGGGGTGCTGAAGGAAGTGCTTGGCCAGGTCGCCCTTGTTCGGGTCGGCGCCGGCGAACCACCCGGGGAAGAAGGTGATCAGCAGCAGGATGACGATCAGCACCGCGGAGACGAGGAAGATCCAGCTGCGGCGCAGGTCCTGCCAGGCGTCGCCCCACAGGCTGCGGGCCTTCTCCGGCTTGGCGTCGGGCAGGGGGCCGCCGGCCGCCGCGACGGCCGCTTCCTCGGCAGCGGCCTCAGGGGCCGTCTTGGTCACGTCAGGCATAGCGAATCCTCGGGTCAAGGACCGCGTAGAGCAGGTCGACGAGCAGGTTGGCGAGGAGGTACACGATGACGAGGATGGTCACCAGGCCGACGAGCGTGGTGCCTTCGCGGCGCACGATCGACTGGGCGATCGTGCCACCCACACCCTGGATGTTGAACAGCCCCTCGGTGACGACGGCACCGCCCATCAGCGCACCGATGTCGGTACCCAGGTAGGTGATCACCGGGATCAGCGAGTTGCGCATGAGGTGGACACCCACCACACGGCGCTTCGGCAGACCCTTGGCGATGGCCGTGCGGATGTAGTCGGCGCGGAGGTTCTCGGCGATCGACGTACGGGTGAGCCGGGTCACATACGCCAGTGACGCGGTCGCCAGCACAATGGCCGGCATCAACAACTCATTGATGTTCGTCGAGTCATTGACGTTCGGTGGCAACCAGTTCAGGTTGAACGCGAAGACGACCTTGAGGATGTAGCCGAGGACGAACACCGGGACCGAGATCAGCAGCAGGGTGACCAGCAGGATCACGTTGTCCGTGGCGCGCCCGGAGCGCAGGCCCGCGACGATGCCCAGGGCGATGCCCAGGACGAACTCGATGACGAAGGCCAGGGCGCCCAGACGGAGGGTGACGGGGAACGCGTCACCGAGCACGTCCGTGACGGGCCGGCCGCTGGCGATCTGCGTGCCGAAGTCGGCGTGCAGCACCATGTTCTTCATGTAATGCCAGTACTGAACCAGGATCGGCTGGTCCAGTCCGTACTGATGTCTCAGCTGGGCGATCACCTGCGGGCTGCCGCCCTTGTCGCCGAACAGCCCGCGTACGGGGTCACCGGGCAGGGCGTACACCATGAGGAAGATCAGCAGGGTCGTCCCGATGAACACCGGGATCATCTGGAGCAGTCGTCGTGCGACGTAGCGCCCCATCGTGCCTCCATGTCGGTCACGGCAGCAGCCGACGGGCCCTTTCCCCGCGCACCATTGGTTGATGCGCGGGGAAAGGGCCCCCCAGCCACCGCCGTCCCCCGGGGTGCGGGAGCACCGCACCCCGGGACAAACGGGCTGTGTGTGATTACTTCTTGACCTGAACGCCGGTCAGGATCGGGTCGCCGTCCTGGGCGTACTTGACGCCGGTGACCTTCTCCGAGTAGCCCGCGTTGACCTTGTAGTACCAGAGCGGAATGCTCGGCATGTAGTTCGGGAGCTGCTTCTCGATCGCCTGGTACTTCCGCTCCGACTCGTCCAGCGTCTTGGCGCTGTCCGCGGCGGCGATCTCCTTGTCGATCGTCTTGTTGGAGAAGCCACCCTGGTTGCCGTCCGACTTGCTGCCGAACAGGTCGCGGATGAAGTTGGCGTTGAACGGGTAGTCCAGCACCCAGCCCGAGCGGTACAGGGACTTGACCTGGTGAGCGTCACGGGCGTTCAGGTCGGCCTGGAAGTCGGCCTTCGAGTCGCCCGAGCACTTCACGCCGGTGGCGTTGGTGATGGAGTTGCAGACCGCCTCCACCCACTCCTTGTGGCCGCCGTCCGCGTTGTACTGGATGGAGATGGCGTTGCCGGGAACGCCGCCGCCCGCCTTGATGAGCTGCTTGGCCTTCGCCGGGTTGTACGTGGTGACGTCGCCGGCCCCGTTCGGCTGGTAGCCGAGAACACCCTTGGCGACCCAGCCGGTGGCGGGCTCACGGGTGCCCTGGAGCACGGTCTTGGTGATCGTGTTGCGGTCGATCGCCATCGACAGGCCCTGCAGGACCTTCGGGTCGATGCCCTTCCACTGCTTGGTGTAGAAGGCGACGGCGATCGTCTGGATCGCCGAGTAGGCCCTGTCCACCGCGCGGTCGCCGAGGTCCGTCTTGTAGACGGGCAGGTCCTTCGGCGCGATCTGGCGCAGGACGTCGACGTTGCCGGACTTGAGGTCCTCGTACGCCGTCTCCAGGCTGGTGTAGTTCTTGAAGAGCACACCACCGTTCTTGGCGGCGTTGGGGCCCTTGTAGCCGTCGAACTTGACAACCTCGATCTGCTTCTTGTGCTGCCAGCTGACGAACTTGTAGGGACCGTTGCCGATCGGGTGCTCCCCGGCGGCCTTCGGGTCCTTGTAGAAGGACTCCGGCAGCGGGTCGAAGACCTCGTAGCCGAGCTTGTAGACGAAGTACGGAATCGGCTTGGTCAGCGTGATCGTGAAGGTGTTGTCGTCGACGACCTTCAGGCCGGACAGCTTGTCGGCCTTGGACTTGCCCTTGGCCGGGGCGACCTCGTCGTAGCCCTGGATGTCCGAGAACCAGAAGCTGTTGGTCTGCTTGTTGGCCGGGTTCGCGGCCCAGTTCCACGCCTTGACGTAGGAGTCGGCGGTCACCGGGGTGCCGTCGTGGAACTTCCAGCCCTGCTTCAGCTTGACCGTGAAGGTCTTGTTGTCCTTGGAGTCGATGGACTGGGCGTTGACGTTGACGATCTTGCCGCTCTCGTCGTAGTCGACGAGACCCGAGAAGAGCGACTTGATGACGATGCTGCCGTTGGACTCCATGGTGTTCGCCGGCTGCAGCGGGTTCTGGGGCTCACCGACCTCGACGGAGAACTTGCCGTTCGGGTCGACCGCGGCCTTGCTGCCGCTGCCCTTGCCGCCACCGCCACCGCCACAGGCCGTCGCACCCAGCGCCACAACCGCGGCTATCGCAACCCACTTGGCGCTCTTGGCACCACGCATGGGGCTCCTCCTCATGAGTCCATTGGTTCACCACATGGAGGGGCACAGGACGCATCACCGTCACCGGTGCCTGAAATGGTCACGTGCCCCCGCGCTCGTGAGTCGGCGCCGCCAGCAGCGCGTGACCCGTTGATCCGAGCTCTACGCGCCTAACTATCTGCCATACGAACCGGAGCGAACCACACCTTCAAGGTCTCGGTTCGATCACACCTGGCGCGTAGTTCTTCCAAAATCCGGACAAAGGGTTTGCCGAAAGATCCATGCGAAACGGACTTGTTACACAAGTATCGGGCAGCATCGTCCGGAATGCGGACGGGAGGGCCGGAAAAATGAGTTGCACCGAACGGCGGAGCAAGCTGTGTCGACGCCATGGTGCTGGACAGACCGGCGCGAGAGCCCGGTAAGCCGTAGATATCTGGTCACTTTAACGAACGGCGGGGAGCTCTCGGGCCGAGTGAGGAACCCGACATCTGTTTCTAGGGAAAACCCTCTATCCTGCCTCCCCCTCCCCCGGACGCACGAGGGCCCGCCCGGCGTGATGCCGGGCGGGCCCTCGTGCGTCGGACGTGACTCAGCCGTGCTTGGCCCGGCTGGCGGCGCGGGCGCGCTCACGGGCGTCCAGGTTCACCTTGCGGATGCGGACCGCCTCCGGGGTCACCTCGACGCACTCGTCGTCACGGCAGAACTCCAGCGACTGCTCCAGCGACAGCTTGCGCGGCGGCACGATCGCCTCGAACGAGTCGGCCGACGACGACCGCATGTTCGTGAGCTTCTTCTCCTTGGTGATGTTCACGTCCATGTCGTCGGAGCGGGAGTTCTCACCGACGATCATGCCCTCGTACACCTCGGTGCCCGGCTCCACGAACAGCACGCCGCGCTCCTGCAGGTTCGTCATCGCGAAGGCGGTGACGGCACCGGCGCGGTCGGCGACCAACGAGCCGTTGTTACGGGTCGTCAGCACACCGAACCACGGCTCGTGGCCCTCGTGGATGGAGTGGGCGATGCCGGTGCCTCGCGTACCGGTCAGGAACTCGGTACGGAAGCCGATGAGACCGCGGGACGGGACGACGAACTCCATGCGGACCCAGCCGGAGCCGTGGTTGGACATGTTGTCCATCCGGCCCTTGCGGACGCCCATAAGCTGCGTGACCGCGCCCATGTGCTCCTCGGGCACGTCGATCGTCATGCGCTCGACCGGCTCGTAGACCTTGCCGTCGACGAGCTTGGTGACGACCTGCGGCTTGCCGATGGTCAGCTCGAAGCCCTCGCGGCGCATCTGCTCGACCAGGATGGCGAGCGCCAGCTCACCACGGCCCTGGACCTCCCAGGCGTCCGGCCGCTCGGTGTCGAGCACGCGGAGCGAGACGTTACCGACCAGCTCGCGGTCGAGGCGGTCCTTGACCTGGCGGGCGGTGACCTTGCGGTCCTTGACCGCGGCCTTGTTGTCGGCGCCCTTGCCGGTGCCGCCGCGGCCGACCAGCGGCGAGGTGTTCGTACCGATGGTCATGGAGATCGCCGGCTCGTCGACCGTGATCAGGGGCAGCGGAATCGGGTTCTCGGTGTCGGCGAGGGTCTCACCGATCATGATGTCCGGGATACCGGCCACCGCGCAGATGTCACCGGGGCCGGCCTTCTCGGCGGGCTTGCGGGTGAGCGCCTCGGTCATCAGCAGCTCGGTGATGCGCACGTTGGACATCGTGCCGTCGCGCTTGATCCACGTGACGGTCTGGCCCTTGCGCAGCTCGCCCTGCTCGACGCGGAGCAGCGCGATACGGCCGAGGAAGTTGTCGGCGTCGAGGTTGGTGACGTGCGCCTGGAGCGGGGCCTCCGTGTCGTACTCCGGAGCCGGGACGTGCGACAAGATCGTGGAGAAGAACGGCTCCAGGCTGTCACTGTCGGCCGGGACGGTGCCGTCCTCCGGCTTCGTCAGCGAGGCCACACCGTCGCGTGCGCACGCGTAGACGATGGGGAACTCGATCTGGTCCTCGTCGGCGTCGAGGTCGAGGAAGAGGTCGTACGCCTCGTTCACGACCTCGTCGATGCGCGAGTCGGGGCGGTCCGTCTTGTTGATGCACAGGATGACGGGCAGGCGGGCCTGCAACGCCTTGCGCAGCACGAAACGGGTCTGCGGCAGCGGGCCCTCGGAGGCGTCGACCAGCAGCACGACCGCGTCCACCATCGACAGTCCACGCTCGACCTCGCCGCCGAAGTCGGCGTGGCCCGGGGTGTCGATGATGTTGATGGTGACGACCTCGCCGCCATCCTTCGGGTGGTACTTCACGGCCGTGTTCTTGGCCAGGATCGTGATGCCCTTCTCACGCTCCAGGTCGTTCGAGTCCATCATGCGGTCGTCGAGCGACTCGGCGGCGTGCGCGGCGAAGGCACCGGCCTGCTTCAGCATGGCGTCGACGAGGGTCGTCTTCCCGTGGTCGACGTGGGCGACGATGGCGACGTTGCGGATGTCGTGGCGCGTGGCCATATTGCGGCGTACTCCCAGAGTGGTGAGAAGGCCCTGCTGCGTACGTCCGTGTGACGCGGGCCTGCCGGGCTTGACACGCCACGGCCTCACCCCATGGTACGTGGCCCTGCGGGGTCCGGTCTCCGCAGGGCCGACGCCGATCAGTTGCCGGACGGGCTCGGCGAGACCTTCGCCCCCTTCTTCAGGAAGCCCATGTCCTCGTAGACCGGCGTCTGGAATCCGAACGCCCCCGCGTTGACCAGGTCCTTCCGCGCACCGACCAGCTGGGGCCGCTGATAGAGCGGAATGGAACCGGCCGCGGCCCAGATACGGGAGTCCGCCTTGCGGATGAGGTCACGCTCCTCGTCCTCGTCCAGTGTCGCCGCCGCCTGGTCGAAGAGCTGGTCGACCTGGTCGGTGCCGACCCGGGTGAAGTTCTGCTCGACGTTCACCGAGCCGTCGGCGGCCGGCACCGGCTTGGCGTAGATCGGCCGGGCGTCGGTCGCCGGGAAGGCGGAGGAGGGCCAGGAGTAGAGGGCGAGGTCGTAGTCGCCGGAGGCGATGTGGTCCTTGAAGTAGCTCTCGTCCGAGACCTTGGTGATCGTCGTGCGGATGCCGACCTTGTCCAGCATCGCGGAGATCCGCAGCGCCACCGTGTTCAGGGTCTCCGAGCCCGTCCCCGAGGGGAGCACGAAGCGCAGGGCGAGCGCCTTGCCGTCCTTGGCGAGCGGGCCGGTCACGGCGCCGGCCGGGGCCGCGGTGCCCTGCGGGGCGTACGCACCGGGCGCGCCGCCGTTGCCGGTGTACTGCTTGCCGTCCTGGGCGAGGTGCTTGCCGCCCTCGTCGCCCTTGTCCCGCTTCTCCTCGGCCGACTCGTGGTGCTTGCCCTTGTCGTCCTCGCCGACGATGTACTCGCCGTCGTGGCCGCCGTCGGACTTCTTCTCCCGATCGCTCTTGTCGCGCTCGCCACCGGCCGCCTTCTCGGCCTTCTTCTGCTCCTTCACCGGTCCCCCGGCCACCCAGCCGGCGTCCGCGAGCAGCGCCTGCGCCTCCTTGGTGTCCTGGCCCCCGAGTGAGCCGCTGTTGTCGGCGTAGGCGGCCTGCCCGGACAGGGCGAGGTGGCTGCCGACCGGGACGGCGGGCAGGCCCAGCGGGGTCAGCACGAGCTTGGCCAGCTCGTCGCGGTCGAGCGCGCGGGCGACGGCCCGGCGGACCCGCTCGTCGGCGAGGGGACCGGCGGCGCCGTTGAGGGCGAGCTGGGTGTAGGCGGGCTCCAGCGACTTGCGGACGTCGAAGGCACGCAGCTCCTGCTGCTGCTCCAGGTACCGGGTGACGGCCTTGCGCAGCTTCTTCTTGCCGTCCTTGACCTCGTCGGAGTCGAAGCCGTGGGCGAGCGCCCACGAGCGCAGCTTCTTCGCCGAGGTCTTGCCCGTGCCCTGCAGCGGGGTTCCGGTGCCCTTCCGGCGGGAGGCGAGGTTGATCCGCTCGGCCTCGCCCGCGTCGATCTCGGCGAGGTCCACGGTGCCGTCGGCGAGCGCCGCGGCGCGCTTGTCGCGGGCCACGGCGTGCAGCACGATCTCGTTCAGCTTCGCGGGCTTGCCCCACCAGCGCGGGTTGCGGGTGAGGACGACGTCCTTCTGGGCGGTGTCGACCTTCTCGACCTTGAAGGGTCCGGCCGTGACCTTCAGCTTGCGCCGGGCGCCGTCGTTGAAGGCGTCCGGGGTGCCCATGACGTCCTTCGGGTACAGCGGCGAGAACAGCGACTTCCAGTCGGCGTAGGGGCGGGAGAAGGTGACCCGGACCTGGAGGTCGCTGGCGCCGCGCTCGATCTTGGCGATGCGGTCGTAGCCTGCGTTGCGGGCGGTCCAGTAGGAGCTGTTCCTGCCGGACAGGGCGCGCCACTGGGCGACGAAGTCGGCGGCGCCGATCTCCCGCCCGTCGCTCCAGACGGCCTGCTGGTTCAGCTTGTACAGCACGACCTGGCGCGGCTCGGTCTCGATGACCTTGGCGGACTCCAGATAGGCGGGGTTGGCCACCGGGCGCCCGGTGGCGTCGAGGCGGAACATCGACGGCAGCACGGCCTGGGCGATGCGGGTGGTGCCGGCGTCGGCGTCGGCCTGGAAGGTGTTCAGGGTCTCCGGTACGGCGTCCACGGCCCACTTCAGGGTGCCCCCCTCGGCGACCTTGTCACGGGCGACGAGGGCGATGTCCTGCCCCGCCAGGGGGCGGCTGGTGTCGTCGTCGGAGCCGCAGCCGGCGAGGAGGGGGACCGCGAGGGTGCCCGCGGTGAGGAAGGCGGCCGAGCGCAGGACTGTGCGCAGGCCGACGCCGTCGTGGGACATCTCTGCTACCTCCGGGAAGCCGCGGGCTTTATGCTCACATATGTCGGCATACGAGGCTGATCACTTTTGGCGGTATATGGAGCTGATCAGATCTATGCACCCACTGAAGAGGAAAGGATCCGGCAACAGCGGGCGACACGGCGACGACGGACGGTAAGCCCACCCGTGCGGCGCAACACACCGAAAGTGCATCCGTACACCCTCGGCCAATCGGTGCACATCTCTTCACAGCACCAGGTGTGACGCGCAACACTCCAAGGCGCCTGAACGTTGCCGCCCAGGGCCCGCAGGACCCGTGGAAGTGAGGGCACGTCATGTCCGTGCACGACGAACTGACATCCGTCCAGCGCAGCCTCGACGACCTGTACCGGTCGCTCGGGCGCCTGGAGAAGCAATTCGGCAGCGGGGGCCTGGAGATGCGCCGGGTCCGGATGGACGCCGACCATCTGCGCGAGAGCCTCTCGCTGCTGCGGGAAGCGGCCAGCAGCCCGGCCGCCGCGAAGCGGCCCGACCTCGTCACCATCTCCGACACGCCGTACGACATCAGCCTGTGGACGGACTCGGACGACGAGGGTCTGGGCGCCCGCGACCGGCACGCCCCCTGAACCCCGACCCGACCGGAGTCCTCCGTTGGCCACTGGTACGGAACCTCAACAGAACAGCGGCGGTGTACGCACCGGTACACGCGCCGCGATCGCCGCACCGCATCTGCGGACCGACCGCTGGTGGCTGGCGCCCGCCGCCACCGCGGCCGGCCTGTTCGCCTTCGTCGTCTACTCGACGTGGCGGGCCTTCGCGAACGCGCACTACTACGCGGCGCCGTACGTCTCCCCCTTCTACTCGCCGTGCCTGGCGGAGAACTGCCGGACCATGCACGCGGGCCCGAACGCCGACCTGTTCGGCAGCTGGTGGGCCCTCTCCCCCGCGATCATCATCCTGATCTTCCCGCTCGGCTTCCGGCTGACCTGCTACTACTACCGCAAGGCGTACTACCGCAGCTTCTGGGCGTCCCCGCCCGCGTGCGCGGTGGCCGAGCCGCACCGCAAGTACACCGGCGAGACCCGTTTCCCGCTCGTCCTGCAGAACGTCCACCGGTACTTCTTCTACGCCGCCCTGCTGGTGGCCGGCGTGCTGACCTACGACACCGTGCTGTCCTTCCGAGACACGCACTACCACTGGGGCCACATGGGCCTCGGCACCCTCGTCTTCCTGGTCAACATCGTGCTGATCTGGGCGTACACGATCTCCTGCCACTCCTGCAGGCACATCGTCGGCGGCAAGCTCAAGCACTTCTCCAAGCATCCCGTGCGCTACCGGGCATGGCAGTTCGCCGGGAGGCTGAACGCCCGGCACATGCTGCTCGCCTGGGCGTCCCTGGTGAGCGTGGCACTCGCCGACTTCTACGTGTACCTGGTCGCGTCCGGCGTCTTCGACGATCCGCGGTTCTTCTAGATGAGTGGGGCTTTCTGATGTCCGTGGTGGACCGGCAGGAGTGGGACGTCGTCGTGGTCGGCGCGGGCGGCGCAGGGCTGCGGGCCGCGATCGAGGCGCGTGAGCGGGGCGCCCGTACGGCGGTGATCTGCAAGTCGCTGTTCGGCAAGGCGCACACCGTGATGGCCGAGGGCGGTATCGCGGCGGCCATGGCCAACGCCAACGAGCACGACAACTGGCAGGTCCACTTCCGCGACACGCTGCGCGGCGGCAAGTTCCTCAACCAGTGGCGGATGGCCGAGCTGCACGCGCAGGAGGCCCCGGACCGGGTGTGGGAGCTGGAGACCTGGGGCGCGCTGTTCGACCGTACGAAGGACGGCCGGATCTCGCAGCGCAACTTCGGTGGCCACGAGTACCCGCGGCTCGCGCACGTCGGCGACCGTACGGGCCTCGAGCTGATCCGGACCCTCCAGCAGAAGATCGTCGCGCTCCAGCAGGAGGACATGAAGGAGACCGGGGACTACGAGTCCCGGCTGAAGGTCTTCCAGGAGTGCACGGTCACGCGGATCCTCAAGGACGGCGAGCGAAGCGAGCGGGGGGTCCCCTCGGCCGAAGGCCGGGGCAGGGTCTCCGGCGTCTTCGCCTACGACCGCGAGACCGGCCGTTTCTTCGTCCTCGAGGCTCCTGCCGTGGTCGTGGCGACCGGCGGGATCGGCAAGTCCTTCAAGGTCACCTCGAACTCCTGGGAGTACACCGGCGACGGGCACGCGCTGGCGCTGCTCGCGGGCGCGCCCCTGCTGAACATGGAGTTCGTGCAGTTCCACCCGACCGGCATGGTCTGGCCGCCGTCGGTGAAGGGCATCCTCGTCACCGAGTCGGTCCGCGGTGACGGCGGGGTGCTCAGGAACTCCGAGGACAAGCGGTTCATGTTCGACTACATCCCGGACGTCTTCAAGGAGAAGTACGCGGAGTCGGAGGAGGAGGCCGACCGGTGGTACGACGACCCGGACAGCAACCGGCGGCCCCCGGAGCTGCTCCCGCGCGACGAGGTGGCCCGGGCGATCAACTCCGAGGTGAAGGCCGGCCGCGGCTCACCGCACGGCGGGGTCTTCCTGGACGTGTCGACCCGGATGCCGGCGGAGGTCATCCGGCGCCGGCTGCCCTCCATGTACCACCAGTTCAAGGAGCTGGCGGACGTCGACATCACGGCGGAGGCGATGGAGGTCGGACCCACCTGCCACTACGTGATGGGCGGCATCGCCGTCGAGTCCGACACGGCCGCCGCACGCGGGGTGCCCGGGCTGTACGCGGCCGGTGAGGTCGCGGGCGGCATGCACGGCTCCAACCGGCTCGGCGGCAACTCGCTCTCCGACCTGCTGGTGTTCGGGCGCCGGGCGGGCTGGCACGCGGCCGAGTACGCGCAGGGGCTGGCGCACCGGCGCCCGTCGGTCGACGACGCCCAGGTCAACACGGCCGCCGCGGAAGCCCTGCGGCCCTTCTCCGCGGAGACGGAGGGCGAGGAGGGACCGCCGGAGAACCCCTACACCCTGCACCAGGAACTCCAGCAGACCATGAACGACCTGGTCGGCATCATCCGCCGCGAGGGCGAGATGGAGCAGGCCCTGCACAAGCTGGCCGAGCTGCGGGTACGCGCCCGCCGGGCCGGAGTCGAGGGACACCGCCAGTTCAACCCGGGCTGGCATCTCGCCCTGGACCTCAGGAACATGCTGCTGGTCAGCGAGTGCGTGGCGCGGGCCGCGCTGGAGCGCACCGAGTCGCGCGGCGGGCACACCCGCGAGGACCATCCGACGATGGACCGCGGCTGGCGCAACGTGAACCTCCTGTGCACCCTCGCCGACCCCACCGGGGGCCTTGTGGCGACCGACCCCGCCCGGGGACAGATCCGCCTCACCCGGGAGACCACCGACCCCATCCGCCCGGACCTGCTCGCCCTCTTCGAGAAGGAGGAGCTGGTCAAGTACCTCGCCGAAGAGGAGCTGTACGAGTGAGCAGCTACGAGGCCCGCTTCAAGGTGTGGCGGGGTGATGCGCAGGGCGGTGGCCTGGAGGACTTCGAGGTCGAGGTCAACGACGGCGAGGTGGTGCTGGACATCGTCCACCGGCTCCAGGCGACCCAGGCGCCCGACCTCGCCGTGCGCTGGAACTGCAAGGCGGGCAAGTGCGGTTCGTGCTCGGCGGAGATCAACGGACGGCCGCGGCTGTTGTGCATGACCCGCATGTCGGTGTTCGACCGCGAGGAGATCATCACCGTCACACCCCTGCGCGCGTTCCCGGTGATCCGCGACCTGGTGACCGACGTCGGCTTCAACTACCAGAAGGCCAGGGAGGTCCCGGCGTTCGTGCCGCCGGCCGGACTCGGTCCCGGCGAGTACCGGATGATGCAGGAGGACGTGGACCGCTCCCAGGAGTTCCGCAAGTGCATCGAGTGCTTCCTGTGCCAGGACACCTGCCATGTGGTCCGCGACCACGAGGAGAACAAGCCGGCGTTCGCGGGCCCGCGCTTCCTGATGCGGGTGGCCGAGCTGGACATGCATCCGCTGGACGCGGCCGACGAGACCGGCCTGGACCGCAAGCGCACCGCCCAGGACGAGCACGGCCTCGGCTACTGCAACATCACCAAGTGCTGCACGGAGGTCTGCCCCGAGGGCATCAGGATCACGGACAACGCGCTGATCCCCTTGAAGGAGAAGGCCGTCGACCGCAAGTACGATCCGCTGGTGTGGCTGGGCTCGAAGATCAGACGGCGGTCTTCGTAGACGGCGCGGGGGTACGGCCGCAGCGCTGGGCGAGCATCTGAACGCCCCCCGGGCACTACCGCTGTGCCCAGTCCTTGCGGTAGGCGCTCCAGTCGCCCTCCGTCGCCGCGAAGTCCACGTACAGGGCGACGCCGAAGCGGGTGCGGTCGGCGTCGGTGCGGGACAGGCCCAGGCGGACGCCGCGCACGGCGGCCGGGACGGTCTCCGCGTGGGCCCAGTGGCCGAAGCGGTTCTCGTGGTAGAAGGGCAGGCCCATCAGGAGGTCGGTGGTCTCCGGGGTGACCTCCAGCGCCAGGCCGGTCTGCTGGGCCACGTAACCGCCGTACAGGCTCTGCAACGGCTGCATGGTGTCGTACGACATGACGGCGATCTGGTCCACGCGGCGGGCGACCTGCCCGAAGTAGGCCTGCGACCACCACTTGGGGTGGCCGGTGGTCGCGCCCCAGAAGGAGTGGAACGCGGGCAGCGGGTCGATCTGGTGGGCCGCGACGGACAGCAGGGCGTGGTGCGCGTGGGTGAGGGCGCGCAGGTCGTCCAGGAGGGAGAGGTAGTCGCGGTCGCCGGAGTGGAGGGGCTCCAGGTCGAAGTGGGCGCCCTCGAAGCCGGTGGCGAGGATCCGGCGAGTGGCGGCGACGACGGCCGTGCGGGTGGCGGCGCGGTCCAGGTGCAGCCCGTCGGGGCTCTCACTGGCCAGCTTGTCGCCGAGCCAGGCCTGGACGCGGACGCCCGGTGCTGCGCGGTGCAGGGCCGGTATCAGCCAACCTGCCCTGCTGTAGGCCGACTTCGGGAGGGTTCCGTCGTGCTCCAAGGGGCCGGCGTGGACGTACAGGTCGCGGATGCCGGTGCCTTCCAGGCGGCGGGCGAGGGCGGTCACGTCCGCGTCGGTCTTGCGGCCGTCGACCCAGGCGTGGCCCAGCCAGAGGGCGTCCCTGTGGCGCGTGCGGGTGCCTGGTGCGGGGTCGCCGGTGTAGGTGAGGCGGAGGGCCGTTTCCGCGCCGAGGAGGGGCAGGAGCAGGAGGAGCAGTGCGGCGGCGATGAAGGCGCGGCGGCGTCGGGGGCGTCTCGGCCCGGCTCCGCCGTCGCCTTTCGCTTTCCCACCGGCGCCCGCCGTGCGCCGTTCGCCGTCGGGCGCGGGTGGCTCCGATGGGCGGTGCTCGCCGTCGGCGGGTACGGGATGCCCCGGCGGCGGGTTCTCGCCCTCAGCAGGTACGGGATGCCCCGGCGGCGGGTTCTCGCCCTCAGCGGGTGTGAGAAGCCCCGGTGGAGGGTTCTCGCCCTCGCGGGGGGCGGCCGGCCGCCGGGAGGCGGTCTCTGTGGTGGCCGGTGCCGGATCGGGTGGCGTCCGCTGCTCCGGCTCCGGTCGCCGGTCGTCTCGTTCCGTGTCCATCGCGCCCCCCTGTCCCTCTGTTCCCCCAGCCGTATCCGCCCCACTCGCGGAGCCGCCTACCTGCCCATACCCTCCAAAATGTGACGTCCTCCCTGATCCGGGGCCGGCCCCGGCGTGCCTCCCCCAAGTCGGCTTCGCCCGAACAGGGGGGACCCCCATCGCACATACGCGTGCGGGTGGTGCATGCCGTGGTGGGTGCGCTCGTCGGGGTCGGGTGGCTGGTGTTGCCGGTGATGACGGCCGGTGACGGTGATCCGGTTCCCGTCTCCCCGGCGGTGCCCGCCGCGAGTGCCGCCGCGCCGCATCAGGACGAGACGTCCGCGACCGACCTCGTGCTGCCCCTCGCCGTCCTCGGCGCTGCCGGGGCACTGGCGGGGTACGGGTACCTGCGGCGCACCCGGCGGGCCCGGACCCGGACGACGCCGGGCGTGGTGTCGGCGGCACCGCCCGTGCCCACCTCGCGCGAGACCGAACGGCAGGCCCGGGCCGCGCTGGTGCTGGCCGACGACTGTGCGCGCGGCAGTGAGGAGGAACTCTCCTTCGCCCAGGAGCTGTTCGGGGCAGCAGCGGTCGAACCGTTCGCGCATGCCCTGCGGGCCGCGCGGACCGAGCTTTCGGCCGCGTTCGCGATATGGCGGCGGTACGAGGAGGGCGTTCCGGGGGACGAGGGTGCCAGGCGGCAGGCGCTGGTGGGGGTGATCGGGCGGTGCGCGGAGGCGGGGCGGCGGCTGGACGCCGAGGCGGCGGAGCTGGACCGGCTGCGGGGGCTGGAGCAGGGGGTGGGCGAGGCACTGGAGGTCGCCGAGCGACGGTTCCGGGAGCTGACCGCACGCACGGCGGCGGCCCAGGCCACGGCGGCGGGGCTGCACGAGCGGTACGCGCCCTCGGCGGGCACCCCCGTCACCGGATACGTCGAACAGGCCAAGGACCGGCTGGTGTTCGCCACCTCACAGCTCAACGACGCACGTCAGGCCGCCGATTCGGGTGACGGGGCGCGGGCGGCCCGGCATCTGCGCGCCGCCGAGGGCGGTGTGATCCAGGCGGGGGTTCTCGTGGGCGGGGTCGAGCGGCTCGCGGCGGAGCTGCGGGAGGCGGCCGGTCTGGTGCCGACCGCGCTGACCGGCGGGGAGGCGGAGATCGCCGAGGCGCGGAAGGACGGTGGGCGAACGCCCCTGGCCACGGGCGAGCTGCATGCCCGGCTCGCCCATGCCGACGGCGTGCTGGCCGCCGTACGCGCGGAGCTGATCGGTGGGCCGTACGACCCGTTGGACGCACTGCGGCGCATCGCACGGGCCGTGGAGCGGCTGGAGGTGGGGCGCAGCGGAGTGGTGGAGGCGGCCGCGCTGCTGGTGGCGCGCAGCGCGGTCGGCGGGGCGCAGGACTTCGTCGCCGTGCACCGCGGTGCGGTGGGTGCGCACGCGCGGGCACGGCTGGCGCAGGCGGTACGGGCACTGGGCTCGGGCGCCGGCCGTGACGCCGAGGCGGACGTACTGGCCGGACAGGCCCGTGAACTGGCCGAACGGGATGTGCGGGTCCACGGAAACCCCTACGCCGAAACGGCCGGCCACGCCGCCGGGTTGTCCGGCGCCGTCCTCGGCGGAATCCTGCTGACCGAGGAACCGGACGCGGGCCCGCCGGTGAGCTTCGGCGGCCCGGAAACACGAGGACGGCGCCGCCTTCGCTAGGTCCCTGTCGTCCGGGCGGCCGGTTGTTCAGAAGAGGCTGAGGAGTGCCTCCGCCGGGTCCGTCAGGCCGGTCTCGCCGCCGGGGAGCGGGAGTTCGAACCAGACCGTCTTGCCGCGCGGCGTACGGCGGGAGCCCCAGGCCGCGCTGAGCAGGCCGACCAGTTGCAGGCCCCGGCCCCCCTCGTCCGTGTCACGGGCGCGCCGGCGCCGCGGCTGGACGAGGCCGGCGTCCCAGACCTCGCAGACCAGCGTGCGGTCCAGCAGCAGTCTCAGCCTTATCTCGCCCTCCCCGTACCGCAGCGCGTTGGTGACCAGTTCGCTGACCAGCAGCTCCGTCGTGTCGACCAGGGGCTCCAGATCCCAGCTGACCAGCTGCGCACGGGCGTACTCACGCGCCCGCCCCACACTGCGCGGCTCGCGCGGCAGCGTCCAGTCGCCGACGGAATCGGCGGGCAGGCCCTGGACACGGGCCATCAGCAGGGCGATGTCGTCCTCGCCGTGGTGGGTGTCGAGGGTGCTGAGGACGTGGTCGCAGACGTCCTCCAGGGGACGGGTGGGGTCCGTGAGGGCCCCTACGAACGCCTGGAGGCCCTCGTCCAGCGGGTGGTCGCGGGATTCGACCAGGCCGTCCGTGTAGAGGGCGAGCAGGGCACCCTCCGGGAGTTCGACCTCGACCTCCTCGAAGGGCTCGCCGCCCACGCCCAGCGGCATCCCCGGCGGGACGTCGAGCATGAGGGCCGCCTCGCCGGGTTCCACCAGCACCGGGGGCAGATGGCCGGCGTTGGCGAACGTACAGCGCCTGGTGACGGAGTCGTAGACGGCGTACACACAGGTCGCCAGGTAGACCTCGGAGAGGTCGGCGTCGCGCGGCTGGCGGGCCGCGCGGGTGGCCTGCTGGACGCCGCCGGGGGTGCCGAGGCCACGGGCGATCTCGTCCAGCGCGGAGAGCACTTCGGCAGGTTCGAGGTCGAGCAACGCCAGCGTGCGGACCGCCGTACGGAGTTCACCCATCGCCACCGCCGCGCGCAGCCCCCGCCCCATGACGTCCCCCACCACCAACGCCGTGCGGTGGCCCGGGAGTTCGATGACGTCGAACCAGTCGCCGCCGACCTCGGTGGCCGCGTTGCCGGGCAGGTAGCGGCAGGCGATGTCCAGCCCGGAGGCCTCGGGATCGCCGGGCGGGAGCAGGGACCGTTGCAGTATCAGGGCGCGTTCGTGTTCACGGCGGTACAGCCGGGCGTTGTCGATGCAGACGGCGGCCCGTGCCGCCAGTTCGACCGCGAGGGCCCGGTCGCGGTCGCCGAACGGCTCGCTGCCCTTGGTGCGGGAGAACTGGGCAAGTCCTACGACGGTGTCGTGGGCTACCATCGGCACGGCCAGCGTGGACTGCACGAGGCCGCCGTCCTCAGCGGGTACGTGCCGCGGCCGGGCGGTGCGCAGGGCGTCCGCGCAGGGCGAGTTGAACGGGAAGTGGTGGACCGCGCCGACCGCGACGGACTCTCCCGAGCCGCTGAAGGGCGCGTCCGAAACGGCACTCGCGAAGGCGACCCGGCGCAGTTCCGCGCTGCCGTCGGCGAGGCCGGGCGGGGTCTCGTCACCGATGAGCAGGCCCTGGTACAGGTCGACGGTGGCGAGGTCGCAGAAGCCCGGCACGACCACGTCGAGGAGTTCGCGCGCGGTGGTCTCCAGGTCCAGGGAGTTCCCTATGCGGGCGCCGGCCTCGTTGAGCAGGGCGAGGTTGCGCCGGGCGGCCGCCGCCTCGCGGGCGGCGGCGCGACGGGCGGTGATGTCGGTGCCGAGCCAGGCGATACCGATGGGCCGGCCGCTGCCGCTCTGCACACGGTAGAGGTTGACGGACCAGTGCCGGCGCTCCTCGGAGCCGGGGACGAAGCCCGTGACATGCATGTCGGTGATGGAGTCGCCGCTGTCCAGCACCCGGCGCAGGGTGGCCGAAACCCGCTCGGCCTCACCGCGCGGCAGATAGTCGTGAACTCCCTTGCCGCGGTGGTCGTCCGGGGTTCCGCCGAAGATGGAGGCGAAGCGCATGTTGGCGCGGCGCACTCTGAGGTCGGTGTCGATCAGCAGGAAGCCGAACGGGGATTGACCGAATATCGCCTGCGAGGCGGCGAGGTCGGTCTCGATGCTGCGCAGGGTGCGGACGTCCACGACGATACAGACGGCGGCCTTGTCGCCCTCGGCGGTCCGGGTGGGCATGACGTAGACCTCGGCGAGCCCCTCGTCGCCGCGCCTCCCGTCCGGCGTGTCGGGCATCCGGAAGGGAACCACCCCGGTCCATTCCCGCCCGTCGAGGATCTCGGCCATCTTGCGCTGGCCGCGCTCGCGGAGATCGGGGTCGACGAAGGCCTCGATGGGGTCCATGCCGACGGCGCGTTCGGCGGGGATACCGAAGAGCTGCTCGGCGCGCAGGCTCCACTGGTCCACCAGTCCACCGGGGTTGATGGCGAAGGAGGCGACCTTGATGTAGTCGTACATCGAGCCGGGCGGGCTGCTCTGCCACAGGGCGTCGCCGGGTGCCGCGGCAGCCTCCGCGGCCTGGCCCCTCGCGCCGTCCGACGGGTCCTCGGACTCCGTGGCCTTCGCTGGTATCTCGCTCACGCGAACCGTCCCCTCCAGCTCACCGCGCCCGGCACCGGTCACCGGGGGCGGCTGCCCGCAGTATCCAGCACTACGGCGCCGCACGACACGGTGTTCACGATCACAGCTCGGTCCAGGCGTTTTTCGGACCGGGCTGCGACAACACTTCCTGTCTTCTAACCAGGGAACACGCCCTCGAACCACCCGCCGTCGCCCCCATCGCGGACCCGGACCGCACGGTGGACGGCGCGCGAGGGGATGTACACCGGGTTCACCCGGGCACCGCCAGTTCGAACCAGACGGTCTTTCCGGTGCCGCCGGTCCGGGTGCCCCAGCGGAGCGAGGAGCCCGCGACCAGTTGCAGGCCGCGGCCGTTCTCGTCCTCGGCCTGGGCGACGCGTTCGCGCGGCGGGTCCGGGAGCGGGTCGGAGACCTCGACCAGCAGGGCGCCGTCGATGCCGACGGCGCGTACGAGCCGTACACCGATGGGGCCGGGGGCGTACCGCAGGGAGTTCGTCACCAACTCGCTGACCAGCAGCGCGGCGAGGTCGGCGAGGCAGTCGAGGTGCCAGCCGTGCAACTGGCCGCGGACCGCGGCGCGGGCGCTGCGCACGGCTCCCGGTTCCGCGGGAAAGGTCCACTCGGCGCAGTCGCCTTCGGTGTCGATCACGCCGATCACTTCCCAGGCCAGCAAGCCCACCCATGTCCGGTTTCATGGGGTTAATGGGGACATACCCGGTATCCGGGAGGCATTACCGCGTGGGAGGGCGCACTGTGGCACGAACGGCGTACGGCGCACTCCGCGGGGGGAGCCGCCCGTCTAAGAGCCCGGGTGGTGCGGGTGTCGTGCGGCCGCGGGTCC
The DNA here is from genome assembly GCF_042959345.1 of Streptomyces sp. NPDC007905. Lineage (NCBI taxonomy): Bacteria > Bacillati > Actinomycetota > Actinomycetes > Kitasatosporales > Streptomycetaceae > Streptomyces > Streptomyces sp. NPDC007905. The sequence goes on along the minus strand of NZ_JBIBKS010000006.1, from coordinate 7,182 downwards.
GTCTCGGTCGATCGCGCGGTTCCCCGCGCCCCTTGCGGGGCTGTGCCGCGCACCCGATCGGGCAGCCACTTCCCGGACCGCCGGGACATCTTGGTCGAGCCAGTCGACCTCCCAGATCCGGTCGGGGGTCAGCCAGCGCAGTTCGTCGTGGTCCTGGAGGGCCTGGGGGGCGGCGGAGCCGGGGCGCAGGCGGGCGGTCCACACCTGCAGGACGTACGGGGACCTCAGGGGCCACTCCCCCGGCACCCGCTCGACCGGCTCGGCGTCGATGCCGAGTTCCTCGCGCAGTTCGCGCACCAGGGCGTCCTCGGGCCGCTCGCCGGTCTCGACCTTGCCGCCGGGCAGCTCCCAGCGGCCGGCCAGCTCGGCAGGCGCGCTGCGGCGGGCGGCGAGCAGCCGGCCGGCGTCGAGCAGAGCGGCCCCCACCACCACGATCCGTTCGGTCATGGGCGGAGCCTACGTGAGGGCGCCGAGGGTCAGTTGTGGGCGCCGTCCCCGTTCTGGCCGATGCGCTCGACCCAGTAGAGCTGTCTGTGGCCGGGGCCGTCGAGGCTGTCGGCGATCTTCTGGGCCTCGGCCCGGGTCGCGTACCGTCCCACGCGGTAGCGATTGCCGTTGTCGTCCTGCCGTATCACGATCCAGGGCAGGGAGACCGTGCCCTCACTCATCGCCCCCACCGTTCCTTCTCGCACCGCCCCGCCCTCCCCCATGTTCCACTGCGCTCGCGCGGGGGGACCCCCGTCCCGCCTCGGGTCCCCGCCGTGCCCCGCCTGAGGAAACCGCAATCCGCATATGCCCGAGCGTACGCCCTGCCTTCACGGAGCGAATACGCCTTTTCACAAAGAGGTACGCAACCAGCCAGAACGCGGGGGGCGCACGGTGCCGAACGCGCCGTCCCACGCGCCCATGTCGTGGGACGGGGGCACACCGGGCAGAACCGGGACCACCTGGGAACACGGCCGGATTGCAGCGGACCGCCCGGGGTTGGGCACCGGTCGTGCGGCGCGAGCGCCCGCCCGCTCGGCGTACCGGGGTGTGCGCTACTTCACGGGCAGGTGGTACGCGACCCGGTAGCGGTCGGCCGGGATGACGACATCGGCGGTCTCCACCGGGCGGCCCGAGGCGTAGTAGGTGCGCTGGACGACGATGACCACATGCCCGGGGACGCCGCCCAAGACATGCAGTTCCTCGGCGAGGCCGGGGCGGGCGCCGACCTCCTCGGTGACGTTGTCCACGATGACGTCGATCGCCCGCATGCGCTCGACGACGCCCATGCCGCCGAGCGGGCCCTCCTCGGGCAGCATCACGGGCGTGCGGCCGGTGACGGCGAGGGGTTCCCAGGAGGTGGAGAGCATCATCGGCTCGCCCGCCTCCCGGAACAGGTACTTGGTGCGCATGACCCGTTCGCCCGGCTCGATGGCGAGCCGCTCGGCGACGGCGGCGCCGGCCTCGGCCTGCTCGCTGCTGGACTCCCAGGTGCCGCGCACCGAGGCGTCGGCCTGTTCCTGCCGGAAGGCCGTGGCGCCACCGGACGGACGGAACCCGGAGCGGGCCACGGGCCGGGGCACCGGCCGCTCGCGCACATAGGTCCCCGATCCGGAGCGGCCCTCGACCAGCCCCTCGGCCATGAGCACCTTGCGGGCCTCCAGCGCGACCGTGTCGGAGACGCCGTACTCCTCGCGAATGCGGGCTTGGGAGGGCAGCCGGGTGTGGGGCGGCAGTGAACCGTCGACGATCTTCTTGCGGAGATCACCCGCGACACGCAAGTACGCCGGCTGCTCACCGAAAGTCACTGGCCGCTCCCATCAGGTTGTACAGACAGCAACAGCCTGGCAACCGTGGGTTGTGCCGTGCAAGCAAAGGCCAGAGAATCACTCGATGTGATGACATGGGGCCGGGGTGGGCTTTACCCAGGCGCTTTCTCCCCGCTACGGCCCCGGCCACACCTCGCCGTGATCACACTTTTGGGGTGCACACCCCTCTTGCATCACACCGCCATGCCGCTCCCGCTGCCGCCGGTGTCATCCGTGCCGCCGTCGCCACCCGCGCCGCGGTCGTCGGCGGGCGGGGAGGTCGCCAGGCCCAGGGCCTTGCGCATGGGGACCGCCTCCCTCGGGTCGAGCAGTTCGAGGCCGACGTCGTAGTGCTCGTAGAAGGCGTCCGCGTCCTTCGCCTTCGCGGCCTTCGCCCACTCGGCGCGTGCCCCGTCCAGGTCGGCCCCCAGGGCCGCGACCGGCTTGCGGGCGCCGGCGGGCCACTCGTGGCCGCGCAGCAACCGGGCCTGCTCGGCCAGCGCGGCCGTCATCCGGCCCGCCCACTCCTTGTGCCCCGGCAGGTCGTCCTCGACGTACTCCGTGTCCGGGGCGGTGGCGAGAGCCGCGTTGAGGACATGAGCGGCCTTCAGATACGCGACCTGGTCGGCGTCGAGGACAGTCTCGTCGTTGCGCAGCGAGCCGGTGAGGTCGCCGCCCTCGGTCACATTGCCGAACACACAGGTGACCTCCCGGTCCCCGGCCGACCAACTGTCCTCGGTGGGCGTGAGGTAGTACACGTCGACGTCGTCGGGCACGGCCCAGTTGTCCATCGCGTAGGCGTCCTGGAGACCGTAGCAGCGCTCGTCCGCGGGGCCGCCGACCGAGGCGGCACCGGGGTAGGCCCCGCCCTTCAGCCGGAACGAGGCGAACACCTCGCCGTCGTGCTCGCCCGAGCAGGGCACCTCGTCGAGGTCGTACGTCTCCCCGCTGAGCCTCCCGCCGGGCGCGTCGAAGCACTCGCCCTTGACCAGCGAGATGCTCGCGCCGTCGCGCGCGCCCTCCTTCAAGCCCTCCCAGAAGTCCGAGGCGCCGCCCGTGGCGAGCACGAGTGCCCACAGCGCGAGCCCGATCCCGGACAGCACCGAGCCGCCGACCGCCAGTCCCGCGCCGCGCTCGCCCCGCCGGCGGATCTGCCCGAACGCCACCAGACCGAGCACCAGCCCCACACCCGGCAGGCAGCACAGCACGCCGAGCACCAGGGAGGTGATGGCGAGACCGTTGACCGGCGCGGGCTGGTTGTGGGGGCTGTACCCCTGCGTCCACGGCTGGTACGGCTCGTAAGGGGTCTGCGGACCCTGCGGGTACACCGGCGGTCCGTACGGCCCCTGCGGGTACTGCCGGGGTGCCTGGTACGGCTCTTGTGGCTGGTGGGGGCCGGGTGGGGGTATGGACACCGGTAGCGTGCTCCTGGGTCGGGCGGCGGCAACGCGGAACCGGCGAGCGCCGGGGGCTGGACTGACGTACGACTGGGCGCATGGTAAGCGGGGCCCGAGTCGGGGCGGAATGAGGGCGGAAGCCCGGGCGGAAAGCCGGATGGGGAGCGCCGCCGTACGGGGGGAGGTGAACGGGCTCACCGCACGGTGGGCGCGGCAGTCCCCGAGGGCACGGTCTTCTCGGCGGCCGGCGTCTTGCCGTTGCCGGCTTTCCTCGCGGACGGGAGACGGGGGCCGCGCGCGCGGTCGTCGCCGCTGACTCCGCCGTCGCCGACGATGTGCCCGTCGGCGGTTTCAGTGCGGGGGTGATCTCCACCCCAGGCGGCCCCCGCCAGGCCCCGTCGGGCCCCTGACGCCGCCGTTCACCCCAACTCCCTTTCGTGTCAGCGTCATTGCACTGCGACGTCTGCTACGCTCCCCATACTTCGAATTTCTACGAACAACGAATCTGGGGGAACGGGTGCCCGACCCACGTGCTCCGGATCCAAAAGGAACCCCGTGACCAGTCCTCCTTCGCTCCGCACCTTCGTCCGGGAACACGTCTTGGACGAAGAGGCCCACGTCCTGGCCGTGCTCGGCCGGGACTCCACCGATGTGATCACCCCCCGACCGCACTTTCCGACCGGACGACACCGAACTGGCACGCCAACTTCTCGGCCCGCTCAAGGAGTTCACGGAGCCGGACCTGCCGGGCTTCCGCGAGCTGCTCGACGTCACCGGCGCACCCCACCCGATCGGCACGGGTTCGGCATCACACCCGGCTTCCCCTGCGACACCTGGCACTCCCACCTCGCCACCCTGACACTCGTCGCCCTGGGCGCCCGCCCCGAGCGGGAAGACGACCTGGTGGCCTACCTGCTCGCCTGCCGCAATCAGGACGGCGGCTACGGCAACCGGCCCGGCTCCCCGTCCGACACCTTCGCCGCCTTCCGTGCGACCGGCGGCCCTGATCGCGCTCGGCCTGCGCCCGCCGCACTCCGACGAGACCGTGCGGTGGCTGCGCGGCCTGCAGAAGACCGACACCGCGGCCTGCGTCCGGTTGCATCACCGGCTGCCAGAGCGTCGACGGAGGGTTCTCCCGCGTACCCGGCGCCCCCTCGGAGACCACCGACGAAGGATTCATCGCAATACAGGCACTACACATGCTCGAAGGGAAGCTCAATCGCTCCTGGGCGGTGATGATGGCATGACCACTACCTCACCCAATTCCTCCACCGTCGGCGTGACGCCGACGCAGCCTCCGGCCGCCCGCTCCTCGCGGACCGTCGCCTTCCTCGCGTTCGCCACGATGTTCGTCATCGGGACGGACACCTTCCTCGTCGCTCCCCTGCTGCCGACGCTGACCCGGGCCTTCGACGTCACCCCCGACGTCTCGGGCTGGATGGTCAGCGCCTACGCCTTGGGCTACGCCGTCTTCGCCCTGATCGCGGGGCCGATCTCGGACGGGCGGGACCGGCGCCAGGTGCTGCTGACCGGGTTGACCGGGTTCATCGTCATGACCGCGCTGTGCGGATGCGCGCAGGGGTTCTGGACGATGATCCTCTTCCGGTTTCTCGCTGGTGTGAGCGCCGCGTTCGTCTCCCCGCAGATCTGGGCGTCCATCCCGGTGCTGGTGAAACCCCAGGAGATCGTCCGGACCATGGGCTTCGCCACTGCAGGGCTGTCGATCGCGCAGTTCGCCGGCATCCCGCTCGGCAGCTGGCTCGCCGCAGGCTCCTGGCACCTGCCCTTCTGGGCCATCGGCGGTCTCTCGGTGGCGCTGTGGCTGCTGCTCGCCCGCCTCCTCCCCTCGGTGCCCGGCCGACCCGGCGCGGCCGGCGGAGCGACGGCCATCCTCGGCACGTACAAAACGGTGCTGGGAACCGGCCGGTTGCGCTGGTACCTGCTGGGCTACCTCGTCTTCCAGACCGGCAACTTCGAGGCGATCTCCTTCTTCGGATCCTGGTTCACCAAGGACTTCGGGCTGAACGTCGCCTCCATCGGCACCGCGATGATGGCGGTGGGCGCGGGCAACGTGATCGGCTCCCTGTTCGGCAGCCGCCTGGTCGCACGCCTGGGCCTGTACCGGTCCCTGCTGACCGGTGTGCTGACCATGGCCGTCCTGTACTGTCTGGTCCCGCTCGCCCCGAACCTGGCGGTCGCGCTGACGCTGCTGGCACTGGTGATGATGGTCGGCGGGTGCGTCTTCCCGGTCTTCATGAGCATCCTGCAGTCGCAGACCGAAACCGCCCGAGGCACCGTCTCCTCGCTCTCCAACTCCGCGATGTACGTGGGCACCACCGTCGGCGGCGCCGTCGGAGGGGTGCTCCTCGGCGACGTCACAGGGTTCTTTGGGGTGGCCGGGTTCACCGTCGCCGCCTATCTGGTCTCGCTCTGCGTGTACGCGGCAGCCGGCGCCTTCGGCAAGCGGGAGGCGAACGCGTGAGCACCGCCGTCCTCTTCGACCGGTACGGGGACCCCGGGGTCCTGTACCCGGCCGAGGTGCCCGATCCCGTCGCCGGGCCCGGCCAGGTGGTCGTCCAGCACACCGCGATCGGGATCAACCCGATCGACTGGAAGATCCTCTCCGGCGAAGTCCGCGAGCACGTCCCGATGGACCTGCCCGGCGGCTGCCTCGGCGTCGAGGCGGCGGGCGTAGTCGTGGAGGTCGGCGCCGGAGTGCATCGCTTCCGGGCCGGCGACCGTGTCATCCGGCACGGTCGGCCCGGCGCGTTCCGGGAGTACGAAGCCGTGGCGGCCTCGCAGGAGGCCGACGAACTCACCCTCTGCCCCGACCGCTTCCCCGACGAACAGGCCGCCGTCCTGCCGGTGGCCGCCGGCACCGCATACTCGGCCCTGCGCCGAGTGGGGCTGCGGCCCGGGGAACGGCTGCTGGTGCAGGGCGCCTCCGGCGGCGTGGGCCTGGCCGTGGTGCAACTCGCCCTGCTGCTGGGCGCGGGCGAGGTAGTCGGCACCGCGTCGCCCTCCCGCCACAGCCTGGTGCGCGCCGCGGGGGCGACCCCGGTTGCGCACGGTGAGGGGTTGTCGCAACGCCTTGTGGAACACGCGCCGTTCCATGCCTCGGTCGACTGCGCGGGCGGCCCGGAGCCCACCGAGACGGCTGTCCGGCTCGTCGCGGGCGCCACCCGCCGGGTCACGATCGTCCCGGACCCCGCGGCCCACGCGCGCGGGGTCCCCTTCCTGGAGCATCTCCCGCTGGAGCTGGCGAGCACCCTCGCCCTGATCGGCACAGCCCCGTTCGAGCTGCCTGTGGCCGCCCGCTACCCGCTGACGCAGGCCGACGAGGCACTTGCGCACTCCCTGCGGGGCAGCGTCGGCGGGAAGCTTGTGCTGGTGCCCGGGGGGTGAGCGCGTATCCGGGCAAGGAGGCCCCTCGATTCTTCTATAATCGTAGAACTTTGAATCTGCCTGTCGGGCCTGCAGGCACTCGCCGGGAAGGCGCGGCCCTGGTGCCGACCACGCGAAGGAGGTCATCATGCGCAGCCCGCTCTACCACCCCGACCGGTCCGAGTTCTCCCTGGATCGGGTGCTGCACGCGCTCAGTGACCCCATCCGCCGGGACATCGCGCGCGTGATGTTCCTGGAAGGCTCCCGCTCCTGCGGTCAACTCGTCTACCCGATCGCCAAGTCGACGCTCTCGCACCACCTGAAGGTGCTGCGCGAGTCCGGTGTCATGCACACCGAGGTCCGGGGCACGACCCGGATCATCACCCTGCGCCGCGACGACCTCGAGGCCCGGTTCCCCGGGCTTCTCGACGCCACGCAGATCACCCGTCCCGCGCCGGCGACGGAACCGGTTGGCGCGGGCGCGGCCTCCGCCTGAGGGAACCTCTCCGGCCCCAGGGCTTGATCAAGTTCCGTTGAGGTCGGGCTTGTAGGTGATGCCCAGGATGGGGAGGGCCCGTTCGGGTTGGTCGCGGATGGCGCGGGTGGTC
>NZ_JBIBKS010000005.1:265472-383776 GCF_042959345.1 Streptomyces sp. NPDC007905 | reverse complement strand
CAATACCCCCGGGCCAGACCAGCACCCGCCACATACAACTCACCCACCACACCCACAGCCACCGGACGCAGACCACCATCCAGCACAAACACCCGCGTCCCCACCACCGGACGCCCGATCGGCACCACACCACCGCCACCAGCCAACGGATCACTCATCGACACACACACCGTCGACTCCGTCGGCCCATACGCGTTCACCATCCGCCGACCCACCGACCACCGCACGACCACCTCGGCGCTGGTGGCCTCACCACCGACGACGAGGCTGCGGAACTCGGGGAGTTCGACGGGCGGGACGCTGGCGAGTGCCATCGGAGAGATCAGAGCGTGGGTGATCCGGGCTTCGGCGAGCAGGGTGCCCAGTTCCTCGCCCGCCAGGACGTCGGTCGTGGGAACGACGAGTGCAGAGCCGGCCAGGAGGCTCATGCACACCTCGAGCACCGAGGCGTCGAAGCTCGGTGACGAGAACTGGAGGACGCGGCTCGTGGCGTCCACGTCGAAACGGTCGACCTCGGACGCGGTCAGGTGGGCGATGCCGTGGTGGGTGACGACGACGCCCTTGGGGCGGCCGGTCGAGCCGGAGGTGTAGATGACATACGCCGGGTGCTCGTCCCGGAGCGGCTCACTGCGCTCGCCGTCCACGACATCCTCAGCCGACAGCTCCGCCACCTGCCGGACCACCGCGGGATCGTCCAGGACCACCACGTCGGTCCCCCCGACGTCGCCCACGTCCACACCGTCCAGCGTCAGCACCGCCACCGGCGCCGCGTCAGCGATCATGTACGCCCTGCGCTCCGCGGGGTAACCAGGGTCGACCGGCACGTACGCGCCACCAGCCTTCACCACCGCGAGCAGCGCCACCACCAGCTCCACCGACCGCGGCATCTGCACGGCCACGAAGCGCTCCGGGCCCACGCCACGCCCGATCAGGAACCGGGCCAGGCGATTCGCCCGCTCGTTCAGCTCCGCATACGACAACTCCACCCCACCGCACACCAACGCCACGGCATCCGGAGCCACACCCACCCGATGCTCGAACAACGCCGGCAGCGTCGACGGCTCGACCCCCACCGACGTCTCGTTCCACTCCACGAGCATGCGCTGACGCTCCGCCTCACCCAGCACGTCGACGGCCGCGACCGGCTGTGCCGCGTCGCGGATGATCGACGTGAGGACCCTGATGAGGCGGTCCGCGACGGCCTGCACCTCACCCTGGGCGAAGGCGCCCGACTGATAGTTGAAGCGCAGGGTGAGCCGCGGGCCGGGGGCCATCACCAGGGCCAGGGGGTAGTGCGTGGCGTCGTGCGGCTCCACCGTGGCCAGGCGCAGCTCGGTGCCGGGGATCGCCGAGTCCAGCTCGTGCGGGAAGTTCTCGAAGACCACCAGGGAGTCGAAGAGTTCGCCCAGGCCGGCGGTGCGCTGGATGTCGGCGAGGCCGACGTACTGGTGTCGCGCCATGCGCAGGCTCTGCTGCTGGAGGCGTTCGAGCAGCGCCAGCACGTCCTCGTCCGGACGGACGCGGGCACGCACCGGGACCGTGTTGATGAACAGGCCGACCATGGACTCGGCGCCGGGCACCTCGGCGGGGCGGCCCGCGAGGGTGGTGCCGAAGAGGACGTCGTCGCGACCGGTGTGGTGGGCCAGCAGGAGGGACCAGGCCCCCTGCACCACCGTGTTGGCGGTCAGGGCGTGCGAGCGGGCGAACGCGGTCAGTTCTTCGGTGAGTTCGGCGGAGAGCTGGACGACGTGGTTGCCCGGGATCTTGTCGGCGTCCGCGGGGACGTCGGGTGCCAGCAGGGTCGCCTCCTCCACGCCGTCGAGGAGTTCGCCCCAGGCGGCCTTGTGCGCCGCCGCGTCCTCACGCATCAGCCAGGCCAGGTAGGTGCGATGCGGGACGGCGGCCGGCAGGTCGCAGCCGGTGGGGTCGGCGTACAGGCGCAGGAGGTCCTCGATGAGCAGCGGCATCGACCAGCCGTCGAGGAGGATGTGGTGGTTGGTGAGCAGCAGGACGTGGCTGTCGTCGGCCAGGCGGATCAGGGTGAACCGCAGGAGCGGGGGGACGGCCGGGTCGAAGCGGCGGGCGCGGTCCTCGGCGACCAGGCGCTCCTGCTCCCGCCGGCGGTCGGCCGGGTCCAGGGCGCGTAGGTCGTGCTCGGCGAAGTGCAGCGGGACGGTGCGGTGCACCACCTGGACGGGGTCGCCGTCACGGCGGGCGCGGAAGCCGGCCCGCAGGCTGGGGTGGCGCTCCAGCAGCTTGGCCGCGGCGCCGCGCAGGACGGCGACGTCGAGCGGGCCGCTCAGCGAGAGGGCGAACTGCACGGTGTAGACATCGGGAGCGGTCTCGTCGTACTGCGCGTGGAAGAGCAGGCCGGCCTGCAGCGGCGAGAGCGGAAGGACGTCTTCGATACGCGACTGCTTCACTGGGCAATCTCCCATTCGCGGGCCAACTCGTCTTCGAGTGCGTCAAGTTCGTTCTGGCTGAGGGTGTTCAGGGTGAGGTCCGACGGCGTCTGAACGGCCGTGTCCGACTGGTCCGCGCTGGTGATGAGCGCTTCCAGACAGTGCTGCCAGAGGTCGGCGAGGCGGGTGGCCGCTTCCTCGGTGACGAGGGTCTCGGGCCAGGTCCACCGCGCGGTCAGGCGGCGGCCGTCCGCTCCGTCCCGCACCATGACGTTGATGTCCAGCTGGTACGCGGCGGGCATGGCGGGTTCGGTGATCTCACCGAGGCCCTCGCCGGGCGCGAGGCCCCAGCTGTGCGGGTCTGTCGCGGCGGCGTCGAAGCGGCCGAGGTAGTTGAAGCCCACGTCGGGCCCGGGCCGTGCGGCCAGTTCGGCGGCGGTGTCCGGGTTGTGGTGACGCAGCAGTCCGTACCCGATGCCGTCGCCGGGGACCGTGCGGAGCTGCTCCTTGATCTGCTTGAGGGCATCGTCCGTGGCGGCACCGCCGCGGCTCGCGGCGCGCGCGGTCGCCGGGTCGAGGGCGAGCGTCACCGGGTACAGCGAGGTGAACCAGCCCACGGTCCGGGACAGGTCGTGCGTCTCGCTCAGTGGTACGCGGCCGTGGCCCTCCAGGGCCACGGTGAGCCGGCCGTCCCCGGGCTCGGCCGCGCCACGCCACTGCGGGACCGCCATCATCAGCGCGGTCAGCAGGACGTCGGTGACGGCTCCGTTGATCCTGGACGGCACCGTGGTCAGCAGCGGTTCGGTCAGGTGGGGCTCGAGAGTGGTGTCGAAGGAGACGAGCCGGGCCACGGTGTCCCGGGCCGGGTCGAGCCGGCCGCCGCCCGGCAGCAGCGGCGCGGGGCGGGCGGCCTGGTCCGTCCAGGCCGCGAGCTCGGCGACCCGCCGGGGCGAGCGTGCCTCGTCCGCCAGCCGATGGGCCCAGGCGCGGAAGGAGGTGCCGCGTGCGCCGAGGTCGGGGGTGCGGCCGGCCGCCGCCGCGCCGTAGGCGCTCTCCAGGTCGTCGAGCAGGACACGCCAGGAGACGCCGTCGACCACGAGGTGGTGCAGGACGAGCAGCAGCCTGCCGGGCCGTGCGCTTCCCGAGTCGAACCAGACCGCCTGGACCATCACGCCGTCGTCCGGCCTCAGTCGGCCCGCCGCGGCTTCCCGGTGGGTGGCGATGGTGGCGGCCAGGGCCTCGGGGTCGAGGTCCGCGACCTCGACGACGTCGAGGACCTCGGTGAGATCAGCGGCCTCGGCGGGGTCGGTGATGTGGAGTCGCCACGACGGGGAGCGGTCCAGGCGGGCCCGCAGGACGTCGTGGTGGGTGAGCAGGGCTCGCAGCGCGGTGCCGAGATGGTCGGCGCGGGCGCCGGCCGGGGTCTGTACGAGGGCGAACTGGCCGAAGCGGTCGATCAGCTCGCCGCGTCCGCGCAGCCACTGCATGATCGGCGTGACGGGGACGTCGCCGACCGGGACCGTCTCGTCGCCGCCGCCCGTCTCGATGGCCGGGGCATGCGGGGTGAGCGCCTCGACCGTCTTGTACGCGAAGACGTCCTCGGCGGTGAGGAGCAGGCCGCGGGCGCGGGCCCGGGAGACGAGGCGCATCGCGACGATGCTGTCGCCGCCGAGGTCGAAGAAGTTGTCGGTGACGCCGACGGTCTCCAGGCCGAGCACCTCGGCGAAGGCCCGGCTCAGGATCTCCTCGGCCTCATTGCGGGCGACGGCTGCCGTGGTGAGGCCGCCGAAGTCCGGTGCGGGCAGGGCGCGGCGGTCCAGCTTGCCGTTGGCGTTGGTCGGCAGCTCGGGCATGACCACCACGGCGGCCGGGATCATGTACTCCGGCAGCCGGTCCGCCAGCGCGCGGCGCAGGCCGGCGGAGTCTGCGCCGGTGCCGGGGCGCAGGGTCACGTAGCCGACGAGCTGGCTGCCGCCGGGGCCGTCCGACCGCAGGATCACTGCGGCCTGCGTCACCTCCTCGAGGTCGGACAGGGCCGCCTCGATCTCGCCGAGTTCGACCCGGAAGCCACGGATCTTGACCTGGTCGTCGGAGCGCCCCAGGAAGATCAGGTTGCCGTCGGCCCGCCACCGGGCCAGGTCGCCGGTCCGGTACATCCGCTCGCCGTCGCGGAAGGGGTCGGCGACGAACCGCTCGCCGGTCAGCGCGCTGCGGCGGAGGTAGCCGCGGGCCAGCTGGACGCCGGAGAGGTACAGCTCACCGGGGACGCCCGCCGGTACGGGGCGCAGCGCGGCGTCGAGCACGTAGGCGCGGGTGTTCCACACGGGCGCGCCGATCGGCACGCTGTCGCCCTCGTCGTCCGGTCCGCACTGCCAGGCGGTGACGTCGACGGATGCCTCCGTCGGGCCGTACAGGTTGTGCAGTTCCACCTCGGGGAGCGCGGCGAAGAACTGGCGCTGGGTCTCGCGGGGCAGCGCCTCGCCGCTGCAGACGACGCGGCGCAGGGCGGGGAAGGTCGTCTCGGCGAAGGGGGCGCGGGACAGGAACGCCTGGAGCATGGAGGGGACGAAGTGCAGGGTGGAGATCCGCTGGGTGCGGATGATCTCCGCCAGGTACGCGGGGTCCTTGTGCCCGTCGGGCCGCGCCACGACCAGGGTGGCTCCCGCGGCCAGCGGCCAGAAGAACTCCCAGACGGACACGTCGAAGCCCGAGGGGGTCTTCTGCAGGATGCGGTCCTCGCCGGTGAGGCGGTACTGCCCCTGCATCCACTGGAGCCGGTTGGCGATTCCGGCGTGCGGGACGACGACGCCCTTGGGGCGGCCGGTGGAGCCGGAGGTGTAGATGAGGTACGCCGGGTGGCTCGACCGGAGCGCGGTGGTGCGGTCCTGGTCGGTGGGGTCGGTGCCGGGGTACCGGGCGAGGTCCCTGCGGGTGCCGGGGTCGTCGAGGAACAGCCGCGGGCAGTCGGTGGCGGGCAGGTGCGAAGCGGTGCCCGTGGTGGTGAGGACCGCCACCGGCTGCGCGTCGTCGAGGACGTACTCGATCCGGTCCCGGGGGTGGCCGGGGTCGATGGGCACGTAGGCGGCGCCGGACTTGAGCGTGGCGAGCAGCGCCACGACCAGGTCCACCGAACGGTGCAGCGCGACGGCGACGCGGTCCTCCGGGCCGATGCCGAGGTCGATCAGCCGGTGCGCGAGCCGGTTGGCGCGGCTGTGCAGCTCCCGGTAGGTCAGCGTCTCGTCGTCGAAGGCGAGGGCTTCGGCCTCGGGGGTGCGGGTCGCCTGGGCTTCGAGGAGGGCGGTGAGGGTGTCGAGGTCGCGGCCGGTGGCATTCAGGCCGTGGACGAGGAGGTCGCGTTCGGCGGGCGTCGCCACCTCGATGCGGCCGAGGGGACGCTCCGGCGCCGAACGGGCCAGCTCGGCCAGGAGGTGCTCGAACCGGGCGCCGTGCCGGTCGACATCCCGGGGCTCGTACACGTCGCCGTTGGCGTGCAGGTCGATCGCGAGGCCGTGGCGGCCCGGCCGGCCGTCGACCACGAACGTCATGTCGTCGTTGGGGCCGACGGTGAGGCTGTGCGAGACCGTCTCGCAGCCGGGGAGCGAGAAGTCGGTGTCGAACATCAGGAAGTTGACCTGCGGGCCGACGAGCCGGCGGTCGTCCCCGACGAGCTTCAGGTCACGGCGCAGGTCCTCGTAGCGGTAGTGCTGGTGGCGCACCGCGCCGTGCATCGCCTCGGCGGCCGCCGCGACCAGCCCGGCCACCGTGCCCGTGGCCGGTACCGCGATGCGCAGCGGCAGTACGTTGGAGACCATGCCCGGGACGCGGCGGGCGGCTCCGGTGCGGCGGGCGGCGACCGGCAGGCCGAGGACGACGTCCGTGGTGTTGGTCATCTTCGCCATGTACAGCGCGATGACGGCGGCGGTGACGGCCGGCCAACTCGTCTGCGTCTCCCGGGCGAGCCGGTGCAGCCCGTCGGTGACCGGGTCCGGGAGGCGCCCGGTGCGCCGGTGGAACGAGGAGGGCATCGCCGGCTGACCGCCCGAGAGGCTGGCGGGCTCGGGGCGGTCCCCGAAGCGGTCGAGCCAGTACTCCCGGTCGGCCGCGAAACGGTCCGATCCACGGTAGGCCGCGTCGGCCGCGACGAGCTCGGTGAGGCTGCCCAGCGCCCGCCGGGGGGCGGGGTCCTGGCCGCCGGTGAGTTCCCGGTAGACCTCGGCGGCGCGGGTGGCGATCAGGCCCCCGCTGAATCCGTCGAGGACGAGGTGGTGGACGCGGTAGTACCACTGGAGCCGCTCGCCACCGAGGTCGATGAGGGCGAACAGGTACAGCGGGTCCCGGGCGGGGTCCACCGCCGTGCGGGCGTCGGACAGCATCCAGTCGAGGGCGGCCGCCTCCGGGTCCGGTTCGGCGCTGACGTCGACCGTGCGGACCTGGGCGGGCGGGGCCGGGCGCACGCTCTGCACCGGCTCGCCGTCGTGCTCGTGGAACGTGGCCCGCAGCGCCTCGGCCTCGCCGAGGACCCGGTGCAGCGCCTCGGTGAACGCGGCCCGGTCGAGCGGGCCGCGGATGTCGACGTACTCGGCGATGTTGTAGATGGCGTTGTCCGGGTCCAACCGCTGAGCGAACCACATGCCGCGCTGCGCCGCAGTGAGTTCAATGACTTCAGCAGGCACTGCTGACATGGTCGTTCCCCTCCGTTGGTTTCGTGCTCAGCCGCGGCCGTCCGAGGTGCTCTGCTTCACTGGTCCGGCAAAGTCGAAACCGTGGCGGGATTTCCCGTCGGAAACGCGACGTCCGCCTTTTCCGGAACTCGGCAACACATTCATTTCACTGAAATGCATTGATTCGGCAGCACATCGAGAATATGCGCTGAGCACGCGGAGGTCGCGGTTGCTTCCAATACTTCAAAACAGCTCGCCCGAGGGGCGGAGCACCGCGAGGGCCTGGCCGATCTCGGCGACCAGTTCGTCTCCCCGGTGGATCTCGCCGCTCATGATGACGCCGGCGGCCATGTACTGATCGATCCGGACGGTGTGCCGCAGCGTGTCCCCGGGGTGGACGCCCCGGTGGAAGATGATGTCGCGCACGGCGGCCAGGATGGGGGCGCTGCCGCCCGGCTGCGCCGTGGCCCGCTCGCGCCGCAGCCACAGCAGGGCGCCGCCCTGCCCCCAGGACTCGACCAGGAGGGACGGCGGATAGCGCAGGGCGCGCTCTCCCGCGCCGGGTGCCAGCAGCGCGTAGCAGGGTTCGCTGCCCGTGACCGCCTTGCTGGTGACGATGCGGTCGTAGGGGGCGAGGTCCAGTACCCGGTCGACGAGCAGCATGGGATGGGCGTGCGGGATCGTGCCGCGGATCTCGGCGTGTTCGAGCAGCGCCGTCGCCGGGCCGCCGGAACCGGCCGCCGGGTCACCGGCGTCGGCCGCGGGCACCGCACCGGTGCCGGTACCGGCGATGATCCGGAACGTCATCGTGACCTTCGCGGCCCGGACGTCCCCCCTGCGGCAGTCGGCGGTGACCTCCAGCTCGTCCGCCCCGTCCGGGCCGACGGCCCTGGCCACGCAGTGGAGGTCGAGCCGGTCGCCGGGGCGCAG
The DNA here is from genome assembly GCF_042959345.1 of Streptomyces sp. NPDC007905. Lineage (NCBI taxonomy): Bacteria > Bacillati > Actinomycetota > Actinomycetes > Kitasatosporales > Streptomycetaceae > Streptomyces > Streptomyces sp. NPDC007905. The sequence goes on along the minus strand of NZ_JBIBKS010000005.1, from coordinate 375,783 downwards.
CGCCGCGAGGAAGCGAACGTGGGTGATCCGTAGCGGTTCCGCGAAGGCGTGCGTGCCGTGCTGCTCCCACACCAGGTGCAGGACCGCCTGGTAGACGGACTCGATGACGAACGCGCCGGGATAGATCGTGAAGTCGGGGTAGTGGCCCTCCATGTACGGGTCGTCGGCGCGGATGAGCTTGTGGGCGGTGACCTCGGTGGCCGACAGGACGGTGCAGGAGTCGACGGCGGGAAGCGGGACCGCCCGTGCCCGGCGGCCGGCCTCTATGGCGGCGCTGGGCACGGGCGACGGGGCGACGAGGGTCACAGAACGACTCCGCCGTCCACCCGGATGATCTCGCCGGTGATGTAGCCGGCCCTCTCGGAGAGCAGGAACGAGACGAGGTCGGCGACCTCGTCCGCGCTGCCGTAGCGACGCATCGGAATGCTCTTCAGGGCCTGGGCGCGCACCTTCTCCGGGAGCGCGTCGGTCATGTCGGTCTCGATGAAGCCGGGGGCGACCACGTTGACCCGTACCCCGTAGCCGGCCAGTTCCTTGGCGAGCGAGAGGCTCATGCCCTGGATGCCGGCCTTGGAGGCGGAGTAGTTCGTCTGCGTGGCGTTGCCATCGATGCCCGCGACGGAGGACATGTTGACGATCGCGCCCTCCTTGCGCTTCATGAACCCGAAGACGACCGCGCGGCAGAAGTTGAACGTCCCGTCGAGGTTGGTGCCGATGACGGCCTGCCAGTCCTTCGGGTCCATCAGGACCATCGGGTTGTCGCGGACGATGCCGGCGGAGTTGACGAGGGCGCGGACCGGGCCGACCGCCTTCTCCGCCGCGGCGATGAACTCCTGCACGGCGTCGAAGTCGGACACGTCGCAGGGGGCGTGGTACACCTGCACGCCCGCCTCACGGATCAGCTTCTCGGTCTCCTCGGCCGCCTCCACGCCCGAGCGGTAGCAGAAGGCGATGTTGCGGCCCTCCTGCGCCAGGCGGACGGCCACCGCGCGCCCGATTCCCCTCGAACCGCCCGTGACGACGGTGCATCCCTCTTCGGTCACTGCTCTCTCCTTAGCCGGTACGGCACGACTCACCGGCCTGGACCGGCTGTCGGCCGGTCCGGTCGGCGACGAACAACAGGGCGGCGGCTCAGCCGCAGCCGCCCGCGGTGTCCTGGTCCAGGACGCCGACGCGGTCGACGATCTCCTTGGGGACGCCCGCCAGCGGGTCCTCGCCCCACTCCTCGTCCACCGACGGGTAGCCGACGGCCGGCTCTCGCGAACCGTCCGGTCGCCGCGTGGTGCTACTCATTCCTCATCGCCTTCCGTGATCTTGAGGGTCGCCAGCTGCTGTTCCAGCGCGGCGAGGAATACGCCGAAGGGGTCGTCCAGCTCACTGGGGACGCTCGCCAGCGGGTCCTCGCGCCGTGTCTCGCCCGTCAGCGGGCCGCCGGAGCCCGGCTGCCACACACCGTTCGCGCGTGGGGTGCTCACACGCATGGCTCACCCCCTCACGGCGGCCGCCGCCAGCTGCTGCTCGAGCGCGGTGACGAAGTCGTCGAGGCGGTCCAGACCCCAGTAGCGGTGCCTGCCGAGCCTGAAGTAGGGGACGCCGAACACGTCGTCCTCGTACACGTCCATGAGCGCCTGGACGCCCTGCTCCCGGATGGCCGGGTCCTCGGGGGCGGCTGCCAGTACGTCGCCGTCCAGACCGGCCTCGTTGCACACGCGGCGCAGCTGCTCGCGGTCGCAGATGTCCTCGCCGCGTTCCCAGCGGGCGGCCATCACCGCACGGTAGTACTCGCGGTGGACGCCGAGTTCACGCGCCTTGAGCCAACCGAGGTGCGGCAGCTCCCACCACTCGTCACCCGTGTCGATCGGCCACTTCATCGCGAAGCCGTACTTCGCGGCCAGGCGCTTGGTGTCGCTGAGGATGTACAGGTGCTTGGCCTTGCTCATCGCGATGTAGTGGAACTCGCCGCCGCGCGCCTTCAGTTCGGTGAGGCTCGTCTCGTCCGGCTCGGTGAACGGCACGTACTCGATGAGCTCGTCCGCGTGGGGCAGGCGCTCCTCCAGCAGGCGCACGGCCATCCAGCTGAACGGGCTGCGCAGCGAGAAGTACAGACGGGGCGGCCTCCTCATGCCTGCCCCCCGAGCAGTGCCGCCTTCACGTCCTCGTCGAAGAGCGCGACCGTGCCGGCCTCCTCGCCCCTGCTGATGGCGTAGCCGTGCATGATCGTCGCCGTCGCGGCCAGCTCCAGGCTGTCGCCGCGGCGCACGTAGCAGTCCATACGGGCCGTGTAGACGGTGTCCTTGATGACGTCCTCGACGGTGAAGACCGTGTGCACGGTCTCCTCCATGAAGATGTCGGAGAGGACCTGCACGCGGGCGCGGGAGACGACCGGGATCCAGGCCCGCTCCTCGAGCAGCTTGCCGATGGCGAGGCCCCGGTCGTGCAGGAACCGGTCGACGACCTCCTCGAGCGTGCGCACATAGGCCGAGTGCTGGAGCCGGTCGGAGAAGTGGCAGTAGTAGTACGGGGCCCGCCAGGACCACAGGTACGCGCCGGAGCCCTCGGGGACGAGGACGTCGGCCACCTCCTGGCCGGGGCCGATGGGCAGGCTCGCGGACTTGGTGTTGGCGAGGGCCGCGACCTCGGGCACCACGAAGGGCGCGAGGACCGCGGGCACCGGCTCCGTTCCCGAGCCGTCCTTGACGGCGACCAGGGCGACCCGCAGCTTGCCCTTGAGCACCGTGACGGCCTCGCCGCCGCGCTCCACCGTCAGGGTGACGGTGAACGGTGCGCCCTGCTCCGGCTTGGGCGTGGCCGAGACCACCGTGGCGTAGACGCGGTCGTCGACGAAGAGCGTCGCGGGCAGCTGCACCGAGGAGTCGACGATCTCCAGGCCGAGCCCGTAGCGGTGGTACATGTCGCGGGCCCCGACACCGCGCTCGCGGAAGTACTCCAGTACGGCCTCCTCGACCAGGTACATGAAGTGCTTGAACCCGATCCAGGTGCGGATGTTGGCGCCTTCGTAGCGGGGCATGCCGACATAGGTCGTGGGGGCGCCGTCAAGCAGATTCGTCACAGTGCCTTCTTCTTCGAGATCGGATGCGGTCACGCATGCGGGTACGGGTTCGGACGCGGGTTCGGCGGCCGCGCCGGGGAGGGCCGGAGCGGACAGGGTGCGGCGCAGGAACGCGTCCGCCTCCCGGGCCAGCTCACGCGCTTGCGTCACATGGCAGAAGTGTCCGTACACCCCGCGCAGGCGCACCGTGGCCGCGGGCATGGCGTGGTCGAGCGCGGCGGCCCGCATCGGGGTGAGCGACTCGTCGTCCACCCCGGCGAGGACCAGGGTGGGCACCTTGATGCCGGAGAGATCGAGCCTGCCGGAGTTCTCGAACTCGCGGTGGAACACGGGCAGTCCGCCGACGACGGCGCGATCGCTCGCCTTCTGGCTCATCGCGGCGACGACCTCCGGATCGATCCGGTCCGCACGGGGGCCGAGCGCCAGGGTGACTCCCTGACGGATCACCTTGCGCAGCGCGCCCTCCGACCGCAGCCGGATCGCGGGGGACACGGGGAAGTCGGCCGGGCGGTAGAACGGCGCTGCGAGCACCGCCGCGTCGATGCCGGGGGCGCCCTCGCACCTGGCCAGGTACTCCAGCACGGCGTTGGCCCCGAACGAGTGGCCCACCAGGGCGGCGGGCCGTTCGGGCACCAGGTCGAGGGCCCGGCGCAGCCACTCGCCCGGCGAGCCCTCGGCCCGCCAGGCGTAGGAGTTGCCGCCGTGCCAGGGAAGTTGCAGCGCGTACAGGCGGTAGTTGGGCAGCTGCTCCACGAGGTCGCGCCAGATGCCCCAGGAGTCCTCGATGCCGTGGGCGGCGACGAGCACGGGCCCCTGTCCCGGGCCGCGCCGCACCTCCAGGCCGTCGGCCCGGGCCACCGTGTCCCACCCGGTCATGCCGCTTCGCCGATCGGTTCGAGCCGCCTCGCGGTCACAGCGGCCCAGTCGTCCTCGCGGTCGCCGCAGGCCACCGTGAGCGGGCCCGGGGCCTGCCCGGTGACGAGCCGCTCGGCCGCGACCGCGAGGCCGATGACGCCGTCGGCGCCGTAGCGGCTGCCCACGCCGGGCTCCGCGGTGGCGGGTCGTTCGCCGTGCCGCTCGACGGAGCCGATGGCGACCGCCGCGGGGCCGGGCCAGGCGCCGGGTACGCCGAGCAGGACACAGCCGGCTCCCTCGGTCAACGCGCCGCCGTCCGGGCGCAGGGCCTCAAGGCCACGCGCCACAGCGTCCGCGGGCTCGACGCCCACGACGACGGCGCGCCGGGCCCGGCCCGCGCGCAGCAGCCGGGCGCCGAGCTGCACGGCGTCGAGTCCGGCTGTGGCGCCGCTGCACACCGCGAGGTTCGGCCCGGTGAAGCCGTACCGGATCGCGATGCTGCTGGCGATGATGTTGCTGGAGGCGTTCGGCGCGTCCAGGACGCTCACCGCGGCGCCGCCGCCCTCGCGCATGTCCGAGACCATCGCGCAGACCGTCCCGGCATTGCCGAGGTTCGAGGCGACGACGACGGCGGTGCCGGCCGCCTGGTCCACCGGGCCGGGGGCCTGGCCCGCGGGCAGGCCGAGCGCCCGGTGCACAGCGCACAGGGCGAGCCGGGTGGCCGGCTCCTTGCCGAGCAGTCCCTTGCGGCCCAGGACGAGCTTGGCGTCGGCCGGGGAACAGGCGGGCTCCTGCGGGGAGCCGGGCAGCTCGGCGGCTGCCTTGCCGGGCACGTGTACGGCCCAGCCCGCCAGTACGACCTGCGGGTCGCGGTCAGCCATCACTCGCCTCCACAATCGTCACCGCGTTGACCCCGCCGAACCCGAAGGCGTTGATCTGTGCGTGGCGCGGGCTCACCTGGAGCGGGGCACCGTGCACGAGGTTGAGCTTGTCGGCCTCGGGCATCGGCGAGCGCAGGCCGACCACGGCCGGGACGGTGCCGGCGCGCATGGCGCTGAGTGCGACGAGCACGCTCATCAGCGCCGAGCCGCCCGACGTGTGGCCGGTCGCGCCCTTGATGGCGGTGACCGGCGGCCCGTCCGGGCCGAACACGTCGAGCAGGGCGGCCCCTTCGGTGGGGTCGTTGAGCCCGGTGGACGTGCCGTGCGCCACCACCAGTCCGATGTCGTCCGCCGATATCCCGGCGTACTCGTGCGCCTGCCGCATGGCCGCGACGATCCCGGCCTGGTCGGGCGCGGTCTCGTGGTACGCGTCGCAGGTGAGGCCGACGCCACGGAGCACGCCGAGGCAGGGCCGCCCGTCGGCGACGTCCTCCGGGCGCTCGAGGACCACGGCCACCGCGCCCTCGCCGAGCAGGACGCCCGGGCGGTCCTCGTCGAACGGACGGACCATGTCCGAGGTGCCGGCCGTGACCTTGCCGATGACGGTGAGCATGCTCTCCGTCATCGTGTCGCAGCCGGCGGCGACCACCACGTCGGCGTCGCCCAGTTCGAGGATGTCCGCGCCGAGCGCGAGCGCGTAACCGGAGGCCGCGCACGCGTTGGCGATGGTGTGCACTTCGGTGACCTCGGGCACCGCCGCCCGCACGGCCTCCTTGAAGTGCAGTTGCGCCAGGCGGAGCGGGACGCCGTCGGCATGCCACTGCTCGACGGCACGCAGCTCGCGCAGGCCGGTGCCCACGATCACCGCCACCCGACGCCGCGCGGGGTCGACCCCGGCGGCGCGCAGGGCCTTGATCACGCAGTCGGCAAGCCAGTCCCCCGCCAGGCGCGGCTGAGACGCCGGCTGACCGTCCTGGATCTCGTAGCCATGGGTGACGCCGAGCTTGCCGGGGTCGCCGAGCCGCAGCGGGGCGACCCCGCTGCGGCCTTCCAAGAGGGCCAGAAAGGTGGCCTCCAGGTCACCGAGGCAGGTGACCATGGAGCTACCCGTGATGGCCGCCGACACGGCTCCACCCCCTGATGACCGCCGCACCGGCGGCGCCCTCCGCGGAGCGGGTGGTGATCACCGAGATCTCGCCGTCGCGGACCGGCTCGGCACGGTGCCGGGCGAGCAGCGCGGCGACCTGGAAGGCGCCGGTGGCGCTGAACGCCTCGCCGGTGGCTTCCGTGACCCGCAGCCGGGGCACGTCCGCACCGAGCACGGCGGTGACGGCGGCCTCTTCGGCGTCGTCGAGGCGCGGCATGCCGCTCCAGGCCGTGGCCACGGTGGCGATCTGGTCGGGCGCCACTCCGGCGCGGTCCAGAGCCCGCCGCAGACAGGTCTCCAGGCCCGCGGCGAACGCCCCGTCGGGGCCGGGGGGCTCGAAGACACCGGTCTCGACGGCGAGCACTTCGGCGTCCATCGCGCGCCCTGACGCACGCACCTCCTCGGCGCGCTCGACCACGAACACCGCGGCGCCCTCCCCGGCGGGCAGGTCGCCTCCCTCGACGGACTGCGTGAAGTGCGCGGCCCACGCGGCGTGCGGGCTGAACTCCTCCACGCAGCCGACGAGCAGGGCGTCCGCGTAGCGGCAGTTGATCAGGTTGCGGCCGTAGCGCAGGGCGTTGGGCATCGCCATGTGGCCGCCGGCCACCGTGGCGTTGGGGCCCTTGAGCCCGAACCAGATGCCCGCCTGCCCGGCCGTGCAGTTCATCACGGCGTTCGGGAACAGCAGCGGGTTGACCAGGTAGGGACGGTCCTGTGTGAAGGTGTCCCGGCTGTAGTCGCTGGTCGACTTGGCGCTGCCGGTGGTGGTCCCCAGGGTGATGCCGATGCGGTCGCGGTTGCCGTCGTCGACCTCCAGGTCGGAGTCGGCGAGCGCGGCCTTGCAGGCGACCAGGCCGAGGGCGGTGGCGCGGTCGAAGAACGAGGTGCCCTTGCGGCCGAGGTGGTCGCGGACCTTGAAGTCCACGAGCGCGTGGGCCTCGGGGCGCGGCAGCGGCTCCTCGTACATCTCGGAGGCGTCGCTGGGCTTCGGGTCGGCGAGCGCCGCCACGAGGGACTCCGGTCCGAGGCCCGCGCCGCACAGCACGCCGAAACCGGTGATGGCCAGGGTGCCGGTGGCGGCCGTCCCGGGCGTGGTGGCGGCCGCGGCGGCGCCGGTGGCGGTGGCGGTCGTCATGACATCCTCCCGAGGACGACGATGGCGTTGTTGCCGCCGAAGGCGAATCCGTTCACCTGGGCGATCCGGACATCCGCGTCGCGGGCGTGGTTGGCCACCGGGTCGATCGCCGGCAGCTCCGGGTCGGGAGTGGTGAAGTTGATGGTCGGCGGCAGGAAGGAGCCGGTGATGCCGAGCACGGAGGCGATGGCGCCGAGGCCGCTCGCGGCCCCCATCGCGTGTCCCAGCATCGACTTGGTCGAGCTGATCGGCGGCGGGTTGTCGCCGAAGACGTCCACCACCGCGCTCGCCTCGGTGTAGTCGTTGGCCGGGGTGCCGGTGCCGTGGGCGCAGATGTAGTCCACGTCCTCGGGCTTGATACCGGCGTTCTTGTGGGCGAGCCGCATGCAGGCGGCGATGCTCGCCCGGTCCGGCGCGACCATGTGGCTGGCGTCGCAGTTGAGGCCGTAGCCGAGGACCTCGGCGTGGATGCGCGCGCCACGGGCGAGAGCCGAGTCCAGGCTCTCCAGGAACATGGCGGCGCCGCCCTCACCGGTGATGATGCCCGAGCGGTCCTTGTCGAAGGGCGAGCACGCCTTCTCGGTGAGCGCGCCGAGCCGGTAGAACCCGGCGTGCGACCAGCGGTGCACCGAGTCCGCGCCACCGGCGATCATGTAGTCCATCTCGCCCGAGCGGATCATGTCGCTGGCGAAGCCGAGGGCGTAGTTGCTGGCCGAGCACGCGGTGGACAGCGTCACCGCGTCGCCGGTGAGACGCAGTTCGCGGTTGACCGCCTGCGACAGCCGTGCGCTGGAGACCTGGCGCACCAGGCCGGCGTCCAGACCGGCGGGACCGCCGGCGAGGGAGTCGGCGGTGAGCCGCTCGAGGATCTGCGTCTCACCTCCGGTGGTTCCCATGGTGGAACCGGCCCGCGAGGACGCGAGCACGTCCTCGTCGATGCCGGCGTCCGCCACCGCGAGACGGGCGGCGGACGCGGCGAAGAGGCTGGTGCGGCCCCACTCTTCGACAGACAGCCGACGGACCATGTCCTTCGGCCGAAAATCGTGCACCTCTCCGGCCATGTAGTAAGGGAAACCAGTGGTGTCGAAGCACTCGATGGGCGAGACGCCGTTGACACCCTGCCTCAGCGCCTGCTCGTAAGCGGCCGCTCCGATCCCGATACTCGAGACAGGCCCCAGGCCCGTGATGACTACCCGTCGCATGTGATCAGTCCAGCCAGCCGGCGCGCTCGGCAAGGATCTCGTACACCGCGGTCAGGTTCTCCATCTTCGGGAGGTCCGACTGCGGGATCTCGACCTTGTACTTCTTCTCCAGGCGGGCGAGGATCTCGATCGCGCGGAGGGAGTCCGCCTCGTGATCGTTGGCGAAGTTGCTGGTCTCGGTGATCTCCTCGGGCTCGACCTCCAGGACCTCGGCCACGATCTCGCGGATCTCTTCGAGCTGCTCCTGCTGCATCACGATTGCCATTCCCAATTCCCCTCGTTCAGAAAGGCGAATCTCGCCCTTGCTCAATTAGATTAACGTGCCCCACTCCGGCACATCCAGCCCATATAGGGGTTCAGAATGAAGCGACCGCCCCGCCGGAAATGGGTACGCGAAATACACGGGCGGCACTTTTGGGCAGCACCCGTGAATTTCTTCTGTCTCGGATTGGCCGGCCCGATCAGCGCGCGGCTGCGGCTTCCAGGGTGGTGGCCGGCTTCACCAGCGTCACCGCCTGGCCGACCGTGAGGACCGGCTCGCCGCCGACCGATGCGGTGCCTTCGAAGAACGTCGCACCCGCGGCCTGCTGCACCAGCCTCACCTCGTGGCGCACCACGTCACCGGGGTACGCCTGCCCGTGGACCGTCACCTTGGACATGCCGCCGAACAGGACGACGTCCCCCTGCCCCACGCCGCCCCGATCGGTGTGGGCGGCGAGCAGGGCGGCACTCTGGCACCAGGACTCGATCAGCAGCGCGGTGGGATAGGCGTACGCGCCGTCCTCCGCGTCCTGCGGAATGTCCTGGTACCAGGGTTCGTTGCACGTCACGGCCTTGACGGTGGAGATGCCGCGACCCGCCGTGACCTCGAGCACCCGGTCCACGAGCAGGATCGGGTAGCGGTGCGGAATGAGCGTCTTCGCCGTTCCGGGCCCGAACGTAGCGGACATGTGCTGTGCCTTTCCCATGCGGTTGGTCGATCGGTGGGCGGGAGCCACTAGAGCTCGCGGTAGCGCAGGCGGAAGGTGGCCGCCTTGACGCCATCGGCCGTGCAGTGACCGCTCACCGTCCACAGCGAGCCCTCGCCCGCCGCGAGGGTGCAGTCGGCGGTGACCTCGGCGCCCGGGGTGACCGGGAGGAGGAAGCGCGCCGACACGACGGACTCCAGCCGGAGGTCGCGCCCGTGCCCGGCGGCGAAGCGGCGCACCGCACGCTGCGTCAGATCCAGCAGGAACACCCCGGGCAGCAGGGGGAATGCGGGGTAGTGCCCGGCGAACACCGGCGCCTGCGGGTCGACCGCCACGCTCAGGGTGACTCCGCTGTCGTCCAGGCGCCGCAAGGTCTCCCCCGGCAGCAGGGTGACAGCCGACATCGTTGCTCCTTCTCCTCGGTCTCCGCAGACTCTTCGGAGCCTTCGGTGTTCTCGGGTGCTCTCGGGCGTGGGGCGCACGCAGACGGTGGACGTCCACGGATCACAGGCGCAGCGCACCGCTCAAGGTCCTGCCCTCGGCGCCGATGGCGGCCTTCACCGTCAAGGTGCGCGAGGTGTCCGTGTAGGTCATGTGCAGCCCCAGGGAGCGGAACAGCGCGGCGTGCTCCTCACCGGGGACGTCGGGCAAGGTGCCCAGCCCGCCGCCGGCTCCGTGCGCCGCGGCGCGCACGTGCCGCAGCCAGGCCAGCACCGCGCCGACCGCCGTCTGCTCCCGCACGTACACGTTGCGCGGGTGCTCGTCCTGGCCGGCGGCCCGCACAGAGGCTCTGGGGCGACGGCAGCGGTAGTAGGACTCGCCGTTGCTGTGGGTCCCCTGCATCAGCCGGTGGCACCAGGTGCAGCGGACCAGGCCGCGCAGGACGTACGTCCGCCCGGACGGCAGGGGCCGGTCCGCGCCCGCCCGCCGGGCCGCGAACAGTTCGGTGACGCGCTCCGCCACCGCGGCCGGAACGATCGGCTGGAGGGCCGCGGAGGGGCCGCCCGCGTAGCGTGGGTTCACCAGGATCGACCGCACGGTCCCCTTGGCCCAGGCCGCTGCGGACGCCGACCCGGCCGCATGGGCGGACCGGCCTGATGCCTCCTTGCCGGCTCCCCCTCTGCCCAGTGCACTCGGGCTGGCGATGCCGTCGGCCGTCAGGCCCTCGGCGATGTCCTGGAGTCCCTTGCCGTCGAGGTACTCGGAGAAGATCCGGCGGACGACGGCCGCGGTGCCCTCGTCGGGAACGACGACGAGCGACGACCGGTCCGCCCCGGCGGTGACGCGGTAGCCGTAGGGAGGGCGGCCGCGCAGCCCCGCCGTGCGTGCGGCCGGAGACTTCACCCCGGGCGCGCACCGCTCCGGTGCCGGTTCCGGCCGTACCGATCGTGTCAACGTGCCCATTCCGTTCTCCGTCTGCCGCGGTCGAGGTCGAGGTCGCCGAGCGCGCCAACGCTAAGCCGGGGTGTCCGGCTCAGTCCGACGTCGTGTCCTGAAAGTGCCATCGCGGGTGGCGACCCGGCCGACCGCGGGTCGGCGGAGCGTGGCGTCCGCCACGCTGCTGACGCCGTACCAGGGTCGGCGTCATGGCCGGTTGACCCCGCCGGGAGGCTGGGTTCGCTCCACCCAGAGGAGTCTGGACAGCTTCACGGGCCGTGAACCAATCCAGTTTCAAAGCCTGAATGCGCTGCTGGCCGGATACGCGGGTCATGACGACACTGGCAGGGCCGAGCACGGCCGCCCGTCGCGCCGGGCGCCGCACGGTCAGGCAGCGACGCTCTTGATGCTTTCGAACAGGCTGAGCATGGCGCGCGCCGAGGGCAGGATCATGCGCCCCTCGCGGGTGAGCCGGGTCCCGGTCGAGTCCCGTACGAACAACTTGGTGCCCAGGGTCTGCTCCAGGCACTTGATCTGGTAGCTGACGGCCGGCTGGGAATAGCCCAGGCACTTGGCGGCTTGGTCCATCCTGCCTGTTTCCGCGATCGAGACGAAGGCGCGGAGCTCTCGCTCGTGCATGACCAACTCTCCTCACATAATTCACTGTCCGTGGACGAGAAGGACTCCGTCCCACCGTGTTGACGCCATTTTCAGTCCCCGTACCGCCGGGGAAGCGGTTCGGTGCAGGAACGTGTAGAGATGCCTTCGCCGCGGTCGAAGGGTGTTATAAGCGCGCCACCGCCGCGCCATATCGAAGTATTCACAGTGGATTGGAGAGCGGCCCGGGAACTGCGTACCGTCGTGGCCGCCCGCCGGCTCGTCGCCGGTGAGGCGTGACCGTTACGGACGGCGTCGATCCGCCGGCCTCGCGACCGCGTACGGGCCGCAGGTGGTGTGCGAACGGATCCAGGTCGTTGCATCGATCGAGGAGGCTGGCGTGGAGTACGCCATAGAGACCCGCGACCTTTCCAAGAGCTACGAACGTCACAAGGCCCTCGACGGGCTCGATCTCGCGGTGCCGCCGGGGACGATCCTGGGCCTGCTGGGCCCCAACGGCTCCGGCAAGACCACCACGGTCCGGTTGCTGACCACCCTGCTCAGGCCCGACTCCGGCAGCTGCCGCATCGTCGGTCTCGACGTCGTCAAGCAGGCCAAGGAGGTCCGGCGCAACATCGGGCTCGCCGGACAGTACGCGGCGGTCGACGAGCGGCTCACCGGCCTGGAGAACCTCCGGCTCATCGGGACCCTCTACCATCTCGGCCGCCGCGAGGTCCCCGGCCGGGTCGACGACCTGCTGGAGCGCTTCGACCTGACCACGGTGGCGGACCGGCAGGTCAAGACGTACTCGGGCGGTATGCGCCGGCGCCTCGACCTGGCGGCGAGCCTGATCGCCGACCCGCCCGTGGTGTTCCTCGACGAGCCGACGACGGGACTGGACCTGATCAACCGCATCGCCATGTGGGAGCTGGTCCGCGAGCAGACCGCCCGCGGTACGACGGTGCTGCTGACCACCCAGTACCTCGAAGAGGCGGACCAGCTGGCCGACCGCATCGTCGTCCTCAAGAACGGCCGGACGATCGCCGAAGGCACCCCCGACGAGCTGAAGGTCGGCGTCGGCGGACAGCGCCTCGAAGTGACCCTCGCCGACCCGGCGCAGGCGCAGGACGCCGCGCGGGCCCTGCGTGAGTGGGGGGTCGGCGCGGCGTCCGTCGGGGAGGGCGGCCGGCAGGTGACCGTGCCCGTCGACGGCGGCATCGATTCGATCGCGGCCGCGGTCACCGCGCTCAAGGGCGAGGGCGCGCACATCGTCGACTTCAGTCTGCGCAAGCCGTCGCTCGACGATGTTTTTCTCAGCCTGACTGGGCACGGAGCACCGGCCCAGGAATCGGAGCCGGACGCAGAAGCGGAGAACGCGGCATGAGTGAGGTAATCGTCGACGGCGCGGCCCTGATCGGGCGGCACATCAAGCACATCCGCCGGGTCCCGCAGAAGCTGCTCTCCGTCACCGTGATGCCGGTGACCATGGTCCTCGCCTTCGGATACATCCTCGGCAGCGCCATGGACGTGCCGGGCGTCGAGTACCGCGAGTACTTCATGGCGGGCGTGTTCGCCCAGGTCATGGTCGCGGGGATGACCACGACCGGCGTCGGGGTGTGCGAGGACCTGAGCAATGGGCTCATGGACCGCTTCCGGTGCCTGCCCATGTCCCGGTCCGCCGTCCTCATCGGGCGGACGGTGTCGGACCTGCTCCTCTCGGCGATCGCCTGTGTCGTCATGTCCGTGGTCGGTTACGCGATCGGCTGGCGCATCCACGGCGGCTTCTGGGCCGCCCTCGCCGGGTTCGGCCTGATTCTGCTGCTCGGATTCGTGGCCATCTGGGGCGGAGCGCTGCTGGGTCTTGCCCTGCGCAACGCCGAAGCGGTGGGCTCTCTCGGGTTCGTGATCGTCATGCCGTTCATGTTCCTGTCGAGCGCCTTCATCCCGCTGGGCGGGCTGCCGAGCTGGCTGCGCGTGGTCGCCCAGTGGAATCCGCTGACCGCCGTCACCGACCAGTGCCGGCGGCTGTGGGGCAACTCGACCACCGCCCACGGCGACGGGTTCGCCGCCGCACACCCCGGCCTGGTGTCCCTGGTGGCCCTGGCGGTCCTGTTCGCGTTGATCGTCCCGGCCACCGTGCGCAGCTTCGGCAAGGCCACGGTCCGCTGAATGACCGCCGAGGATGATTCCGGGCGCGGTCGCGAGGCGAGTACCGGGGCTCGTCTGAACGACGTGATGCCGCAGTGGCACTTCCGCAAGCCCCCGCACCGGGTTCGGATCGACGGGCCCGGGGAGGCCGTCCTCCGGGCGGTCATGGACGTCACCTGGTCGGAAACGCCGCTGTTCAGCATGCTGCTGCGGGTGGCGTCGTTCGGCCGGGTGCGCCGCGATCCGGCCCGCGCGGTCCTCGACGAGTTCCTCTCCAGTGGCTTCACGGTGCTGACGCACGATGCCCGGGGTGTGGTTCTCGCCGCGGTGTCCGGCGGTGAGCCGTTCCCCCCGCAGGACTCGGACGGGGCACGCGTGGCGTGGTTCCGCGCCTATGCGGAGCCCGCGTCGACCAAGGTGGCCTTCGACTTCCAGTTCGTCGACGGCGTCCTGAGCACGGAGACCCGGGTCTTCGGCGCCGACGAGGCGGCCCGGATCCGGTTCCGCCGGTACTGGACGCTGATCCGGCTGCCCGCCGGGCTCGTCCGCCGGGAGGTCCTGAACGCCGTCCGCCGCAGGGTCCAGCAGTGACGGGAGATCCTGAACGCCGTCCACCGATACGGGACAAGCCCGCCCGGTCGGGCAGGGGCGGACCGGGCGGGCGTGCTCAACGGGCTGTGCCGAGTTTCCGGTAGGCCCGCGCCACCTTGGTGAGCCAGGCGACCTCGGCGGTGAAGTTGCCCGTGTCGCGGTCTTCGAAGTCGCCGGAGTCCTTGTTGTCATCGGGGATGGTGCCGGCATGCTTGGCAAGCAGGGCCTGTCTGATCTGCGCGGCCTCGGCGAACGCCTGGCGGGACTCCTCGTTCGTCCCGGGGCCCTGCGGTACGACGCTTCTGGGGGCGCGGTCGATGTAGGGACGCAGGTCCCGCCAGCCGTCCCGTATTTCGATGACCCGGCGGTGGAGGCGGTAGTCGAGGTCGGAGACGCCGGAGACCGAAGTCCCCGGCGGCTCCAGAGCGATGTCCGGGAAGGACTCGTACAGGTCCCGCCAGAGCGGGTAAAGAGACCGGTACGACCGGTAACTACCCGACCACTCGACCAGTTTCGCAGCCGAGGGCCACCAGGAGGAAATGGTCAGGCTGAGGGAGAGGATGACGATGCCGGCCGCGCTGAAGATCCCGGCGGCGACCTGCCAGTCGCCGATGTCGATCCCCGACGCGGCGGTGAGGATGTTGACCGTTCTGGCGAGGCAGTAGAGGAAGAGGACCACCGCGGCGACGGACAGCAGCCGCAGTGCCTGTCGCAGCGAGGCATTGGCGGCCATCCGGGCGTAGGGGCCGCACTGGCGGAAGATGGTGACGCACGGGACCGCCTGGGACACGATGAAGACCAGGAGGTAGGTGAGGACCAGCCCGTCGCCGCTGCCGGTATTGAAGTCCGAAGCCTGCCGAGCGGGGCCGTCAGCCGCGAAGAAGAGCCCGACGAGCACCGCGTTGAAGGCGAATCCGGCCATCAGCCAGTAGCGGGTCCTGCGCACCGTCTCGTCCTCGGCGGCGGCCCAGCGCAACAGGATGATCTGCGCACTGACGCAGAAGGAGACCGCCGATACGTGCATCACTAGGATGGCGAGGTTGCCGACGCCCAGGAAGCTGTCGCTCGTCATGGCGACGGCGCCCATGGTGAAGGTGAGGCACTGGAACAGCAGAGTGATCAGCAGTGCGCGGTAGGCATTGTCCCGCCAGCTGCGCCTCGCCTGGCACAGGCGGTAGAGAAGCGCGGCATACGAAGAGAGCGCCGCGATGACGAAGCAAAGGGTCTTGATAATGTGCACGGCGTGGCTTCCCCCTCGTGCCGCGCAGGCGGCGGACGGTTCTAGTCGGTGGTCTCGTCCAAGGGCACCACGAGTCCGACGCCTTCGGCCGCCACGGCGATGGCGAAGTCGAAGAACGCGGACTGATCCCGGACGCTGTCGTGGGTGCGGCTGAAGACCTGGAACACCAGAAGTCCGATCAGATTGCTCCACAGCACGATGCCGCGCTCGATGATGTCCGAGAACGGAGCCTCGGGCACACCGCCGAAGAGCTGCACGGCGTCCGGCAGGAGCAGTGGCGGACCCGGCACCGCCCTCCGGGGCGGGGTGAGTTCACCGGACTCCAGCGCCGAACGCACGATGCCGGCCAGCACCGCGGGGGTGCGTGAGGCGGGCGGGACGGTGTCCTGCGGGGCGTGGTAGTCCGGAACGGGCGAGCCGTAGATCAGCGTGAACTCGGCGGGGTTGTCGAAGGACCACTGCCGCAGTGCGCGGGCGACCGCGAGGAGCCGTGCGCCCCCCGGGGCGCCGGTGTCCCTGGCGGCCTGATCGGCCCGCTCCATCGCGGCGCCGGAGTCGTTGTAGGCATCGATGACCAGCGCGGTCAGCAGATCGTCCCGGTGCGGGAAGACGGCCTCCACGTCGGTGACGTCAAGGCCGCCGTCGGACGCAACGGCCTCCAGGGTCACTCCTCCGGCGCCCAGTTTCACCAGCAGCTGGCGCGCGGTGGCCTTGATGTCAGCGGCACTCGTTCGAGAAACATCCATGATTCGAACGGTACCTGCCTCGGAGCGGTTCCGGGCGGCGCCCCGTGACGCCTTGGCACTCCAGCACCTTCCCCAGCTCGGCGCACCCCCCGCTGGCCAGCGCAATCGGGCGCGCTGGCAGGCCTTCTGACGTTACGTTACGTATTAGTAATATCGTCGCCTCCAGACGGTGAGCGGGCGCTGCGACGGCCGCCAGTCGCGCTAGTGTTCACATGTGAGCCTTTCGATCATTTTAGGTTTTGGACCGGCCGGGGCGGCCACCGCACGACTGCTGGCCGACCAGGGACATTCGGTACGGGTCGTCACCAGGTCGGGCCGACGCCCGGAGCCCGGTATCGAACACGTCGCGTTGGACGCGAGGGACAACAAGGGACTAACCGAGGCCGCGCAGGGCGCAGACGCGATCTACAGCTGTGCCTCACCGCCCTACCACCGCTGGGCCGGTGAATGGCCGTCGCTGGCCTCGTCGGTCTGCGCGGCGGCCGAGGCGACCGGAGCGGTCCTGGTCATGCTGGGCAACCTCTACGGCTACGGTCCGGTGAGCGGTCCCATGACCGAGGAGCTGCCGCTTGCCGCGACCGGCACCAAGGGGCGGGTGCGCGCCGGCGTGTGGGAGCAAGCCCGGAGGCTGCACGAACAGGGCCGTATCAGGGCGGTCGAGGTGCGGGCCTCGGACTTCTTCGGGCCCGGGGTGACCGACGGCGGGCACCTGGCCGCGCGGGTCGTGCCACGGCTGCTGCGCGGCAAGCCGGTCTCCACGCTCGGGGATCCGGACGCCCCACACAGCTGGAGCTACGTCCCGGATGTGGCCGGGGCGCTGGTCGAGGTCGCGGGCGAGGAACGGGCCTGGGGCCGGGTCTGGCACGTCCCGACCCAGCCCGCGCAGTCCACCCGGGAGATGGTCCGCCGACTTGCCGCTCAGGCGGGAGTGGAGCCGGTCGCGGTGCGCAGGTTGCCGCCGGCCGTACTGGGAGTCGCCGGAGTTTTCGTCCCGCTGATCCGGGAACTGAAGGAGGTCCGTTATCAGTTCGACTACCCCTTCGTAGTCGACTCGAGCGCTTACGAAGCTGCATTCGCTGTGCGATCCACCCCCGTCGACGAGCAGGTCAAGGTGACGGTGGACTGGTGGCGCGCGCGCCTGGCGGCTGGTGGATGACATCTGTGACGGGGGAAGATTCACGTGGATTTGGAGCGCACGCGGCGTGACGACGTCGCGATCGTAGGCATGGCCTGCCGGTTTCCGGGGGCACCGAATGTGAACCAGTACTGGCGGCTGCTGACCGCCCCGGAGCCGCGTTTCGGCACGGTCCCGGACTCGCGGTGGCGCACCGCGGCCTTTCTCAGCGACAACTTCCGCGAAACGTCCGCGGCCTACACGGACACCATGGCGCTGCTGCCGGATGTGGGCCACTTCGACGCCGTGCACTACGGCATTCCGCCGCGGCGGGCCAGGGCGATGGATCCTCAGGCCCGGCTGCTGATCGACCTCGCCCGTGAGGCGATTCAGGACGCGGGGTGGGAGACCGAGGGCTTCGACCGCGAGGAGACCTCGGTGATCACGGCGCTCACCGAGGGCGGCTACCGCGAGCTCAGCACCATGCGCCTCCGGATGCGTCAGCTGGCCGGCGGCGAGTTCGGCGCGCGGGCGACCGATCCGGGGTGGCTCGAGATGGTGCGCGCGGTCGACGGGCTGCACGGCACGTCCGTCGCCGGGCTGCTGCTCAACATGGGTCCGAACAGCGTCAGTTCGGTCTTCGATCTGCATGGCGAGAGCTATGCGCTGGACTCGGCGTGTTCCGGCGGGCTCATGGCCGTGGCCAACGCCGTGTTCGCACTGCGCGCGGGCCGATGCCGCATCGCACTCGCGGGCGGGGCCCAACTGATGCTGACACCGGACCTGTTGGTGGGGCTGTGCCGGGTCGGCGCCATCTCACGCAGCGGGAGGTGCCTGCCGTTCGGCGCAGATGCCGATGGCTTCGTCCTGGGAGAGGGTGCCGGCGTCCTGGTGCTGCGGCCCCTGGCCGATGCGCTCGCAGCCGGCGACCGGGTCTATGCGGTGATCCGGGGTGTGGGTACGGCCAATGACGGGGCGGTGCCGGGCGGTATGCACCCCCAGGCGTCCGGTCAGCTCCGAGCGCTGCGCCGGGCCTACCGTGACGCGGACCTGGCTCCGGACTCGGTGGGTTACCTGGAGGCGCACGGCACCGGGACCACGGTCGGCGATCCGGTCGAGATAAGTGCCCTGCGTGAACTGCGCGGTGAGCGGGGTGCACCCGCCTTCCTGGGCGCGGTGAAGGCAGTGGTCGGGCACTCGCTCAACGCCGCGGGAATGGCCGGACTCATCAAGACGGTCCTGGCGGTCCACAAGGGGGTGATACCGCCGCAGCCGGAGTTCGACCTGGCCGACCGTTCCGGCCTCGACGCCGCGCGGCTGACCATCCCGACGGCGCCGACCCGATGGCCCGGGTCCGGGCAGCCGCGCCGGGCGGGGGTGAGCGCCTTCGGCTTCGGCGGCACCGGTGTCCACCTGGTCGTGGAGGAGAGCACCACGGAACCGGAGCGTCCCGCAGCGGCGGACGCGGGGCCGCACCTCTTGGTGCTCAGCGCACGCGACCGCGCCGGGCTGGCCCGTTACGCCCGGGAACTGGCGCACACCATCGCCGACGACCAGCCGCCGCTGGCCGGGGTGGCGGTCACCCTGGCTCGCCGGGCTCCCCTCCCGGAACGACTCGCCCTGCTGGCGGAGGACGCCGCTGACGCCGCCACCCGGCTGACCTCGGCGGCCGAGGCCGTGGCGGCGGGCCGTACCGGAGTACTCGGGCCTGGGCAGGCGGTCGGCACCGTGCCACCCGGTGAGCCGCCGGAGGTCTCCGTACCCGTGCCGGGCTCGCTGTCCGCCGAGGCACGCACGGCCGCGCTGGCCCGGCTCGCGGAGCGTGCCGTCACCGGCTCCGGACTCCGTCCGGTGACCGAGCGCATGCCCCCGTGCACCCTGCCGCCGAGTCCGCTCGCCCCGCGCCACCACTGGGTGGTGGACGAGTCGGCCCGCGAGGGCGGGGGCACCCCCCACGCCCCCGAGGCAGTGGCGGCGAACCGGTGGGGGAACCGGTCCGGGCTGGTGGAATCGCCCCCGGCAACGCCCTCCGGGGCGCGGACCGGCGGTACCTCCGCTGCGTCCCTCGTGCTCGAAGAGGTGTCCCGGACCGGCGTCTTCCCCCTCTCGGCTCTGACCGAGCGGACGGCGCTGGTGACCGACCTCGGCTTCGACTCCCTGATGCTGCAGGAACTGGAGGTCAACATCGGGAAGCGGATACCGGGCTTCCGCACCGATGAGATGTTCTCGCCCGACCTGACCGTCGAGCGGCTGATCCGGCTGGTCGATCCGCACCTCGCCCAGCCGCCTGCCCCCGGGGCGTCGCTGCCCCAGGAGACGCAGGCGGACTGGGATGCCGTGACCGCGTGCGTCGACGACTTCCCGGAGGTGCGGCAGTTCGAGGAGCGCGTGAGCTCGATCGTCGGCAGCGGTGCGGACTTCCCGTACTTCCGGGTCCATGAGGGCAACATCCGTGACACGACCGTGGTCCGGGGCCGGGAATTCCTGTCCTTCGGCAGCTACAACTACCTGGGGCTCTCCGGCCATCCCGCGGTCAACGAGGCCGTGCATCAGGCGGTGGAGCGGTACGGGACCTCGGTCTCCGCGAGCCGGGCACTCTCCGGCGAACGGGACCTCACGGTACGGCTGGAGCGGGCACTCGCGGACTTCCTGGGCGTCGGGGACTGCCTGGCGCTGGTGAGCGGCCACGCCACCAACGTCACCGCGATAGGGCACCTCGTCGGCACCGGGGACCTCGTGGTGCACGACGCGCTGGCCCACGACAGCATTCTTCAGGGCTGCGCCTTGTCCGGGGCGGCGCGGCGTCCGTTCGCCCACAACGACATCGAGCAGCTGCACTACACGCTGCAGGTCAACCGGTCCCGGTTCAGGCGGGTGCTGATCGCGGTCGAGGGCGCGTACAGCATGGACGGCGACCTGGTCGACCTGCCCGCGGTGATCGACCTGAAGAAGCGTTACGGGGCCCTGCTGATGGTCGACGAGGCGCACAGCATCGGTACCGTCGGCGAACGCGGCCGTGGCGTCGGCGAGTTCTTCGGCGTCGACCGCTCCGACGTGGACCTGTGGATGGGCACCCTCTCCAAGGCCTTCGCCAGCTGCGGCGGTTACCTCGGCGGTTCGCCCCGGATGGTGCGGTGGCTGCGGCACACGCTGCCGGGTTTCGTCTACAGCGTCGGCCTGACCCCCGCCAACGCGGCCGCGGCGCTGGCCGCCGCCGAGCTGATCGTCGCGGAACCGTACCGGGTGCGCGCGCTGCAGCGGAACGCCGAACTGTTCCTCCAACTGGCGGCCTCGGCCGGTCTGGCGACGGGCTCCAGCGCGGGCACGCCAATCGTGCCCTGCATCCTCCGCGACTCGGCGAAGACCCTGCGCGTCGCGGACCGGCTGTTCGCCCGCGGGGTCATCGCCGATCCGATCTTCCACCCCGCTGTGGAGGAGGGGCTCGCGAGGCTGCGGTTCTTCGCCACCAGCGAGCACCGCGAGGACGACATCCGGCGGGCCGTATCGATTCTGGCGGAGGAGGTGGCGTCCGCCGGGGCATGAGTGACCCACGTCAGAACAGGGTGCGTTCGATCCGGCTGAGCATGGCGTCGCTCCCGGGTGCTCTGCCGTCGTCCGGCTCCTCGGCTTCGGACACGCCGTGGCGCTCCTTGGCGGTGCCCACCCGCTGGGCGAGCAGATAGGCGATGACCTCCGCCTCCTGTTCCTGGACGTCGTCGTAGGTCGCGCGCAGGAGCATGTCACGCACGATGTCGGGGTCCAGGTTGGGGAAGAGGAGGCGGGCACTCGCCTCGTCCAGCCAGCCTGCCCCGCGGTGGCAGCAAATGATGTGACCCAGCTCGTGCAAGATGATGTGCTCCTGATGCGCGCTGGTCGTGTTGGCGTCGTAGAAGATGAGATCCTCGTCGCGTGCGGCGACCCACATGCCGCACGGGTGCGACGCAGGCATCTGCATCGGGACCAGCGTGATGGGACGGCCTCGAACCTCGCCCAAGTGGCAGCAGAGTTCCGCCACATCGGCCACGTCCGGCAGATCGAGTGCGGCGATGCGCCGTACGCCGTCCTTGCGGAGCCTCTTGAGCTGGCTGCGGCGGACCTGATCGGCCGCCCGCCTCTTCCCGCTACCTCTCACCGGCCCTGGCCTCCCCTCACTCCGTGGCCGAGGGGTCGGTGACGGGCGGAAGCCCCTGCAGCTGCCTGTACTGGTCCATGATGGCCGTGATGGCCTGGAGGTTCTCTTTCTTCATCCCGGCCGCCCGCATCGCCACGGCGCGCACCCCTGCCTGCCGCAGGGCCTCGATGGCGGCGACCTCGCTGAGGACGGACTCGGCGACCTCGTCGTCGAAGAAGTAGGCGACCGACACACCGAAGAAGCGAGCCAGGGCGGCCAGGAGGTCCGGTGAGGGATTGCAGCGCTTGCCGGTCCGCAACTGCGACAAGTACACGCTGCCCACACGGAGTTCGGGGTTGGCCCGCTTCAGCTCCTCCGCGACCTCGGCATTGGTCCAGTGCCTGCCCTTGGGGCGAACCGTCCTGAAGAGATTGTCCAGACGCACCGCCAGCACGGGCCGTTCGTCGCTCTCGGACATGTGAATCTCCCTCCGGTCACCCCCTTGGACATGCCCTTGGCCGCCCGCCAGTTTTGCAGATTAGCTGTCAGTTGACAATCCGGCGAGACTCCGCCAACGTGGGCCTCGCCGATAGCTGTCAGCTAACTCCGGGTACGGGAGCGGTCGAGTTGGGTGACCGTCATGTCGGCTCACAAACGGGGGACCCACCGGCAGGGAACGCGGAGCGGAAGTCCGCCGGCAGGGTCTGAACATCACGGGGGTTACACGCATTGAACGTGACAGTTGAACCATCGGCCCTGCGTACGACGGGCGGCTGGGCCGGTGGCCACGCCGCTCACCTGGAGCAGGCGCTGCTCCAGGCCAGGGCCTTGATCGAGTCCACGGTCTCGATGCACCGCGAGCGCCAAGTGCTTCCCAGTACCGTCGCGCGCAACAACATAGCCCAGCTCGGTGCTGCCATGGAGCAGCTCATCGGCACCGCCCGGCATTCCGTCTCCATCGCCCTCACCGGCCTCGGGGAGTTCACCGAGTCCGCCCTCCGGCTCCTTGCCGGCAGCCCGGTCCGTACGACCGTCCGGGTGCTGTGCACCGCCGACGCCATGCAGCTCTGCGCGGACCGGCTCCGTCCGATCCCGGAGTCACGACTCGACGCCCGCGTCACCGACAGGGAACTGCGCAGGCTCCTCGTGGTCGACGGCAGGGTCGCGCTCGTCCCGGCGCCCCCTCACGCGGCCGAGGGGCAATTCGCCGTCGTCCACGACACCGCCGCCGTGCGCGCCCTGGAACTGCTCCTCGCCGGCGCCTGGTCCGGCAGCCGCGACCTCGCGGACCACCTGCGGCTCAGCCCCCGCCTGCGCACCGAACTCGTCCGGAACATCCTGGAGCGGCTGCGCGCGGGCCACACCGACGAGGCGGCCGCCCGCGAGATCAACGTGTCACTGCGCACCTACCGGCGGTACGTCGCCGAGATCATGCGGGCACTCGACGCCAGCTCCCGCTTCCAGGCCGGAGTCCGCGCGGTGGAGTGCGGCCTGCTGTCGGCCTGACCGGACAGACAGAGGCATCTCCGGGTGGGCCGTTCTGCGGGGGGCCCACCCGGCTCAGGGGAAACGGGGAGAGAGAAGACGTGTCCGATCGGCGCGAGGACGAACTGGAACAAGCACTGTTCGAGGTACGGGCCCTCATCGAGTCGTCCGTGGCCATCCACCGCGACCGCAGTGCGCAGGAACAGCTGATCACCACCGTGGAGAACGACTGCGCCGTCGTCCTCGACACCGCCCGCATCCTGGTCAAGGGGGCTTCGCGGAGCATCGAGATCGTCCATGCGCGACGGCCGAGCGTCTCGGACCGGGCCGCGCGCCACTCGGAGGGAGCGGAGCGGGACCTGCTCTGCGACGCGGCCGAGGGGGTCGCGATACGCCTGCTCACCACCCCTCCCCTGCTCGACGAAGGGTTCGTCCGCGAGCAGTTCGGCAGGGCGCGGCCGGTGGCGGTCCGCGTCGCGAGGATCCCCCCGCTGCAGGCGCTCATCGTCGACGGCGGCGCCGCACTCGTGGTGGCCGAGTCCTCAGTCGGGCGTCGCTCCTCGGTGATCCGGGTGCCGGAGGTGCTGCACGCCCTGCGCACCTTCTTCCAGAACGTGTGGAGCGACGCCGTGCCCGCGAGCGAGATCATCGTCTTCGGCGACCGCGACCGCGCCGCCCTGGCCCAGCGGATCCTGGGCGCCCTGCAGGCCGGGGTCACCGACGAGGTTGCCGCCCGTGATCTGGCCGTCTCGGTGCGGACCTACCGCCGTTACGTGGCGGAGGTCATGTCGCTGCTCGGCGCCAGCTCCCGCTTCCAGGCCGGGGTGCGGGCAGCGGAACTGGGCCTGATACCGGCCCCGAGGCCGGCCAGGGCCCGCAGCACGCCGTAGAAGCGGGACCGTTGCAGTCCCTCGATGGGCGCTGGAGCGGCAGCCCGGCGCCCATCTTCACGGTGCCCGCGCGGCAGCCCGGGCGGTGCCTCAGCCCGCCTGCCGCGCCGTCGCGGCGATCAGGCTCTTGGGGCGCATATCGGTCCAGTTCCGCTCGATGAAGTCCAGGCAGGCCTGCCGGCCGTCCTGCCCGAACACGGTGACCCACCCCCGCGGGACGTCGACGGAGGCGGGCCACAGGGAGTGCTGGCCCTCGTCGTTCACCAGGACGTAGTAATCGGCGTCCTTGTCCTCAAAGGGATTCGTCATGGTCATTCCACTCCGTTCTGGTCAGTGCGTGTACTGCGAGTCGTGGGCAAGGCCGTCCAGGACGTCCGAGCCGTAGAATTCCCGCACCCAATTGCTGTGATAAAGCGTGTCGAGATAGCGCTCGCCGAAATCGGGCGCGATCGCCACCGCCGTGACGTCATCCCCAGGCCGGTGCTCCGCAAGCCAGTGACTCGCGCCGGCGATGACGGTTCCCGTCGAGCCGCCGAACAGGAATCCGGTCCGGGCGAGCCGATGGCAGACCCGGACCGTCTCCGCCTCCGGAACGTGCACGACGTGGTCCACGAAGGACTCGTCGAGCAGCTGCGGCCGAACGCCGGCGCCCAGGCCGGGAATCATCCGCAGGCCCGGCGGCGTGCCGAAGGTGACGGAGCCGACGCTGTCCACCGCGACGACGGTCACCCTGGGGTTCGTCTGGCGGAAGTACCGGGCACAGCCCATCAGGGTCCCGGTCGTGCCGGCCCCGATGAACAGTACGTCCAGGCCCGGGAAGCGGTCCGCGATTGCGGGCGCGGTCCTCCGGTAGTGGGCCTTCCAGTTGTTCGGGTTGGCGTGCTGGTTCAGCCATACGTACCGCGGATCGGCCTCGCACTGCTTGGCCACGTAGTCGAGGCGGGCACCGAGCAGACCGCGCTCCGGGTCTTCTTCGGTGATCACCTTCACCCGGCTTCCCATGGCCTCCATCAGGAGCCGGGTGGCCAGGTTGCACCGGGCGTCCGTCACGCACTCGAAGGCGTAGCCGCGGCTCGCGGCGATCATGCTGAGGGCCACGCCCAGGTTGCCGGACGAGGACTCGATCAGGATCGAGTCGGAGCCGAGAAGCCCCTCGCGCTCGGCGGCGTCCACCATTTCGGTGGCCGCCTTGATCTTGATCGACCCCGCGAAGTTGAAACCCTCGCACTTGAGGTAGACCGGCAGGTCCATGGTCGCGTGCAGATCGAGGTACAGGTCTTCCTGATTGAACTGCTCAGGAACGCTGACGATAGGCAAACCCTCAGCCCCTCGATCCGTAGCGGCTGAGCTCGTGGAAGAAGCCCGGCACCACCATCAGCTCGCCGGCGGTGGCCACCTGGTCGTACACGTGCTTGCCGAGTGCGAGGTCGAGGATGCCCAAGCCGAACGGTGAGAACACCAGCGGCCTGCTTCCGTCGTGCCCGGGTGCCCGCCCCGTCAGGACGTCGTACAGGGTGCCGTGGACGAAGTCACGGTTGCCGGTGAGCTGTTCGGCCAGGTGGGGCGAGGTGTTGGCCTTGAGGCAGTGCTCCACGTCGTCGACGATGTTGGCCGAGGCCAGCACGATCTCCGGGGACAGGTCGCGCAATGAGACATGCAGGACCAGCGGGTTGTGGGCGAACCACGCCGGGTCGGTGACGTGGGGGGCACCGGCCACCGTCGCGAACACCACCAGGTCCGACTCTCGGATCAGGTCCTCGGCCCGGTCATGGATCGTGACCTTCTCGCCGCCGTCGCCGCTGAGGTAGCCGGCGAACCCGGCGGCGTGCTCGGGCGCCAGATCGTGCACCCCTACCTCGTCGAACGTCCAGCCGTTCGCGGCGAGGTAGGTGTGCACGTACCGGGCGATCAGGCCCACGCCGAAGAAGCCGATCCGGCGCGGGCGGCCGTGCTCCCGGGTGAGGACGTCGGCGGCCAGGGCCGCCGAGGCGGCGGTACGCGCGGCGCTGATGATGGATGATTCCAGGCAGGCGATCGGGTATCCGGTGTCCTGGTCATTGAGCAGCAGCACCGCCGAGGCGCGGGGTATCCCGGCGGCCACGTTCTCCGGAAAACTGGAGATCCACTTGAGACCGTCCACCTGGGTCTCGCCGCCGATCGACGCTGGCAGCGCGATGATGCGCGCGCTCGGGCGGTCCGGGAAGCGCAGGAAGTAGGACGGCGGGTTCACCGTGTCGCCCTGGCCGTGCGTCCGGTAGGCGGCCTCGATCAGCTTCGTCACCTGCTGCTCGTGCCCCGTGAGCACCCCGTCCACTTGGGCGCCGGAAATCACCGCGAATGGCGGCACGTGTCCTTGCATGGATTCCACTCCATCCTCGCGGCGGCGGTCCGGTCCGTAGCCGACCCGGCAATGGGGATTTCGGACCAGGCCAC
Source organism: Streptomyces sp. NPDC007905 (assembly GCF_042959345.1). NCBI lineage: Bacteria > Bacillati > Actinomycetota > Actinomycetes > Kitasatosporales > Streptomycetaceae > Streptomyces > Streptomyces sp. NPDC007905. Next base: position 349,793 of record NZ_JBIBKS010000005.1, on the reverse strand, counting down.
TGTCATCAGTGCCATCGATTTCGGTCGACCGAATCGCTTGTCACACCGCGAAGTTGAGAACGGGCCCCGTTCGGTCGACATGGTTGAACCCTAGATATCGACGGGCCGGAGCGCCCTCGTCCATTGAATACCTCTATATACATGCCGAGGAAATCGTGGAGATTCGTCTGCGCGGGGGGTCCCGCCGCCGCTCACTGGTGCTCGAGCACCCCCTCCAGCACCGAAGCCGAGGTGGTGCGCCGCCGGTAGTACGCGATCGCCGACACCGCGAGGAGCGGGGCCCAGGCGAGCAGCGGGGTGTAGCAGACGGCGAGGAGGACCGTCTGGGCCCGGGTGTCCGTCAGAACGCCGGCCGCCAGATTGCCGCCCTGAACGAAACCGACCAGAAGGCTCAGAGCGAACAGCACGAACGACCCGGCGAGCGCCGGGACCACCGCCGCGAGCGGGCTCACCGGCCGGCCGCCGATCAGCGGCATCCAGCGCGGCACGACCTCACCCCACGGCTGCACCAGGCCGAGTGTGAGCAGGGCGAGCCCCTCCGTGACCACCGTCAGAACCACGACGTATGCCACGCCCCAGCCCGTGCGCAACGGCTCCGACGTCACCGGGAGCCCGGCGGCCAGAGCGAGCCGCCACAGGCTCGAGGGCAAGGTGACCAACGGTACGGCGTAGGCGGTGCGGACTGCCCAACGCGGCACGCCCGGAACTGTGTTCTTGAGCATGTAATCCACTTTCTTCGCTGCGGCGCCGCCGCGCATCAGTCTGTGGGGTCATCCGTCTCCCTCGTGAGGAGGATGCGGACCTGCACCCCTGGAACGTCATGCCGGCTGGTTCCCGTTCTTGCGCACCGGCAGCGGGGCGTGCCTCTCGAGCAGCATCGCGAGCGCGCCGATCAGCACCTCGCGGGTCTCGGCGGAGTCGACGACGTCGACGTCGTCGACCAGGCCGCGCTCGGCGGCGTAGTAGGGGTGCACCAGCTCTGCCTCCAGCGTGATGCTCGGGCTGTGCGCCGACGGCGCCGCCTACTCACCGGCGTTGACGGACTTCGTGCTCAGGGTCCGCGACACCTCCCAGATGTTCATCACAGGCCCCGGCGTCGTCGAGGCGATGACCGGCAAGGAGGTCTCCCAGAGCGGTCTGGGCGGCACCGACGTGCACGCCGGGACGTCGGGCGTCGCGCACTTCGCGTACGACGACGAGGAGACCTGCCTCGCCGACGTTCGCGTCATGGGCGTACGTGACGACCGACCGGCCGTGCACGGTGCCCCAGCCGATCACCACGCTGGCCTGTGCGCTGCCCCGCCGGACCACGCCGCGGATCCGGCGCAGCCCGGTCACGCGCGTCATGTCGTGGTCCACCTTCATGAGTCACTTCCGAAGCGGGTCGCGGAGTGGTGGCGATCACCCCGGAACAGGTCCGGCACGGTTGTCCGATCCGGCACGCGCTATGACGTGCGATGGGCCACCACATCACACAGTGCGTCCAGGGCGCGCGACGGTGGCCCGGAAGGCAACCGGTGCAGGGCCGAACGGGCCTGCTCGAGCCGCTCGTTCATCAGCGTGCGAGCCCGCGCCATGGCCGGGGACTGGCGCAGCAGTTCGAGGGCCCGGCGGTGCGCCTCGCCCGCCACCCCCGAGGGGGTGCTCAGCAGGGACCGCAGTTCGTCGTCACGGGGATCGTCGTCAGCGCGGGCGAGCAGGACGGGCAAGCAGGCCACGCCGACCGCGAGGTCCTTGCCCTGTTCTTTTCCGCTCAGCCCGGACGACGAGGTGATGTCGAGCAGGTCGTCGGCGATCTGGAACGCCACGCCGAGATGTTCTCCGTACTCCGCGAGCGCGTCGGCCACGGCGGTGGGCACCCCGGCCTGGAGCGCGCCGAGCCGCAGCGCGAGGGACATCAGTGTGGCCGACTTGTCCGCGACCACGCCGAAGTAGTGGTCGAGCGGGTCGTCGTCCGCGCCCGGACCGAGCAGTTCCCGCAGCTGGCCCCGCACCAGTCGTGCGGAAGCCTCGGCGTGCAGCGCGAGGGTCTGTGCCACCAGGTCGGCGCAGAGCCGGGCGGACGTGGCGAGCAGCCAGTTGCCCGCCATGACGGCGACGGAGTTGCTCCAGCGCGCGTTGACGCTGGGCACTCCGTGCCGGATGTGGGCCTGGTCCATCACGTCGTCGTGGTAGAGCGAGGCGACGTGGACCAGCTCGCAGATCACGGCGGCGTCCACCACACCCGGAGCACCGGGTTCCGCGAACTCGGCGGCCACCAGGGTGAGCAGCGGGCGCAGCCTCTTGCCGCCCGCCGCGACGAGATAGCCGACCACCTCGGCCACACGCGGGTCGGCCGCCCCCGCGGCACACTCCCGGAGCCGCTCCTCCACCCGCGCGAGGCCGGCGGCAAGGCGGGATTCCAGCTCGTCCTCACCTGCGGCGATCCGGGAAAGCACCGAACGGCCGCGCGCCTGAGCGTCCAGCGTGGCCACCTGCGACATCTACCCCTCCCCCGGGGCACGTCTGCGTCGTCACGGCCCACCACGCCGAACGGTAGGAAAGGGACGCCCGGCCGGGACAGGGAATCCCTCCCGGCTGTCCGCAAGAGGACAGCGAGGGAAGGTCCCGCGGACGCACGGCCCTCGGTTCGGGCGACATTCCACCGGAAGATCAACCCCGGCTGTCAACAACGTGTCGACCAGCCCGCTCGGAGCCTGTGCTTCCGAGTCGACGCGGGAGACTGGGCGGGCAGCGCTCGCATCCCGGCCACGACTCGAGGGGCATGCCCGCGTGCCGCCGGGGTTATGCGCTGCCTCCCATCCCGCGTGGTGTCGCGCCGTCCGGGCACCGGGCGGCCCTAGGTGCTGCCATGCCGCAGACCTGCGGCCGCGCACCACCATCCCTTTCCAAAGGAGCGTCGTGTTCGGACGGATAGGACGGTTCACCGTCAACCGGCCTTGGCTGGTCATCCTGGCTTGGATCGTTGCCACGGTCGCACTGGCCACCCTGGCTCCCACGCTGAAGTCCAGTACGGACCAGGCCGACTTCCTGCCCTCCCGGTACGAGTCGGTCCAGGTCACGAAGATCCAGGAGAAGGCGTTCCCGCAGCAGGAGACCCCCGCTGCCGTGGTGGTCTTCCAGCGGACCGACGGCGGCAGGCTGACGGCCGCCGACAAGGCCACCGTCGCCAAGGTGGCCGGGGAGTTCCAGGCCAAGCGGTACGAGACCTTCGACAAGGTCCTGACCTCGCCCGAGGCGGTCTCCAAGGACGGCAGAATGGCGCTCGCGAGCGTCGTCTCCGCCGAGAAGGACCCGGCCACCGACAAAGGCCAGGAGTCCGTCCGCAAGCTCCGTTCGGACGGCAAGGAGCAGCTCCGGGGCACCGGGCTGAAGATGGGGGTCACCGGCCCCACGGCCCTGGCGCTCGACGCCAAGGAGGCGGCCGGCAACACGGACGCCATGATCATGATGGCCACGCTGCTCCTGATCATCGTCCTGCTCGGGGTCATCTTCCGCAGTCCGCTCATCGCGCTGCTGCCGGTCCTCACCATCGCGCTGATGTTCATCGTGGCCAACGGCCTGATCGCCACCGCCAGCTCCCTCTTCGGCCTCGAGGCGGACAGCAGCAACTCCGCGATCCTGATCGTGGTCCTCTTCGGTGTGGGAACCGACTACATCCTGTTCCTGCTGTTCCGGTACCGGGAGCACCTGCGCGAGGGGCGCGAGCCCAAGCGGGCCCTCATCGACTCCGTCTCGCGAGTCGGCGAGACCATTGCCTCCGCCGCGGGCGCGGTGATCGTCGCCTTCCTGGCCCTGCTGTTCTCCACCATGGGCAACCTGCGCGCGATGGGCCCGTCCCTCGCGATCTCCGTCGCTGTCACCCTGGTCGCCGCACTCACCCTGGTGCCCGCAGTCTTCTCCCTCCTCGGTACGAAGGCGTTCTGGCCGTCCAAGGCATGGCAGCGGGCCCCGAAGAACCGTCTGGCCGGCAAGCTCGGGACCTTCGCCTCGCGGCGGCCCGGCCTGGTCGCCGCCGCCTCCACGGGCCTGCTCGCCGTGCTCGCCATCGGGGCGCTCGGCTTCAAGCCCGGCTTCGACCAGGAGAGCACGCTTCCCAAGTCCCTGGAGTCGATCCGCACCAACGCGGATCTGCAGAAGAGCTTCTCGGCGGGCGAGACCGAGCCGAGCCTGGTGTTCGTCACATCGCGTCAGGGCACGCCGCTCGACAAGACCTCCCTCGACTCGTTCCGGCAGTCCATCGCCAAGGTGTCCGGCGTCGGCGAGGTCTCCCCGGCCCGCCTGAGCCCCAAGGGCGACGTCGCCCAGTACAACGTGGTGCTGAAGTTCCGGCCCTCCTCCGACGAGGCCATCAACCTGGTCGCCGGCGACCTCAGGGACACCGTGCACAAGGACGCGCCCGAGGGCACGAAGGCGCTGGTGGGCGGAAAGACCGCGGTCCTCGCCGACATCGAGGACGCCGTCGAGCACGACTACACGCTGGTCTTCCCGATCGCCGCGCTCGCCATCCTGCTCATCCTGGGGCTGCTGCTGCGCAGCGTCGTCGCCCCGCTCTACCTGATGCTCGCGGTCGGCCTGGGCTTCGCCGCCACGCTGGGCTCGACGGTCTTCCTCTTCCAGAACGTCAAGGGGGAGGCGGGGCTGCTGTTCTCGCTGCCCATCGTGGTGTACCTCTTCGTCGTCGCCATCGGCACCGACTACAACATCCTCATGGTGGCGCGGCTGCGCGAGGAGGTGCTCAACGGCAAGTCCACGGCCGAGTCCGTACGTCTCGCCGTCTCCCGGTCGGCCCCGACGATCGGATCCGCCGCCGTCATCCTGGCGGGCACCTTCGGTGTCCTGATGCTGGCGGACAACTCGATGCTGCAAGAGATGGGCTTCGCGGTGGCGTTCGGCATCCTGCTGACCGCCTTCGTCATGGCGCTGCTCCTGGTGCCGACACTGACCGGGCTGATCGGCCCGAAGGCGTGGTGGCCCCGGACCCGGTCCGGGCAGCAACCCGGCCACCCCGGGCAGTCCCTCGCCGGGCCTCGCCAGGAGGAGCAGGAGCCGGTGACCATCACCCCGGGCCGCTCCTGACCCAGGCGTACGAAGTGGCCGGGCAGCACCCCTCGGGGGTGGCTGCCCGGCCCCGCGCGCTGCCCGGCCCCGCGCGATCCCCGCGGCGTGCCGTACGGCCCCGCACACCAGGCGAGGCCCAGCGATCGTCATGCCTGCTCAGGAAGTGCGGACGGTGGCGAGCGAGCGCGGGCCACGGTCCCGGCCCTCGAGAGGCTCTCAGCCAATCGCAGCCCTCCCCTGCCGGTCTCGCCCTGATGGACGCACTGCGGCGGGACGGACGAGCAGCCATCGCCGAACTCGCCGCCGGCACGGACTGGTCACCGGCGACGGTCTCACGCCGACTGGACCACCTCCGTGCCTGCGGGGCGATCTTCTTCGACATCGAGATCGACCCCGCCCTGCTGGGCGGCAACGTGAAGGCGCTGCTGTGGATGGCCGTCGCCTCTGCGCACCTCGATGATGTGGCCACCGCTCTTGCTCGCCATGACGAACTCGCCTTCGTGGCCCACACCACTGGCCCGACGAATCTCGTGGCGCACACCCTGTGCTGGGCCACCGCCGCCCTGTACCGCCACCTCACCCACGGTCTGGGGGCGGTCAAGGCGATCCACACCATGGAGACAGCACCGGTCCTGCGAACGCTCAAAGCGGTCGGCACGTTCCCGACTCCCGGATCGCCCTCCGACCGGGGACGAACCACATGATCAGTCCTCCCTACCTTTTTGATCGGGATGAGCGAGCTATTCGTAGGGTCCTACCCTCTCCGGAGGGTTCCGTCCACGGTCGGAACCATGTCCTCGCGGAGCCGCCAGCGTTGGACCAGCGAGGGGCCGAAGTCGTCGATGGGGCCGTCGGCGGCCGACTCCGACAACCCCCAGCAGCGGTGCCGACTGCAGCGCGGAGAAATCGACGCTGCTGCAGATCAGCTGCCCCGACGAGCACGCAGGCCGGTGGTGCCCCACGCCTACGCCGACATCCAGCACGGTACGGGTGATGGGAGGTGATAACAGGTGACGAGAGGTCAGAAAATCCAGCACCTATCCAGCACGGTAAAAATCAAGGGGCCTGACCCCGAAGAGCCAGACCCCATTTGGCCTGCGCGTTTGCCAGATCAGCGAAGTGGCGTTAAGTCACTCGCTACACATTGAAGCGGAACTCCACCACGTCGCCGTCCTGCATGACGTACTCCTTGCCCTCCATCCGGGCCTTGCCCTTGGCGCGGGCCTCGGCGACCGAGCCCGCATCGACCAGGTCCTCGAAGGAGATGACCTCCGCCTTGATGAAGCCCTTCTGGAAGTCGGTGTGGATCACGCCGGCCGCCTCGGGGGCCGTGGCGCCCCTCTTGATCGTCCAGGCACGGGACTCCTTGGGGCCTGCCGTCAGGTAGGTCTGCAGCCCGAGGGTGTTGAAGCCGACGCGGGCCAGCGTGGCCAGGCCGGGCTCGTGCTGCCCGACGGACTCCAGCAGCTCCAGGGCCTCCTCCTCGTCCAGCTCGGCGAGGTCGGCCTCCAGCTTGGCGTTGAGGAAGATCGCCTCGGCCGGGGCGACCAGGGCGCGCTGCTCGTTCTTGAAGTCCTCGTCGACCAGCTCGTCCTCGTCGACGTTGAAGACGTAGAGGAACGGCTTGGTGGTGAGCAGGTGCAGGTCGTGCAGCAGTTCGTTGCGCTCGGTGCCCTGGACGATGCCGTGGGCGAAGAGCGTGTCGCCCTTCTCCAGGATCTCCTTGGCCTCCTCGACGGCCTTGACCTTGGGAGCCACGTCCTTCTTGATCCGGGACTCCTTCTGGAGGCGCGGCAGGACCTTCTCGATGGTCTGCAGGTCGGCGAGGATCAGTTCGGTGTTGATCGTCTCGATGTCGTCCTTCGGCGAGACCTTGCCGTCGACGTGCACGACGTTCTCGTCCTTGAAAGCGCGGATGACCTGGCAGATCGCGTCGGACTCGCGGATGTTCGCGAGGAACTTGTTGCCCAGGCCCTCGCCCTCGGAGGCGCCGCGCACGATACCGGCGATGTCCACGAAGTCGACCGTGGCCGGAAGGATGCGCTCGGAGCTGAAGATCGAGGCCAGCTTGGCCAGCCGGCCGTCGGGGACGCCGACGACGCCGACGTTCGGCTCGATCGTGGCGAACGGGTAGTTGGCCGCCAGCACGTCGTTCTTGGTCAGGGCGTTGAACAGGGTCGACTTGCCGACATTCGGCAGGCCGACGATTCCGATCGTGAGCGACACGTTGCGACTTCCCGTAGATGAGAGGGGCCAGGGGCTGCCAGGGGCCAGAGACACTGGCCGATCCACCAGTCTACGGCGTCCACGTCGGCGGGCTCGCTGGAGCGTCGTACGCCCGACCGAGCTCTTGGCATCGGCGTGTCTGAGGGCCGATTCGGCACATAAACAGACCTAAGTTGGCCCAATGGAGCAACGCAGAAGGCGACCCCCGAACGACGCACGGCGACGCGGCACACCGTCCGCGTCACTGCCGTCGCAGGCGCGACGGCGGACGGGCGAGAGCAGATCCGCACGGGAGACGGATCGTGCCGCGCGGCCGGTCACCCGCCCGGTGCCGCCGGGCGAGATGCCGGGCCCCCGGCTCACCGGGCTCGGCGGGGGGCTGTTCTGCGCGGCCGTGATGTTGCTGCTCGGCTTTGTGGACCAGCTGCTGTTCGGCGCGTCCCTGACGCTGTACGGCGTGCTGTTCCTGCCGGTGTGCGCGCTGACCGCCCTGTGGGTGCGCGGCGGTGACCTGCTCACCGCGCCCGTCGTCGTACCGATCGCCTTCGCGGTGGGCCTCTTCCCCGTCGCCGAGGGCGGGAGCGGTCTGCGCGGACGGCTGATGGGGCTGGTCACCGGACTCGCCACACAGGCGGGCTGGCTCTACGCGGGGACGCTGGCCGCGGGGGTGACGGTGCTGGTACGCCGGGCGCTGTGGGTACGGGCCCGCCGCCGCGTCTGAGCCGGGCGCCCCCGCTATTGCGCCCGGGCCTGCGCCGCCCGCATCGCCGCTCCGACGATCCCCGCGTTGTTCTGCAGCTGGGCCGGCACCATCTCGGCCCTGATGCCCTCGATGAAGTGCAGGAACTTCTCCGCCTTGCGGCTCACCCCGCCGCCGATGATGAACAGCTCGGGGGAGAAGAGCATCTCGACGTGCGCGAGGTACTTCTGGACGCGGCGGGCCCAGTGCTCCCAGGTCAGCTCGTGGTCCTCCTTGGCCTTGCTGGAGGCCCGCTTCTCCGCGTCGTTGCCGCCCAGCTCGAGGTGGCCCAGCTCGGTGTTGGGGACCAGGACACCGTCCACGAAGACGGCGCTGCCGATGCCGGTGCCGAAGGTGAGCAGGATGACCGTGCCCCGGCGGCCCTGCCCGGCGCCGAACTGCATCTCCGCGACGCCCGCCGCGTCCGCGTCGTTGACCACGGTCACCGGCAGGCCGCCCAGCCGCCCGCTGAACAGGGCGCGCGCGTCCGTGTCGATCCAGCCCTTGTCGACATTGGCCGCCGTACGGACCGTGGCGCCGCCGGTGACCACGCCGGGGAAGGTCAGGCCCACCGGGCCCGTCCAGCCGAAATGGTCGACGACCTGCTTCACGCCGTCGGCCACGCCGTCGGGCGTCGCCGGGTGCGGGGTGAGCACCTTGCAGCGCTCCTGGGCCAGGTCGCCCTTGTCCAGGTCCACAGGGGCACCCTTGATCCCGGACCCGCCGATGTCCACACCGAAGATCTGCATGGCCCCACGTTACGACGGACGACTGACCGTCACTACGGCGTCCCGCCGCGCGTACGCCCGCCCGTTACTCGGCGGTGGCGTCCGAGGCGCCCGAACCGCCGCGCCCCGCGACCAGGGTCGCGGCCTCTTCGCGCAGGTCACGGCGGAGTTCCTTGGGCAGCGAGAAGGTGATGGACTCCTCGGCCGCCCTGACGATCTCGACATCACCGTAGCCGCGCTCGGCGAGCCATTGCAGAACCTGCTCGACCAGAACCTCCGGGACGGAGGCACCGGAGGTGACACCGACCGTGGTGACGCCCTCCAGCCAGGCCTCGTCGATCTCGTGGGCGAAGTCCACCAGGTAGGCCTCGCGGGCACCGGCGAGCTTGGCGACCTCGACCAGCCGCTTGGAGTTGGACGAGTTGCGCGAGCCGACCACGATGACCAGCTCGGCCTCGGCGCCCATCTGCTTCACGGCGAGCTGACGGTTCTGGGTGGCGTAGCAGATGTCGTCGCTGGGCGGGGAGACGAGCCCCGGGAACTTCGTCTTCAGGGCGTCGACGGTCTCCATGGTCTCGTCCACGGAGAGGGTGGTCTGGGACAGCCAGACGACCTTCGACGGGTCACGCACCTCGACCTTGGCGACGTCCTCGGGGCCGTCGACCAGCTGGATGTGGTCGGGGGCCTCACCGGAGGTGCCGATGACCTCCTCGTGGCCCTCGTGCCCGATCAGGAGGATGTCGTAGTCCTCCTTGGCGTAGCGGACGGCTTCCTTGTGGACCTTGGTGACCAGCGGGCAGGTGGCGTCGATGGTGGCGAGCCGGCCCTGCTCGGCCTCCTCGTGCACCACCGGTGCGACGCCGTGCGCCGAGAACATCACGATGTTGCCCGCAGGCACCTCCTCCGTCCGCTCGACGAAGACGGCGCCCTTCTTCTCCAGGGTCTGCACGACGTACTTGTTGTGGACGATCTCGTGCCGGACGTAGATCGGGGCCCCGTACTGCTCCAGGGCCTTCTCGACGGCGATCACGGCGCGGTCCACACCGGCGCAGTAGCCCCGGGGGGCGGCGAGCAGGACACGGCGGCCAGGCGAAGCGGTCATGCCCCCCATCGTAAGGGTGCGTGCGTGGGCTCCGAGATCGCGTGCCCCCGCGGTGTGGCGGGGAAAGCCGGTCCTTGGGTCCGAGACCGGCACGGCGGTGCCCCAGGCCGACGAGCGGCACCGGCTGCGGCGCAGCCTCGGCTCCCGGGACCTGGGGTCTACGGGCGGCTGTTCCCCTCCCCCGGGCGGGGGCGGTGTTCGCGTACGCGCGCGGGGGTGGGTGAGGAGGCCGGGTTCGGAGGCGTCCGGTACGGCTCAGGTGGTGGGGGCGGTGTGGCTGTTCGTCGGGTCACTGGTGCTGGTGGGGCAGCGGAGACGGCCGAGGCCGTCCGGAGTCCGGGGACACCGCCTTTTGTCGGTACCGGCCACTACGCTCGCGGCATGGCTGTGAACACGTCGCCCGAAACACCCCTCCCCGTCGGTGAGGTCTCCCGGCTGATCGGGAGCTGGATCGATCGGCTCGGTGCGGTGTGGGTGGAGGGGCAGATCACGCAGTTGTCGCGGCGGCCGGGGGCCGGGGTCGTGTTCCTGACCCTGCGGGACCCGTCGTACGACATCTCCGTCAGCGTGACCTGCTACCGGCAGGTGTTCGACGCCGTCGCCGATGTCGTCGGCGAGGGCGCCCGGGTCGTCGTGCTGGCGAAGCCGGAGTGGTACGCCCCGCGCGGGCAGCTGTCGCTGCGGGCCGCCGAGATAAGGCCCGTCGGTGTCGGCGAGCTGCTCGCCCGGTTGGAGCAGCTGAAGAAGGCACTCGCGGCCGAGGGACTGTTCGCACCGGAGCGGAAGAAGCCGCTGCCGTTCCTGCCCCAGCTGATCGGGCTGGTCTGCGGCCGCGCCTCCGCCGCGGAGCGGGACGTGCTGGAGAACGCCCGTCATCGCTGGCCGGCCGTCCGCTTCGAGGTGCGCAACGTCGCCGTGCAGGGCGTGCACGCCGTCCCGCAGGTCGTCCAGGCCGTCAAGGAGCTGGACGGGATCGAGGACGTGGACGTGATCATCGTCGCCCGGGGCGGCGGCAGCGTGGAGGACCTGCTGCCCTTCTCCGACGAGCAGCTCGTCCGGGCCGTGGCGGAGTGCCGTACGCCGGTCGTCTCCGCCATCGGGCACGAGCCGGACAACCCGCTGCTGGACCACGTCGCCGACCTGCGCGCCTCCACGCCGACCGACGCGGCCAAGAAGGTCGTACCGGACGTGGGCGAGGAGTTCGAGCGGGTGCGGATGCTGCGGGACCGGGCCCGGCGCTGCGTGAACGCGTTCGTGGAGCGAGAGGAGCGGGGTCTCGCGCACGCGCTGGCGCGGCCGTCGATAGAGGATCCGCACCGGATGCTCGACGAGCGCGCCGACCACGTGGTCTCGCTGCTGGAGCGCGGCCGGCGCACCCTCGGCCACCTCCTGGACCGCGCCGACTCGGAGCTGACCCACACGCACGCGCGCGTGGTGGCCCTCTCCCCCGCCGCCACCCTCAAGCGCGGCTACGCGGTGCTGCAGAGGGCCGATGGCCACGCGGTACGCGACCCGGCCGAGGTGGCGGAGGGCGAGACGCTGCGCGCCCGGGTCGCCGAGGGTGAGTTCTCCGTACGTGTCGATGTCTAGGGTGGGTGGGATGACCAGCAAGGTGGATGAGGCGCTCTCGTACGAGCAGGCGCGGGATGAGTTGATCGAGGTCGTGCGGCGGCTGGAGGCGGGCGGTACGACGCTGGAGGAGTCCCTGGCGCTGTGGGAGCGCGGCGAGGAGCTGGCGAAGGTGTGCCGGCGCTGGCTGGAGGGGGCACGGGCCCGGCTGGACGCGGCCCTCGCCGAGGAAGAGGCCGAGGAGGACACCGAGTAGGCACACGGCGGGAGCTGTGAAGCGGATCACCACACCCCGACTTTAGTTGAAGGTTGAACTTCTTTGGCGTAAGGTCGCTGCCGTCAGCCGGTCCGGCACCCGGACCGGACGCGCATCCGAGGAAGTCACGCATGTCTCTCGTTCTTGACCCGGCCGCCCAGGACCTGCTGTTCCGCGAGGCCCGCACCGCGAACACCTTCACGGACGAGCCCGTGACCGAGGAGCAGGTCCAGGCGATCTACGACCTGGTCAAGTACGGCCCCACCGCCTTCAACCAGACCCCGCTGCGCATCACTCTGGTCCGCTCCGCCGAGGCCCGCGAGCGCCTGGTGCGGCACATGGCCGAGGGCAACCGGGCGAAGACCGCCACCGCCCCGCTGGTCGCCGTCCTCTCCGCGGACAACGAGTTCCACGAGGAGCTGCCCGCCCTGTTCCCGGCCTTCCCGCAGGCCAAGGACGTCTTCTTCGCCGAGCGCCCGGTCCGCGAGGGCTCCGCCGCGATGAACGCCGCCCTGCAGGCCGCGTACTTCATCGTCGGCGTCCGCGCAGCGGGCCTCGCCGCCGGCCCGATGACCGGTTTCGACTTCGAGGGCGTCCGCAAGGATTTCCTGGACGACGACCACACCCCGCTGATGGTCGTCAACATCGGCAAGCCGGGCCCGGACGCCTGGTACCCGCGCTCCCCGCGCCTGGCGTACGAGGACGTCGTCACCACCGTCTGAGTCACCCGCGTACGGCAGGAGGCCCCCAGCGGTGCTGGGGGCCTCCTGCCGTACGCCTGCGCGGGCGCTCACCGCATCTTCAGCGCCACCGCCATCTTCGTCAGCCCGTCGAAGGAGGCCGTGCCCGCCACCACCGTCGTGGAGCCCGGGGTGCCCTCGAGGACCAGGGCGTCGTAGCGGCCACCGGTGTAGCGGGTCCAGGTGCGGCCGCCGATCCGCTCGGTCCGCTTGGTCGCCGAGGCGCCCTGACTGGCCTGGTCGATGAAGTCGGCACGCTTCTGAGTGGACTGCTCGACCTGCACGTACTGTCCCTCGGGATCCTGGAAGCCCAGGTGCCAGCGGTCGGAATTCTCGCCCTGGAAGCGTACGGAGGTCGCCTTCCAGGTACTCGGCAGTCCCTCCGGTGCGGCCACCGGGTAGCTCGCCGCACGACGCGCCGTGAGCAGCTCGACCCGGTAGTCGACCCGCTTGATGTCGGGAGCGTGATCGTCATGCGGGACGAAAACATAGATGACCGCCGCCGCGATCCCGATCAGCCCCAGGGAGAGGATCATGTCCCGGACCGTCTTCTGCTTGCCGTTCGAACCTGCCACGCCCTCTATCGTCGCAGGTGTCCGGAGCGCTCATCCGTGGGGCCCCCTGCTCATTTTGTCTACCTAACGATAGAGTCGGGACCAACACCCTCATCCGGCCGTCGTCGTATCAGAAAGGTGCGCTCCGATGACCGAGCATCATCACTTGCCGTCCGAGCTGGACGTCCCCTCCGAGGCCCCCGACCGCAACCTCGCCCTGGAACTTGTCCGGGTCACCGAAGCCGCGGCCATGGCCGCGGGCCGCTGGGTCGGACGCGGCGACAAGAACGGCGCCGACGGCGCCGCGGTGCGCGCCATGCGGACCCTCGTCTCCACCGTGTCGATGAACGGCATCGTCGTCATCGGCGAAGGTGAGAAGGACGAGGCCCCGATGCTCTTCAACGGGGAGCAGGTGGGCGACGGCACCGGGCCCGAGGTCGACATCGCCGTCGACCCGATCGACGGCACCACGCTGACGGCCAAGGGCATGCCCAACGCCATCGCCGTCCTCGCAGCCGCCGAGCGTGGCGCCCTGTTCGACCCGTCCGCCGTGTTCTACATGGACAAACTGGTCACCGGCCCCGAGGCCGCGGACTTCGTCGACATCAACGCGCCCGTGTCGGTCAACATCCGCCGGGTCGCCAAGGCCAAGCGCTCCACGCCCGAGGACGTCACGGTCGTCATCCTGGACCGGCCCCGGCACGAGGGCATCATCAAGGAGATCCGGGAGACCGGCGCGCGCATCAAGCTGATCTCCGACGGCGACGTCGCGGGCTCGATCCTGGCACTGCGCGAGGGCACGGGCATCGACCTGCTGCTCGGAATCGGCGGCACCCCCGAGGGCATCATCTCGGCCTGCGCGGTCAAGTGCCTGGGCGGCACCATCCAGGGCAAGCTGTGGCCGAAGGACGAGGAGGAGCGTGCGCGGGCCATCGACGCCGGGCACGACCTGGACCGGGTGCTGACCACGGAGGACCTGGTCACCGGGGAGAACGTGTTCTTCGTCGCCACCGGTATCACCGACGGCGAGCTGCTGCGCGGAGTTCGCTACCGGTCCGAGACCGCCACCACCGACTCGATCGTGATGCGGTCGAAGTCCGGGACCGTGCGGCGGATCGACTCCGAGCACCGGCTCAGCAAGCTGCGGGCCTACAGCGCGATCGACTTCGACCGGGCCAAGTAGCCCGCACCCGATGGCTCATGGGCGCCCTCTGTGCGGAGAGGGCGCCCATACGCTTGCCCAGGCCCTGTCGTCGAACTCCCGTCTGCCCCGCCCCCGGGCGGACGACGGGAGTTCGACGACATGACCTAGCCCGCTATGCGGTTCGTCGTCGCCCGCGCCGCCTTCTTCAGCTCTACCTCGCGCCTGCGGCGCCTCGCCAGGACCACCCGGCGTTCCGCCGCCGTCAGGCCGCCCCAGACGCCGTACGGCTCCGGCTGAAGGAGCGCGTGTTCACGGCACTCGACCATGACGGGGCAGCGCGCACAGACCCGCTTGGCCGCTTCCTCACGGGACAGACGAGCGGCCGTCGGCTCCTTCGACGGGGCGAAGAACAGCCCGGCCTCGTCGCGCCGGCACACCGCCTCGGTATGCCAGGGTGCGTCTTGATCCCTGTCGCGCGCTGGCACCCGCTGGGCCGGAACGGCAGCTACCTGCAAGGACGAATGCGGCGGTTGCAGCACGGTCTACTCCTGACGACGGCTTCGCGAGTGAGCGACGACGCAGCAAGGCCTACCCGCTGTGCGCGCGCCTATGCACTGCGTTCCCAACCGCAGGCGCGCGGCGGCTTGTTCGCGCCCCCACGCGCCCGCCGCAACAGGGCGGCACCCTTCCGACCACCGGCGGATCGGCGACCGTCAACGGCCGAGGTGCTTGCGCAGCTTTCTGTCGACCTTGTCCTGGACACGGTCGAGGATGTCCGCCACACGCTTGCCGCGCCGGGGCCGCGCCTCGACGTTGCCGAGTACGGCCCACCCGTCGACATAGACCACCGGCGCTTCCGACTCGACCGAATCCAGCGTGTCCACCTCGAAGTTGCCCAGCACGCCACCGCCGGTGCCGCGCAGCGAGACGTTCTCCGGAACACGGATCTGGACGTCACCGAAGACCGAGACGGCCTTGATCACGACCTGCTGGTACTCGAAGATCGCCTCGCTGAGGTCGATCTCGACGCTGCCGAAGACTGCGTAGGCGTGCAGTCTGCGCCCGGCACGCCAGCGGCCCTTGCGGGCGGCGGCGCTGAAGACGGCCACCACGTTCGCGTCGGCCTCGGCCGGAATGGCGCCGGGCGTGGGACGGGGCGGCACGGGGGTGTAGGCGGGGGCCGCGGGCCGCTGGTGGGCGGCCGGGAGGTCGCGGATGAAGACCTCCAGCTCGCCGACCGTCTTGGCGTGCAGCACCCCCTCCACCCGCTCGGCGTGCTCGTCGGCGGTCAGCCGGCCCTCGGCCAGGGCCTCGCGGAGGATGTCGGCCACGCGGTCACGGTCGGCGTCCGAGGCGCGCAGCTCGGCGAGACGCGGTGCCGTGTCCTGGGCTGGAGCGTGCTTCTGAAGGTCCACGGCAGCAGCGTACCGAAACGCGATAGATCGCGACTAGGGGTGTGGACAGCCCGCGTGTCGATGCAACGCCCCGGGAACTGAGCCTTACCTCACAGGTTCCGTGTCGGCGGCAGGTTCTACGCTGGTGAGGCCCGCCAGCGTCGGCGGGCGGACGTCTGTCGAGTGAGGAATGGGCTGAGATGCCTGAGTTCGCGTACACCGATCTGCTCCCCCAGGGCGAGGACACCACCCCGTACCGGCTGGTGACCTCGGAAGGTGTGTCCACCGTCGAGGGACCGGACGGGCGGACGTTCCTCAAGGTGGAGCCGGAGGCGCTGCGCAAGCTGGCCGAGGAGGCCATCCACGACATCCAGCACTACCTGCGCCCGGCCCACCTGGCGCAGCTGCGCCGGATCATCGACGACCCCGAGGCGTCGAGCAACGACAAGTTCGTCGCCCTCGACCTGCTGAAGAACGCGAACATCGCGGCCGCCGGCGTGCTCCCCATGTGCCAGGACACCGGCACGGCGATCGTCATGGGCAAGCGCGGCCAGAACGTGCTCACCGAGGGCCGCGACGAACAGGCCCTGAGCCACGGCATCTACGACGCCTACACCAAGCTCAACCTGCGCTACTCGCAGATGGCTCCGCTCACCATGTGGGAGGAGAAGAACACCGGCTCCAACCTGCCGGCCCAGATCGAGCTGTACGCGACCGACGGCGGCGCCTACAAGTTCCTGTTCATGGCCAAGGGCGGCGGCTCGGCCAACAAGTCCTTCCTGTACCAGGAGACGAAGGCCGTCCTGAACGAGGCCTCCATGATGAAGTTCCTGGAGGAGAAGATCCGTTCACTCGGTACGGCCGCCTGCCCGCCGTACCACCTGGCGATCGTCGTCGGCGGTACGAGCGCCGAGTACGCGCTTAAGACCGCGAAGTACGCCTCCGCGCACTACCTGGACAACATGCCGACCGAGGGCTCGCCGCTCG
This sequence comes from Streptomyces sp. NPDC007905, assembly GCF_042959345.1. Taxonomy (NCBI): domain Bacteria; kingdom Bacillati; phylum Actinomycetota; class Actinomycetes; order Kitasatosporales; family Streptomycetaceae; genus Streptomyces; species Streptomyces sp. NPDC007905. Next base: position 333,293 of record NZ_JBIBKS010000005.1, on the reverse strand, counting down.
GCCACGGCTTCCGGGACAAGGAGCTGGAGGAGAAGGTCTTCGAGCTCACGCAGAAGATCGGCATCGGCGCCCAGTTCGGCGGCAAGTACTTCTGCCACGACGTCCGGGTCGTCCGACTGCCCCGGCACGGCGCCTCCTGCCCCGTCGCCATCGCCGTCTCCTGCTCGGCCGACCGCCAGGCCGTCGCGAAGATCACGGCCGAGGGTGTCTTCCTGGAGCAGCTGGAGAAGGACCCGGCGCGTTTCCTGCCGGAGACCACGGACGATCACCTGGACGAGTCCTCGGACGTCGTCGAGATCGACCTGAACCAGCCGATGGACACGATCCTGGCCGAGCTGACGAAGTACCCGGTCAAGACCCGTCTGTCCCTGACCGGCCCGCTGGTCGTGGCGCGCGACATCGCGCACGCGAAGATCAAGGAGCGGCTGGACGCGGGCGAGGAGATGCCGCAGTACCTGAAGGACCACCCGGTGTACTACGCGGGCCCGGCGAAGACCCCCGAAGGCTACGCATCCGGTTCCTTCGGCCCCACGACGGCCGGCCGCATGGACTCCTACGTTGAGCAGTTCCAGGCGGCGGGCGGCTCGAAGGTGATGCTCGCCAAGGGCAACCGCAGCAAGCAGGTCACCGACGCGTGCAACGCCCACGGCGGCTTCTACCTCGGCTCCATCGGCGGCCCCGCCGCCCGCCTCGCCCAGGACTGCATCAAGAAGGTCGAGGTCCTCGAGTACGAGGAGCTGGGCATGGAGGCCGTCTGGAAGATCGAGGTCGAGGACTTCCCGGCGTTCATCGTCGTCGACGACAAGGGCAACGACTTCTTCCAGGATCCCGCTCCGCAGCCGACGTTCACGTCGATCCCGGTGCGGGGCCCCGGGCTGGCGTAGTACCTCCCAGCTCTTTGCCCACCCTCCATCCCCTGTCGGCCGGAGGGTGGGCTGCCCGTGACTCAGGTCCAACGCCCTTTTGCGTTGCCCCAGCGTGCTCTCTTGCGTACGCGGAGGGCTGCCCGCCGGAAAACTCGGCGGCCCACGGATCCTGCTGGCCATTCCTGGGGTCATGCGCTCGCCGGAACCGCCGCACCCTGCGCCGGTACATCGAGAACCTCGAGGACGGCAGCGGCGAACTTCTGGACGAACTGGGTCGCCTGGACGAACAACTCCGTACCCGCTGAGCCACCCCAGAGCACCCACCCGGCCCAACCCCGGAACATCCCCACCCCCCCGACCGCTATACCCGGCATGAGCGAATATCGCATCGAGCACGACTCCATGGGCGAGGTCCGGGTGCCCGCGGACGCGAAGTGGCGGGCGCAGACACAGCGTGCCGTGGAGAACTTCCCCATCTCCGGGCAGCGGATCGAGCGGGCCCACATCGAGGCCCTCGCCCGGATCAAGGCGGCCGCGGCGAAGGTGAACGCCGAGCTGGGGGTGCTGGACAAGGACGTCGCGGAGGCGATCCAGGAGGCGGCCGGGGAGGTCGCCGAGGGGAAGTGGGACGAGCACTTCCCCGTCGACGTGTTCCAGACCGGGTCCGGGACCTCGTCCAACATGAACACCAACGAGGTCGTCGCGACCCTCGCCAGTGAGCGGCTCGGCCGGGACGTGCATCCCAACGACCACGTCAACGCCTCGCAGTCCTCGAACGACGTGTTTCCGTCGTCCCTCCACATCGCCGCCACCGCCGCCGTCACCCGCGACCTGATCCCTGCGCTGGAGCACCTCGCCGGCTCCCTCGCCCGCAAGTCCGAGGAGTTCGCGGACGTGGTGAAGTCCGGGCGGACGCATCTGATGGACGCGACTCCGGTGACGCTGGGGCAGGAGTTCGGCGGGTACGCGGCCCAGGTGCGGTACGGCGTCGAGCGGCTGCGCGCCTCGCTGCCCCGTCTTGCCGAGCTGCCGCTCGGCGGGACGGCCGTCGGGACCGGGATCAACACACCGCCCGGATTCTCCGGCGCGGTGATCAGGGAGGTCGCGCGGGTCACCGGGCTGCCGCTCACCGAGGCCCGGGACCACTTCGAGGCGCAGGGCGCCCGGGACGGCATCGTGGAGACCAGCGGACAGCTGAGGACGATCGCCGTGGGCTTGACGAAGATCGCCAACGACCTGCGGTGGATGGCGTCCGGGCCGCGCACCGGGCTCGCCGAGATCCGGCTGCCCGACCTGCAGCCGGGGTCGTCCATCATGCCGGGCAAGGTCAACCCGGTGATCCCCGAGGCCGTACTCATGGTGGCGGCCCAGGTGATCGGCAACGACGCCACCATCGCCACCGCCGGTGCCTCCGGGAACTTCGAGCTGAACGTGATGCTCCCGGTCATCGCCAAGAACGTGCTGGAGTCGATCCGGCTGCTCGCGGGCGTTTCCCGGCTGCTGGCCGACCGGACCGTCGACGGCATCACCGCCGACCGCGAACGGACCCGTGAGTACGCCGAGTCGTCGCCCTCAGTGGTGACCCCGCTGAACAAGTACATCGGCTACGAGGAGGCCGCGAAGGTCGCCAAGAAGTCGCTGGCCGAGCGGAAGACGATTCGCGAGGTGGTCCTGGAGAGCGGTTACGTGGAGCGCGGCGCCCTCACCCTGGAGCAGTTGGACGAGGCGCTGGATGTCCTGCGGATGACGCGCCCGTGACAACAGGCTCCGCTGTGTTGAACCGTGACGCGCGCCGCAGCGTCGTATGCCTACGGCACCTAATATCTGTGCATGGCGGACGACGGAGCGGTGAGACGAGTGGCAGCGGGACCTGCGACGTACTGGACCCCCGGGACCCAGATCCTGTGGCGGTACCGGGAGAACGCCGGTGAGCGCTTCCACATCGCGCGGCCCGTCACCATCGTGCGGGACGACGAGGAGCTGCTCGCGGTGTGGTTGGCGCCCGGCACCGAGTGTGTGAAGCCGGTACTGGCCGACGGCAGGCCCGTGCACCTGGAACCACTGGAGTCCCGCTACACCAAGCCCCGCACGGTGCAGCGGGACCGGTGGTTCGGCACGGGTGTGCTGAAGCTGGCGGAGCCCGGCCGGCCCTGGTCGGTGTGGCTGTTCTGGGAGCCGGGCTGGCGGTTCAAGAACTGGTACGTCAACCTTGAGCGGCCGTTGTCCCGTTGGGAGGGTGGGGTGGACTCCGAGGACTACTTTTTGGACATCTCGGTGCACTCGGACCGCAGTTGGCACTGGCGGGACGAGGACGAGTTCGCGCAGGCCCAGCGGGACGGGCTGATGGACGAGCGGACCGCCGAGCGGGTGCGGGCGGCGGGACGGGCCGTGGTGGAGGTGATCGGCGCGTGGGGCGCGCCGTTCTCGGACGGCTGGCAGCACTGGCGCCCGGACCCGTCCTGGGCGGTACCGTCACTCCCCGAGGACTGGGACCGTACGCCCGCGCACGTGTCCTCATGAGACCCTTGATGCGCCCCCGGTCCACAACCGTAGGATCGTCCTCCGCAAGGGCGCTTCAGTGCAAATCCGGGAGCATGTACCGGGCCTGACCATACGTCACCGAGGGGCGGCAGGACGTGAGCGAGGGGTACGAGGGCAACACCACCGCGGGCCCGGGAGGGTTCGCCGGTGGCACAGGAACAACCTCTGACCACACGGGAATTCCGTTCCTGGGGCACGTATTCCGGGTATCAGGATTTCGGCGGGACCATCTGCGCGCCCGGCGCGCAGCCCCGGACGGATGGATTCGACACGCGTGACGGAGCAGCCCACCTCCTCCTACGAGCGCCCGCAGCCGGGCGTCGACCCCGCGGAGGCCCGCGGGGCGCTCCTGCGTGCCCCGGCACCGCTCGGCAGCCCGGCCTTACCGGCACAGGCGGCCCGGGCGGACGGCACACCCACCGGTCCGGGGACGACCGCGCCCCGCGGCAAGGGGAACAAGGGGAAGGAGCCCCCAGTCAACGGCCCGGAGCACTCCCAGCCCGCCACCGCCGAGACGGACACGCATCGCCCGCGTCCCGCGCCGGAGGCGATTCCGCCGCAGCCGGCCTCCGAGCAGGAGCGGGCGCCGGGCGGTCAGGAACGCCGTACCGGGCGGGGACTGCCGCCGGGGCGGCCGATGCCGATGCGGCGCGACGGGGACCGGCTCCGGTTCGTGGGCGCGGCGACCCGGCGGATCGCCCGTGGCATCGATCTGGACGAGATCGTGATGGGGCTGTGCCGGGCCACGGTGCCGACGTTCTCGGACGCGATCCTGGTCTATCTGCGCGACCCGCTGCCGGTCGGTGACGAGCGGCCCACCGGTCCGGTGGTGCTGCGGCTGCGCAGGACCGACCGGATACCGGACGAACGGGACACCGAGGGCCTGCTGCTCCCGCCGTTCCAGCATCCGGAGCCGGACGCCTCGGCCCTCTCGGAGCTGTCATCGCTGACGACCGAGCTGTGCGAGGTGCGTCCCGGTGGTGCACTGAACGAGGTGCTGCGCGGGGTGCGGCCGGTGTTCGCCGACGCGCCCGCCGCCCGGGCCGCGCTGCCCGAGCTGCTCGGCGAGGGCGGCGAGGCGGTCGTACCGGGCGGGCAGCACGCGATCCTCGCGCCGCTGCGCGGCCGGCGCCGGGTGATCGGCGCCGCGCTGTTCCTGCGCCGCCCGGAGCGGCTCGCGTTCGAGGCGGATGACCTGCTGGTGGCCGCCCAGCTCGCCACGCACAGCGCGCTCGGCATCGACAAGGCGGTGCTGTACGGCCGGGAGGCCTACATCGCCGACGAGCTGCAGCGCACCATGCTGCCCGAGACGCTGCCCCGCCCGACGGGCGTGCGGCTGGCCTCGCGCTATCTGCCGGCGGCGGAGACCGCGCGGGTGGGCGGCGACTGGTACGACGCGATCCCGCTGCCCGGCAGCCGGGTCGCGCTGGTGGTCGGTGACGTCATGGGGCACTCCATGACGTCGGCGGCGATCATGGGCCAGTTGCGCACGACGGCCCAGACGCTCGCCGGGCTCGACCTGCCCCCGCAGGAGGTGCTGCACCATCTGGACGAGCAGGCGCAGCGCCTGGGCACCGACCGCATGGCGACCTGCCTGTACGCCGTCTACGACCCGGTCACGCACCGCATCACGATCGCCAACGCCGGCCATCCGCCGCCCGTTCTGCTGCACCTGGGCGGCCGCGCGGAGGTGCTGCGGGTGCCGCCGGGCGCGCCGATCGGCGTCGGCGGGGTCGACTTCGAGGCGGTCGAGCTGGACGCGCCGGCCGGGGCCACGCTGCTGCTGTACACCGACGGCCTGGTGGAGTCCCGGCTGCGGGACGTGTGGACCGGTATAGAGCAACTGCGCGAACGGCTCGCCGCGACCGCCCAGTTGACCGGCCCCGACCATCCGCCGCCCCTCGAGGCCCTGTGTGACGAGGTGCTGGACATGCTCGGCCCGGGCGACCGGGACGACGACATCGCGCTGCTCGCGGCCCGCTTCCACGGGATCGCGCCGAGCGATGTGGCGTACTGGACCCTGGAGCCGGAGGACGCGGCCCCGGGCCAGGCCCGTCGGCTGGCCCGGCGCGCACTGGCCCGCTGGGGCCTGGAGGAGCTGACGGACTCGGTGGAGCTGCTGGTCAGCGAGGTGGTCACGAACGCCGTGCGGTACGCCTCCCGGCCGGTAACGCTCCGTCTGCTGCGCACGGACGTGCTGCGCTGCGAGGTCGGCGACGACGTGCCCCAGCTGCCGCGGCTGCGCCAGGCCCGGGCCACGGACGAGGGCGGCCGCGGGCTGTACCTGGTCAACAAGCTGGCCCGGCGGTGGGGCGCTACCCGGCTGAGCACCGGCAAGGTGGTCTGGTTCGAGCTGAACCGGGGCTGAGCACGGAAAAGGGCGCCCGGGGAATCCGGGCGCCCTTTTCCGTGCGCGGTCTAGCGGCTGAAGTTGCCGCTGCCGTTGGGATCGAGCGGGCCGTCCGTGACGCCGCCCGTCGGTGGGCCGGTGGTCGGGGTCCCGGTGGGCGGAGTCTGGGTGGGTGTCTGCGTCGGAGTCTGGGTCGGCGTCTGCGACGGCGTCGTTGACGGGGTCGTGGACGTCGGCGGCTCACTGCTCGGGGTGTTGGACGGGGTCTGGGTCGGGCTCTGGCTGAACGTCGGGGTGTCCGTCGGCTGGACGGCGGCGCCCTGGGTGGTGTTCAGGTCGAACTTGGCCCTCTTGGTGACTCCGAAGGTGTACCCGGCCCAGATCCTGGCCGGGTAGCTGCCGCCGTTGACGCGGCCCGGGTAGGGGAGCTGACCGGTGGCGCCCATCATGGACACGTGGGACTTGGTCTTCTGGTCCTCGCCGAACAGGCCGACGGAGGTGACCAGGTCGGGCGTGTAGCCGGTGAACCAGGCGGACTTGTTCTCGTCGGAGGTACCGGTCTTGCCGGCCACCTGCTGGCCGTTGCGCAGGGGGTTGGCCGCCACGGACCGCTTGGCCGTACCGTCGTCGACCACACCGGTCAGCACGGAGGTCACCGTGTCGGCTGCCGTCCTGCTGATCACCTGGCCGCCGATCGGGTTCGGAATACTGACCGCACGTTCCTTCTGCTCGGCCGTCTTCACGATGGACGGCGTGACCTTGTAGCCGTGGTTGTCGAACGTGGCGTAGATCCCGGCCATCTCCAGCGGGCTCGCCCCCATCGAGCCAAGCGTCTGCGCGGGCACGGCCTGCATGCCTTCGGTGTCCATGCCGAGTTGCTTGGCCGTGTCCATGACCTTGGGCATGCCCACGTCGACGCCCATCTGGGCGAAGACCGAGTTGACGGACTCGTTCATCGCCCGCTGGACGGTGATGGGCCCGTAGTTGACGTGGTCCTCGTTCGGCGGCCCGAAGCCGACCTTGCTGCCGTGGTCGACGACCTGGCGGCCGCTGGTGCCGTCGTAGAGCGTGTTGGCGGTGATCGGCTTGCCGGTCTGCGTCGTGGCGTTCTGCTCCAGCGCGGCGGCGAGGATCACCGGCTTGAAGGTGGAGGCGGGCTGGTAGTCGCGGCGCGTGGCGTTGTTGAAGTAGTGCTTGAAGTAGTCCTGGCCGCCGTACAGGGCGACGATCCTGCCCGTCTTGGGGTCCACCGACACGGCGCCGGCCTGGACGTTGCCGTCGACCTTGCGCTTCTTCGGGTTCAGCTTGCTGGTGAGCTGCGACTTGACCGCCTTCTCCAGCGCGGTCTGCCTCTTCTTGTCGATGTTCAGGGTGATGGTCCAGCCGCGGTCCACCACCGCGGCCTCCGCCTGGGACCGGGTCATGCCCTCGGTCTGCATCAGCCGCTGTTCGAGCTGCTGGTTGGCGAGCTGGACCAGGTAGCCCTTCTGCCCCTCTTCACCGGGCGTGCCCCTGGGCTCCTCGGGGATCGCGTCCGAGAACTTCATCGCCTGGCGCTCGGCGGGGTCGAGCCAGTTCTGCTTGACCATGTTGTTCAGGACGTAGTTCCAGCGTTCCTGAACCAGCTTCCTGCCCACGGGCCCGGCGACCACCCAGTCGTACTGGCTGGGCGCCTGGAGCAGCGCGGCGAGGTAGGCACCCTGCTCGACGGTGAGTTTGCTCGCGTCGGTGCGGTAGTAGGCCTGCGCCGCGGCCTGGATGCCGTAGGCGTTGCGGCCGTAGTAGCTGGTGTTGATGTAGCCCGCGAGGATCTCGTCCTTGGTCAGCCGGCGGTCCACCTTCAAGGAGATGACCATCTCCTTGAGCTTGCGGCTGACGCTCTGGTCCTGGCTGAGGTAGTAGTTCTTGACGTACTGCTGGGTGATCGTCGAGCCGCCCTGGGTGCCCCGGCCGGTCACCGTGTTGAACAGGCCTCGGACCAGGCCTTTCGCGTCGATTCCGTGGTCGTGGTAGAAGGTCTTGTTCTCCGCCGCGACGAAGGTGTGCTGGACGGGCTTGGGCACCTTGGCGAGGTCCACGCTCTCGCGGTTGACCGTGCCGACGCGGGCCAGGACCTTGCCGTCGCTGTACTTGTAGATGTTGCTCTGCTGCCGCGCGGCCGCGTTGCCCTTCGGCACGTCGACGGCCATGTACAGCACGATGAAGCCGCCGATGCCGAGCAGGCACAGGCCGAGGAAGGTGCCGAGCATCTTCTTCCAGGTGAACAGCCTGCGTATTCGGCCCTTGGCGGGCTTGGCCCCGGCCACGGGCGGGGCGGCCGCTGCGGACGGGGAACGGCGCCCAGGCGCCGCGCGGTGGCCACCGCGCTGTCGCGCTCGTCTCTCTTCCGCTCGTCCCATGAGTCCCTACGCTCCGCTTCCGTCTCGGGGTCAGCTCCGAAAGCTAACACCCGTCTATATGACAAAGGGCGTCCGATCCGCTCTTTTGCGGACGTGACAATCAGCACCCACCCCAAGGGAACCGACGACTCTGACCGGCGAAGGGTTGCTTGACAGAAAAAAGTGATAGCAGTTAGCTAGGAATACGATAGACGTTCCGAGAACGGGGGGACCCACCATGTCCGCACACGACGCGTCCGCGACCGCCGACATACCCGAGATGCCCGCGCCACGCGTGCGGGAGTTCCAGGCCCACAGCATCGGCGGCGGACTCGCACTGCTCCTCGGACTGCTCGGGCTCGGTGCCGCCGTCGCCCTGCTCGCCGCCGCCTCGGCGGTGGGCTCGTCCGGCGCCAAGGGCGGGCTCGTCGCCGGCGGTGTCCTCCTCTTCCTCGCCGCCGTCATCGCGATGCGCGGCCTGAACACGGTCGCGCCCGGCGAGGCGCGGGTCGTCCAGCTCTTCGGCCGCTACCGGGGCACGATCCGGCAGGACGGCCTGCGCTGGGTGAACCCCTTCACCTCGCGGACCCGGCTCTCCACCCGGGTACGCAACCACGAGACCGCCGTGCTGAAGGTCAACGACGCCTACGGCAACCCGATCGAGCTGGCCGCGGTCGTGGTCTGGAAGGTCCAGGACACGGCCCAGGCGGTGTTCGAGGTGGACGACTACGCCGAGTTCGTCGCCACACAGACGGAGACGGCCGTACGGCACATCGCCATCGAGTACCCCTACGACGCCCACGACGAGGACGGCCTGTCGCTGCGCGGCAACGCCGAGGAGATCACCGAGAAGCTGGCCGTGGAGCTGCAGGTACGCGTGGAGGCGGCCGGGGTGCGGATCATCGAGTCGCGCTTCACGCATCTCGCGTACGCTCCCGAGATCGCCTCGGCGATGCTCCAGCGCCAGCAGGCCGGCGCGGTCGTCGCGGCCCGGCGGCAGATCGTGGACGGCGCGGTCGGCATGGTGGAGGCGGCGCTCGCCCGGATCGCGGAGCGAGACATCGTGGAGCTGGACGAGGAACGGAAGGCGGCGATGGTGTCCAACCTGATGGTGGTGCTGTGCGGGGACCGGGCCCCGCAGCCCGTGCTCAACACCGGGACCCTCTACCAGTGACGGCTCCTTCCGGGGGTTCGGCCCCGCAGCGTCGGCCTCAGCAGCGCAAGCAGGTGCTGCTGAGGCTGGACCCGTCGGTGTACGAGGCACTGGCACGGTGGGCCGGCGACGAGCTGCGGTCGGCCAACGCGCAGATCGAGTTCCTCTTGCGGAAGGCCCTGGCCGAGGCCGGCCGGCTGCCGAGGGAGACGGGCCCGCTGCCGCGCCGCGGACGGCCGCCCGGGGGCTCCGCCCCCGAACCTCCCTCGACCTGAACGGCCTCGCCTCGACCGCTGGACCGACTGGTTGTCGTTACCGAACCATGACAATCGCCTCCCACCTGCGCGGGCCTAGCGGCCGCCATGATCTACACACTCCGCGTATACATGCCGCGTATACACCGTGTGTAGAGTGCTGTCATGTCCATCGGTCACACCCTTCTAGGGCTCCTGGAGTCCGGCCCCCGACACGGCTACGACCTGAAGCGGGCCTTTGACGAGAAGTTCGGCCACGACCGGCCGCTGCACTACGGCCAGGTCTACTCGACGATGTCCCGGCTGCTGAGGAACGGGCTCGTGGAAGTCGACGGGATCGAGTCGGGTGGCGGGCCCGAGCGCAAGCGGTACGCCATCACCGACGCCGGCGTCACCGACGTGGAGCAGTGGCTCGCGACCCCGGAGAAGCCCGAGGAGTACCTCCAGTCGACCCTGTACACCAAGGTCGTGCTGGCGCTGCTCACCCACCGCGACGCGGCCGACGTCCTCGACACCCAGCGCGCCGAGCACCTGCGCAGCATGCGCATCCTGACCGACCGCAAGCGCCGGGGTGACCTCGCGGACCAGCTGATCTGCGACCACGCCCTGTTCCACCTGGAGGCCGACCTGCGGTGGCTGGAACTGACCGCCGCGCGGCTCGACAAACTCCGTGCGGAGGTGACCGCATGACCAGCGCCCCTCCTCCTCCCCCGGGCTCCCTGCTCACCGCCGAGAACCTGCGCAAGGCCTACGGCCCGACGCTCGCGCTCGACGGTGCCGGGTTCTCCATCCACCCCGGCGAGGTCGTCGCCGTGATGGGCCCCTCCGGGTCCGGCAAGTCGACGCTGCTGCACTGTCTCGCCGGCATCGTGCCGCCCGACTCGGGCTCGATCACCTACGCCGGGCGCGAGCTGGCCACCATGAGCGACACCGAGCGCAGCGCGCTGCGGCGCAGCGAGTTCGGGTTCGTCTTCCAGTTCGGGCAGCTCGTACCGGAGCTGACCTGCGTGGAGAACGTCGCGCTTCCGCTGCGGCTGAACGGCACCTCCCGCAAGGAGGCCGAGAAGGCGGCGCTGAGCTGGATGGAGCGCCTCGAGGTCGACGACCTCAAGGGCAAGCGGCCCGGCGAGGTCTCCGGTGGCCAGGGGCAGCGGGTCGCGGTGGCGCGGGCGCTGGTCACCGGACCCCGGGTGCTGTTCGCCGACGAGCCGACCGGTGCGCTGGACTCCCTCAACGGCGAGCGCGTGATGGAACTGCTCACCGACGCGGCCCGCTCCACCAACGCGGCCGTCGTCCTCGTCACGCACGAGGCCCGGGTGGCGGCCTACTCCGACCGCGAGATCGTCGTACGCGACGGCAAGTCCCGGGACATGGAGCGGGCCATATGAAGGTGCGGAGGGGGCATCTCCCGCGCGGGCGAAGCCGAGCGTGGGGGAGGTGCAGAGATCTGGCCATGGGGGCCCGGTTCGCCTTCACCGGCGGGCGCGAGGGGTGGGTCCGGATGCTGCTGACGGCGGTCGGCGTGGGGCTGGGCGTGGCACTGCTGTTGCTGACGACCGCGCTGCCGAACGTCTTCACCGCGCGCCACCGGGTCGAAGAGGCCCGCTACGACTACACGTTCTCCAGCACGCTCCGGCCCAAGGCCGACAACACCGTGCTGGTCGGGTCGACGGACACCGAGTGGCGCTCGAAGAGCATCCGGGGCCGGCTCCTCGAACCCGAGGGCGCACGGGCGCCGCTGCCCCCGGGTCTCGACCGCTTCCCGGCCAAGGGCGAAATGATGGTCTCCCCCGCGCTGAAGAAGCTGCTCTCCTCGGACGACGCGAAGCTGCTGCGCGAGCGGCTGCCGTACCGGATCACCGGCACGATCGGCGAGAACGGGCTGATCGGCTCGCACGAGCTGGCGTACTACGCGGGCGCCGAGGGGCTGGTACCGAAGGCGGGCGGTGCGCGGGTGGAGCGGCTGACCGCGTTCGGTGACCCGCACCCGACGGCCGAGAAGGCCGACCCGGTACTGATCATGATGATCCTGGTCGTCTTCGTGGTGCTGCTGATGCCGGTCGCCGTGTTCATCGCCGCGGCGGTGCGGTTCGGTGGCGAGCGGCGCGACCGCAGGCTGGCCGCGCTGCGGCTGGTGGGCTCGGACAGCAGGATGACCCGGCGGATCGCGGCGGGCGAGGCGCTGGCCGGGGCCCTGCTCGGGCTGGTGGTCGGTACGGTGTTCTTCCTGATCGGCCGTCAGGTGGCGAGTTCTGTCGAGGTGCTGGGCGAGAGCGTCTTCCCCAGCTATCTCGACCCCTCCCCCGCGCTCGTGGCGCTCGTCGTGGTGGCGGTCCCGGCGTCCGCGGTCCTGGTCACGCTGTTCGCGATGCGCGGGGTCGTCGTCGAGCCGCTCGGCGTGGTGCGCGCGGCCAAGCAGGCACGGCGCCGGCTGTGGTGGCGGCTGCTGCTGCCGCTGGCCGGGCTCGCGATGCTGTACCCGATGATCGGCAAAGGCCGCGGCAACGGTGACTTCAACCAGTACCTGGTGACCGGTGGCGTGATGCTGCTGCTGGTCGGCGTCACCGCGCTGCTGCCCTGGCTGGTGGAGACGGTCGTCGCTCGGCTCGGCTCGGGCGCGGTGTCCTGGCAGCTCGCGGTACGACGGCTGCAGCTGAGCAGCGGTACGGCGGCCCGCATGGTCAATGGCATCGCGGTGGCGGTGGCCGGTGCGATCGCGCTGCAGATGCTGTTCGCGGGCGTACAGAGCCAGTACACCAAGGACACCGGCCGGGACCCCAACCGGGCACAGATGCAGGTCGATCTGGCCGGCGCGGCCCAGCTGTCCAGCGCGGAGAAGCAGTTCGACAACACCAAGGGCGTGCGGGTCTCGGTGGCCCTGGCCAACGGGTCGTATGCCGAAAAGCGCCGCGACCCCGAGCAGAGCATCACTGTGACGATGGGCAACTGCGCCGCCCTGCGCGAGGTCGCCCACCTGCCGTCCTGCCGTGACGGTGACGCGTTCGCGCTGCGCGGCACGGCGGACGACGCCGCCTCACGCGCCCTGATGCGGTCCGGCCGGCACGTCTACATCGACGCCTCGTACTCGGACGGCACGCACGGCCGCGAGATCTCCTGGACCGTGCCGGCCGGCCTGCGGCAGGTGACCAACCGCGAGGACTCCCTGCTGCACGGCAGCAGCGGCCTGCTGGTCACCCCGGGCGCGCTGCCCGCCGGGGCGATGCCGACGCTGTACAACCAGGTCTACCTCCGCCTGGATCCGTCCGTGCCGGACGCGGAGGAGTACGTGCGGAACACGGCCGCGCGGGTGGATCCCCTCTCCAACGCGTGGCGCTGGGCGGCGAGCGAGGAGTCCACGAAGTACGCCTCCCTGCGCACCGGGCTGTTCGTCGGCGCGGCCTGCGTCCTGGCGCTGATCGGCGCGAGCCTGCTGGTCTCCCAGCTGGAACAGCTCCGCGAGCGGCGGAAGTTGCTGTCGTCACTGGTCGCCTTCGGCACCCGGCGCCGCACCCTCGGACTGTCGGTGCTGTGGCAGACGGCCATCCCGATCGCCCTCGGGCTGCTGCTGGCCTCGGCGGTGGGACTCGCCCTCGGTGCGGTGCTGCTGAAGATGGCGGCGACCCCGGTGACCGTGGACTGGGCGAGCGTGCTGTCCATGACCGGGGTGGGCGCGGCGGTGGTCCTCACGGTCTCCCTGCTCAGCCTGCCGCCGCTGCTGCGCCTGATGCGCCCGGACGGCCTGCGCACCGAGTAGCCGACCCCGCTGCCCGGCTCCCCGCAGGGGCCCCTTCCCGCCAGGAGGGGCCCCTGCGGGCGTGCGCCGGCCGGTCGTGGCCGACGCGGCCCGGGGCAGAACTCGGGTGGGTTTCCCGGCACTCGGGACGGCCGCCTCTCAGCCGTCGCCGTCGAGGACCCGCACGGGCAGCCCACTCATGGCCTCGCGCAGTGCGCCCGCCAGCTCCTCGTACTCCGCGCCGCGGGCCGCGCCGGTGCGCATGGCGAGGGCGATCCGGCGACGCGGAGCGGGCTCGGCGAAGTAGCCGGTGAGGAGCTGGTTGCTGCGGGTGGTCTCGAGCTTGAGGGCGGTGCGCGGGAGCAGGGTGCAGCCGAGGCCGCCCGCCACCAGCTGGACCAGCGTGGAGAGTCCGGCGGCCGTGGTGCTGACCGGGGCGTCCTCCCGCCCGGCCTCCCGGCAGATGTCCAGTGCCTGGTCGCGCAGGCAGTGGCCCTCGTCCAGGAGCAGCAGGTTCAGCTCCTTCAGGGCCTCGCGCGGGATGCCCTCACGGCCGCCGAGCCAGTGGTCCAGCGGGGTGACGAGCACGAAGTCCTCGTCGAAGAGCGGGAGTTCGGTGACACCGGGCACGCCGAGCGGAACGGCGAGCAACAGCAGGTCGAGGCGGCCGGAGTTCAGGCCCTCCATGAGGTTCGCGGTCTGCTCCTCGTGCACCTCCAGGTCGAGGTCCGGGTACCGCTCGTGCACCAGCCGCAGCACGGTCGGCAGCAGATACGGCGCGACGGTCGGGATCACCCCGAGCCGCAGCACCCCGGTGAACGGCGCCCGCACCGCCTCGGCCTCCTCCAGCAGCGCCCCGACCTCGTCCAGCACCGCCTTCGCCCGTACGGCGAGACGCTCGCCGGCGGTCGAGAGCAGCACCTTGCGCGTCGTACGCTCGAGGAGGGTCACGCCCAGGGTCTCCTCGAGCGCCGAGACCGCGCCCGACAGGGCGGGCTGGCTCATCCCGATGGCGGCCGCCGCGTCCCGGAAGTGCAGATGCTCGGCGACAGCGGCGAAGGCCCGCAGCTGTGCGAGGCTCGGTTGCCTCCGCTTGCCGTTACTGATGGTCACTGATAGCCACCTCCGATCAACACGACCGAGTGTAGCTATTTCACTAATCAATGCACCCTGTGCCAACATCGACGGCGTCCAACCCAAAGGGAAACGCCCCCAAAAGGGGCTTTTCCTCGCTACAAGGAGAGCATGTGCTCACTGTCGGTGACAAGTTCCCCGAGTTCGAACTGACCGCCTGCGTCTCGCTGGAGAAGGGCAAGGAGTTCGAGACGATCAACCACAAGACCTACGAGGGCAAGTGGAAGATCGTGTTCGCCTGGCCCAAGGACTTCACCTTCGTGTGCCCGACCGAGATCGCCGCGTTCGGCAAGCTGAACGACGAGTTCGCCGACCGCGACGCGCAGATCCTCGGCTTCTCCGGTGACTCCGAGTTCGTCCACCACGCCTGGCGCAAGGACCACGACGACCTGCGCGACCTGCCATTCCCGATGCTGGCCGACTCCAAGCACGAGCTGATGCGGGACCTGGGCATCGAGGGCGACGACGGCTTCGCCAAGCGTGCCGTCTTCATCGTCGACCAGAACAACGAGATCCAGTTCTCCATGGTGACCGCCGGCTCCGTCGGCCGTAACCCCAAGGAGGTCCTGCGGGTCCTGGACGCCCTGCAGACCGACGAGCTGTGCCCCTGCAACTGGAGCAAGGGCGACGAGACCCTCGACCCGGTCGCGCTGCTGGCTGGTGAGTGACCCATGTCGCTCGACTCGCTGAAGTCCCGCATCCCGGACTACGCCAAGGACCTGAAGCTCAACCTGGGCTCGGTCATCGGCAACTCCGAGCTGCCGGAGCAGCAGCTGTGGGGCACGGTGCTGGCGACCGCCATCGCCTCCCGTTCCCCGATCGTGCTGCGTGAGCTGGAGCCGGAGGCCAAGGCGAACCTGTCGCCCGAGGCGTACACCGCAGCCAAGGCCGCCGCCGCGGTGATGGCGATGAACAACGTCTTCTACCGCACCCGGCACCTGCTGTCCGACCACGAGTACGGCACCCTGCGCGCGGGTCTGCGGATGAACGTCATCGGCAACCCCGGTGTCGAGAAGGTCGACTTCGAACTGTGGTCGTTCGCGGTCTCCGCGATCAACGGCTGCGGCATGTGCCTGGACTCGCACGAGCAGGTGCTGCGCAAGGCCGGCGTCGACCGTGAGGTGATCCAGGAGGCCTTCAAGATCGCCTCCGTGGTGCAGGCCGTCGGTGTCACGCTGGACGCCGAGGCGGTTCTCGCCGAGTAGTCCGGCCGCGGTTTCCCGGGACCCCGCTCACCGTTCGTGGGCGGGGTCTTCCGTGTTCTCCTCGACGGACTCCTCCTCCGGCGCCGGTGGAGGGGCGTGCTGGTGCTGCATCTGCAGCGAGTACTGCCGTAGATAGCTCACCACCGTGTTCGTCACCGCCACCAGTGGCACGGCCACCACCGCGCCGCCGATACCCGCCACCATGCCGCCGGCCGCCACGGTGAGGACCACGGCGAGGGGGTGGACACGGACCGCGCGGCCCAGGATGAACGGCTGCAGGACGTGGCCCTCGATCTGCTGGACGGCGAGGACCACGACGAGGGTCATGACGGCCGTGAAGACACCCTGCGTCACCAGCGCCACGATCACCGCGAGCGCGCCGGAGGCGACCGCGCCGACCAGGGGGATGAAGGAGAACAGGAAGATGAACACGGCCAGCGGGACGGCCATCGGCACGTCCAGGAAGTAGATGCCGATGCCTATGAAGACGGCGTCGATGAGGGCGACCAGGACCGTGCCCCGGACGTAGGCCGTCAGGGTGCGCCAGGCGCGCGGGCCGGCGCCGGCCACGCCCGGTCGGGCCGCGGCGGGCACCAGCCTCAGGAACCACTGCCAGATGCGCTCGCCGTCGTAGAGCAGGAACAGCGTCGAGAAGAACACCAGCAGGATGCCGGTCAGCGCCTCGACGATGACCTGGACGCCCTCCAGGCCCGCGGACGTTATCTGGTCGGCGTTGGCGCCGATGGCCTCGCGCAGGTTCTTGGCGATCTGGTTGATCTGCTTGTCGGTGACGTGGAAGGGGCTCTTCAGCAGCCAGTTGCGCAGATCGTCGATGCCGCTCTGGATCTGAGTGGAGAGCGTGTCGATGTTCTCCATGACCTGCCAGGTCACGAACCAGCCCATCAGGCCCATGATGACGAAGCCGAGGATGGCGGTCATCGCGGTGGCCGGGCCGCGCGGCACCCCGCGGCGGCTGAGCCGGGCGACCGTGGGCTGGAGCAGCGCGGTGACCAGCAGGGCGATGACGAAGGTGAAGACCACCAGCTGTACGGCGCTGATGACCCGCATCAGGACCCACACGGTGCCGGCGAGGACGAGCAGGCGCCAGCCGGCCTCGGCGGCGACCCGCACACCCCAGGGCACGGCCTCGGCGGGGTCGGGGCGGGGACCGGCCGGCCTGGCCGGCCGGGGCGCGGGCACCACCGGTTCGGCGGCCCGTTCGGCGGGGGCCTGTTCGGACCCGGTGTCCTGCTCCACCTCCGCGCGGCGCTCGTCCAGCCGCTCGCTCATCTCGGTCAGCCCGGCACCGAGCCGGCCGAGCCACCCTGGCACTCGCGACATCATCCGTCCTCTTCCCCCGCGTCCCGGGCGTCGGTCACCACTCCCCCCTGGAGTCGGTCGCATACGACCGTACAGGGCGAAAGCCCCTCCCCTTGGGACGGGGAGGGGCTGTTCGGGGTTGAGCGCGAGCTGACGGCGCACCGATCCGTCGGCAGGCCTAGTACCAGTGGTTGGCCTGCCAGAACGACCAGGCCTGGCAGGGGCTGCCGTACCGGCTGTTCATGTAGTTGAGGCCCCACTTGATCTGGGTGGCCGGGTTGGTCTGCCAGTCGGCGCCGACCGAGGCCATCTTGGAGCCGGGAAGGGCCTGGAAGAGGCCGTAGGCGCCGGAGGAGGCGTTGACGGCACGGTAGTTCCAGCTGGACTCGTGGTCCACGATGTTGCTGAAGCACTGGAACTGGCCGGCGCCCACCATCTGGCTGGCCATCGCCTGGATCTGCGCGACCGTGTAGCTGCCCTGGACGGGGAAGCTGGAGGAGTCCCGGGTGGAGCGGGTGGCCGCGGTCTTCGCGTCGGCGCGCTCCTTGGCCAGCTTGGCCGCCTTCTCGGCGGCCACCTTCTTCGCGACGGCGGTCTCGGCGGCGGCCTTGCGGGCGGCGGCCTCGGCGTCCTTCTTGGCACTCGCGTCCGCGGCGATGGCCTGCGCGTCGGCCTGCTGCGTCAGGGACGCGGTCTGCACCTGGGCCTGCTGACCCGCGGGTATGTCCGCGAGGAGCGTGGTGTCGGCGGCCGTCGGCTCGGCGTCGTTGTTCTGCGCGACGCTGCCCGAGGCAACTCCGACGACGCTTCCGACGGCGGTGACCGCGGTGGCCGAGGCCACTGCGAATCCCCGGACCGAAATCCGGCTCACACGGTTTTCCTTCCAGCATCGCCCGCTTCGGTGACCCTGGCGGACGCAATCGTGCCCTTGACACTGGCCTCCCAACTGCGGGGTCACGGGAGGCGCGGGCCCGGTGGGCAACTCCCCCGAGGGGAGCGCCACGTGGTGCTCGGGCGGCATACGACGACTCTATGGAGTTTGAGGGTGGTGCTTCTGTGGTGCCGTACCGCTGGGGGTACAGGTGTGTCGTATGCGGGGCCTGACAGGAGTGAGACTCTGCCGTAACCCGACACCGGGTGGCAATTCCGAGTTGCGTGTGAAAGCTCACACCTCGTTTGTCTCAGGGGATTTCAGGAAACCGCCACACGCGAGGGCGCCGCCCGGCTAGGCTCTTGACCTTTGCCGGACGGCGCCAACAGACCTCAGTGGCACGTCAGATGCGCATCAGATGTGGCCGTCCTCCAGCATTTCGGTCACAAGCGCCGCAATCTGGGACCTCTCGGAACGCGTCAACGTGACGTGCGCGAAGAGGGGATGCCCCTTCAGCTTCTCCACGACCGCGACCACGCCGTCGTAGCGGCCCACGCGCAGATTGTCCCGCTGTGCCACATCATGGGTCAGAACGACCCGCGAATTCGCGCCGATCCGGGACAGAACGGTCAGCAGGACGTTCCGTTCCAGTGACTGGGCCTCGTCGACGATGACGAACGCGTCGTGCAGGGAGCGGCCCCGGATGTGGGTCAGGGGCAGGACCTCCAGCATGCCGCGCGCGGTGACCTCCTCGATGACCTCGCGGCTGGTGACCGCGGAGAGCGTGTCGAAGACCGCCTGCGCCCAGGGGCTCATCTTCTCCGCCTCGGAGCCCGGCAGATAGCCGAGCTCCTGCCCGCCGACGGCGTACAGCGGCCGGAAGACCATCACCTTCTGGTGCTGGCGGCGCTCCAGGACCGCCTCCAGGCCCGCGCACAGCGCGAGCGCCGACTTGCCGGTGCCGGCCCTGCCGCCCATCGAGACGATGCCGACGTCCGGGTCGAGCAGCAGGTCGAGCGCGATGCGCTGCTCGGCACTGCGGCCCTTGATGCCGAACGCCTCCCGGTCGCCGCGCACCAGGCGGACATTGCCCTCGGCGGTGATGCGGCCGAGCGCCTTGCCGCGCTCGGACTGGATGGTCAGGCCGGTGTGCACGGGGAAGTCCGAGGCCTCCGGGACGTACACGCGTCCCTCCTCGAAGAGGATGTCCACCTGCTCGCCGGAGAGCGTCAGTTCGGACATTCCGGTCCAGCCGGAGTTCTCCGTGATGGCGAGTTCGGCGCGGTACTCCTCGGCCAGCAGGCCGACCGAGGAGGCCTTGATCCTGAGCGGCAGGTCCTTCGAGACGACGGTGACGTCGAACCCCTCGGCCTGCAGGTTGCGGGCCACTGCGAGGATGCGGGAGTCGTTGTCCCCCAGGCGGTAGCCGGTGGGCAGCACGCTGGGGTCCGAGTGGTTGAGCTCGACACGAACGGTTCCACCCAGTTCCCCGATCGGGATAGGGGCGTCGAGGCGACCGTTCTTCACCCGGTAGTCGTCCAGCAGGCGCAGCGCCTGGCGGGCGAAGTAGCCGAGCTCGGGATGGTGCCGCTTGGCCTCCAGTTCCGTGACCACCACGATGGGGAGCACGACCTCGTGCTCGTCGAAGCGGGTCAGGGCGTTCGGGTCGGCCAGCAGGACGCTGGTGTCGAGAACATAAGTGCGCCGGTCTGGCTTGTGGCGCTTTGCGCTGGTCACCACGGAAGGACGTACCCCCTCGGATGAGGTCGGGGAGCGACGAGATGGAAGCCGGGCCGGGAGGGCGGGAGCATTGCGACCGGTGCCCGGCTCCCGCGCAGGGCGGGCCGGACACCGGACCTCCGCGGCTGCTTCCGTGCAGTGACCGCACGGTCGGGCTGGTGCAAAGGGCCTCCCGGGCGGACGGCCCCGAGCCGCCCGCTGAGATCCGACGCCCGTGGTTCGGGTGTCGACCTGCTTGCCTTATGCCCTCGAACATGCGCCACCATGCAAAAGCGGCCAACAGCGCGCCGGTGAACTCCTCGTTACTTCCACCCAACCGGGGTATACGGAACGCCCCGCCTCGATGGTGGCCGGCGGGGCGTTCGATGTGCCTTCGGTGCGTCTCAGCCGCCGTAACGGCGGTGGCGTGCGGCGTAGTCGCGCAGCGCACGCAGGAAGTCGACCTTGCGGAAGGCCGGCCAGAAGACCTCGCAGAAGTAGTACTCCGAGTGCGCCGTCTGCCAGAGCATGAAGCCGGACAGCCGCTGCTCGCCGCTGGTGCGGATGACCAGGTCCGGGTCGGGCTGGTCGCCGGTGTAGAGGTGACGGCCGATCATGTCGATGTCGACGGACTCGGCGAGGTCCTCCACCGACAGGCCCTTGTCCCGGGCGTCGAGGAGCATGGAGCGCACCGCGTCGGCGATCTCCTGGCGGCCGCCGTAGCCAATGGCCACGTTGACCACTATCCCCTCGACGTGGGCGGTGGTCTCCTGGGCCTCCTTGAGGGTGCGCTGCATCCCGGCCGGCAGCAGGTCGAGGGTGCCGACGTGGTGCACCCGCCAGCGGCCGTCGGCGGCGAGGGTGCGGACGACGTCCTCGATGATGCCGAGCAGGGGACCCAGTTCCTCCTGCGGGCGGTCGAAGTTGTCCGTGGACAGCAGCCACAGAGTGACGACCTCGACATCGGTCTCGGTGCACCAGCCGAGGAACTCCTCGATCTTGTCGGCGCCGGCGCGGTGACCGTGGACCGTGGTGGAGCCGGCGGCCCTCGCCCAGCGGCGGTTCCCGTCCATGATGATGCCGATGTGCTTGGGCACCTGAGCGTGGTCCAGGTGACCCTCCACCCGGCGTGCGTAGAGCCTGACGAGCAGGCCGCGCAGCTTGTCGCGCAGGTTCACGTGTGAGCCCCTCCATAAGGCGCGGTTGCGGTCCCCGCAGGGCTTGAGGTTACTCCGGCGAGGCGTCGGGGCCTTCGCTGGGTGCGTTCCGGACGAAAAAACGGGCCGGTCCGTGGGGGGGAGACGGACCGGCCCGAGGGGGGGTTTCCACCATAACCCTTCGTAAGGGATGGCGCGTGCATCGGCGTGGCACAACTACTCTCCGGAATCGCCTGGCGACGCCCGGAACGCGCGGAATGATGGATTCAGGTGCATCTCATGGCTGATTCACGGCGGATTCCCAGGTAGTCCGTCCGCATAAGGAGAGATTGAGAGGGTTTGGGCCATCTTGGGGATGTCTCGGCGAGTTGTCCGGGGATCCCTCCGACGGGCGACCCGGTCGGCGAACGGCGACTTGACGGTTCCGCTACGGAGCCCCTCGGCATCGCAGCACCACGCAGCCCCCTCGACTGCGCGGTGCCGCCCGCGCGACTTTGCTGGCGCGAATTACCTTGGTCTGAACTTACGTGACCGGTGAGGCCGATGTGAACCGTCGCCGATAACGATGTGGAAACCGTGGGCAAACGCTGGATGAACCGATGGGCGATGTGCCCCTTCTTGCGGTTCCTCAGCGCGTCGGCTTCCGGACGTCGAAGAGATGCCGGGCGCTGTGCGCGACGAAGGGGCCCTCCTTCTCCATCCGCTCGTGCAGGGCGCGCAGTCGCGGTACGTACGCCTCCGCCGTGAAGCCCGGAACCATCCAGACCACCTTCCGCAGGAAGTGCACGACGGCGGCGATGTCGTGGAACTCCATCCGCAGCCGCTCCGCCCGCAGGTCCACGACCTCGAGCCCCGCCGCCTGCGCCCCGGCCCGCTCCCGCTCGGGGTCACGGCCGCTGCGCACGGCGTCGGGCTGGGGCCCGAGGAAGAACTCGACCAACTCGAACACGCTGGCGGGCCCGACATGCTGGGCGAAGTACGTGCCGCCGGGCCGCAGCACCCGCGCGACCTCCTCCCAGTACGTACGTACGGGATGCCGGCTGAGGACGAGGTCGAAGGCCTCGCCGGCGAACGGCAGCGGCGCGTCGTCCGCCGCGGCGACGACCACCACTCCGCGCGGCCGCAGCAGGGCGGTGGCCTTGGCGACGTTCGGCGGCCAGCCCTCCGTGGCCGCGACCAGCGGCGGGCGGTCCGGCTCGGCCCGGCCCAGGGTGAAGTCGAGCACCTCGCCGCCCCCCGTCTGGATGTCGAGCGCACCCTCGGCCCGGGCCAGCCGCTCCCCCGCCGACCGGGCGTAGCCCCAGGAGGGCCGCGCCTCGGTGGCCCGCTCTTCGAACCAGGAGAAGTCCCACCCCTCGGTGGGCACAGCGGCCCCCTCGGCCACGAGGGCTTCAAAGGAACGGGTCTCCGCCATGAACGCCATGATCGCAGTGCGCCGCCGGTGGGTCCTGCTGATTTCCGCAGCCATGACGACCTCCGCGGCCGGCTGCACAGCCGGCGAGAAGGCAACCCTCCACGCGAGCCTGGACCGGCACCGGGATGCGGTCCTGTGGAAGCTGGACGGACTCGACGACGAGCAGCTGCGCCGACCGATGACCCCGACCGGAACGACGCTGCTCGGCCTGGTCAAGCATCTGGGCTCGGTGGAGTACGGGTGGCTCGTGGAGACGTTCGGGCGCGAGGTGGAACCCCTGTGGTTCGACCCGTACGAGAACGAGGACCTGCACATCGCTCCCGACGAGACCGCGGAGCAGATCATCGCCTTCTACGGCCGCGCCCGCGCCGCGGCCGACCGGACCATCACCGAGCTGCCCCTGGACGCGGTGGGCCGACCGATGTGGCGGGAGCACTCCGTGTCCCTGCGCTGGACCGTGGTCCACATGATCGAGGAGACGGCACGGCACGCCGGCCACATGGACATCCTGCGCGAACTGATGGACGGGCGACCGGGGACCACCGCCCGGTCCCGCAGAAGATGACCTGACCGGCGCGTACGTCTGCTGGACGCCGGCCCCATCGAGCAGACCGCCACCCAGGAGGCGGCGGGCCTGCCGGGCGAGTGCGAAGGGGAATCACCAGGGCTCCGGAATCGCCAGGGCTCGCCAGGAGCGGTCACCGGCCGCCCTCACCGGGTCGGAGCAGGGCGAGCAGGACATGTTCGTCCTCGCCGTGGCGTACCGTGCCCACCCGTTCGAAGCCGTGCTTCTCCAGCAGGCGGACGGAGGCGGTGTTGCCGGAGAACGGGTCGGCGTACAGGGGTCGTACCCGCTCCTGCTCCAGGAAGAGGCCGAGGGCTCGGGTACCGACGCCTCGGGCCCAGTACGGCCGTCCGAGCCAGTAGCCGACGAACCGGCGCTCGTCCGCCGTCCAGGAGACGACGCTCCCGGCCACGTCACCGTCGACGGTGACCGTCCGCACGAGGCAGTCGGGATCGCCGAGCACCCGCTCCCGCCAGTGCCGCAGGAAGGCCTCCCGCGGCCGGGGAGTGAACCGCGACCGCCGGAGGGCCTCCGGGTCGTGCTCGTAGGCGAGGAAGCGCTCGAGGTCCGCCTCGAGGACCGGCCGCAGACCCACCTCGCTGTGCATGTCCGTCATGGTGGCGAGTGTGGCAGCGCCCACTGACAACGCCTCTGACAAGGCGTCTGCCGCTACGGCACCAGGGGCCGGACCTCCCGCGCCGCGAAGCGTACGAAGCCCTCCGGGTCGGGCTCGTCCCCCGTCGGCTGCAGCACGACGGTGTCGGCGCCGGCCTCGGCGAGCCGCTGCACGGCCTTGGCCACGGCACCCGCGTCCCCGGCGACACCGACCTGCGGAACCGACTCCAGGCCCTCGGCGAGGAGTTCGGCACGCAGCCTCTCGGCAGCGTCGGCCCCCGTCGCGGCGAGGAGATGGACGACGACCTTGTGCGGCTCGGTACGCCCTGCCTCCCGGCGCCCCTCGTCGATGAGTCGGCGGGCCTGCCGTACGCCGTCCGGAGAGGTGGAGGCGGTGAGAAGGGTGCCGTCGGCCTTGGCCCCGGCGAGACAGAGCGTCCGGGGTCCGGTGGCGCCCGCGAACACGTCGACCGCCCGTTGCGGGGGCCAGTCGAGGCCGACGTCGTCCAGCCGGACGTACCGACCCCGCACGCTGAGCCGCTCGCCGCGCAACAGGACGCGCAGAGCGTCGAGTTGCTCACCGAGGAGGGTGAGGGGCGAGGCGGCACGCGCACCGACCTGGCCCATCCAGTCCTGCACACCGTGCCCCACGGTCAGGACGGCCCGGCCGGGGAACATGCGCTCCAGCGAGGCGGCCTCCATGGCGGTGACGGCGACGTTCCGCAGCGCCACGGGCAACAGCCCGATACCGACCCGCACCCGCTCGGTCCAGGCGAGAGCGGCCGCGGCCGTGGACACACCGCCCTCCAGGAAACAGTCCTCCCACAACCACAACTCCTCCAGCCCGACCTCGTCCGCGAGCCGGGCCACCGCGCGCAGACGCTCGGGAGGGAGCTGGGGTCGGAACACGACGCCGAGTCCAGTCATGCGCTCTTCCTAATGGGGCCACGCCGAGTGGGACAACTCCTTTACGCACGCGGCGCAGTGGGTACGGTCACCGCGGAGGTGGCGTGGGAATGGCGCGTTGGCGGGACGGTCGCGGGAGCTTGCTGATCCCCCGGGGCGGCGGCGGGACCGACATCACCGTGCCGCTGGAGATCGCGACGTCGTACCGCGCGCGCACCAGAGGCCTGCTGGGCCGCGACTCGGTCGACGGGGCCATCCTGCTCTCCCCCGCCAACGGTGTGCACACCTTCCGTATGCGCATCCCCATCGATGTCGCCTACCTCGACCGCGGCCTCACCGTCCTGGCTGTACGCACGATGCGGCCTGGCCGCCTGGGCCTGCCCCGGCTGCGTTCCCGGCATGTGCTGGAGGCGGCGGCCGGAGCCATGGCGGAATGGGGCGTGCGGGCGGGGGTGCGGGTGACCGTCGAGTCCGGGTGACTGTCGGTGGTGCTGTCCAGCAGCCGGGCATGCGAGCTTCAGGGACGTTCACGGTTGAGTAGGCGGCTCCGTGTTCACCGCTCGGTGCGGGGGAAGGAGACCTCCACCCGGCGGTTCTTCTTCCGGCCCGCCTCCGTCGAGTTGTCGGCGATCGGGTACTGCTCGCCGTAGCCACGAACCTCGAAGGTGATGTCCGGGGAGTTCAGGTCCTGGTCCAGGACGGTCTGTACGGCGTTCGCGCGCTGCCTGGACAGGACGTCGCCGTGGGCGGAGGACCCGAGGTTGTCGGTGAAGCCGAAGACGCGGACCTGGGTCGCGTTCTGCTTCTTGATCTCCTCGGCGATCGTCGCGATGCGTGCCTTCGCCTCGCCGCCGAGCTTGGCACTGTCCTTGCTGAACAGCACCTCGGCCTGCAGGGCGAACGTCACGTCCGCGTTGGTGTCCTCCCGGCGCTCGTCCCCACTTTGGTCTTCGACGACCGACTTGATGTCCAGCACCTTGGGATCCGCGAGCGTGGCGCCCTCGGGGAGCTTGAGGTCCGGGTCGGTGGGGTCGATTTTGACGGGGGCGGTGGCGGAGGGTTCCGTCCCCGGCGGTTCACTGGGACCCGTGTCATCGGCCCGGGCCAGGGAGAGGTTGGTGGCCGCGAGGAGGGCTGCGGTGGTGAGGGTGAGGGTGAGGCGGGGTGTGGTGGTCACTTTGGCCTCACCCGGAGATTTTGATGGTGGCGGCCGGGAACGTCGGCAGCTGGAAGTCCACCTCGGTCGTGTTCGCAGGGGGCGCCGGGAACTGCATGAAGACCGCCAAGCTGTCACCGGCCTTGAGTGTCGAAAAACCAGTGGTGGTCAGCGGGCGCCCCTCCGTGTCGCGCAGGACGTAGTACCGCTTCTTTCCCTTGGGATCAATCAGTGTGGCACCGCCCAGAGACGTGCCGTTCCTGATGATCTCGGTTTCATTGCCGCTCAGAGCGGATGGGACGAGGAGACTCTTGGCCCCGTCGTTCTTCAAAGTGCCGTTCACGGTGACAAAGCCACCGGAATCACGTTGTGCGGAGGTGATCTGGAGGAGCAGGCCGTCCGAACCTCTCAGTTCGGCAAGGGGCTCGTCCGACTGCCCCTCCTGGGCACTCGGATCGGAGCCGTCGGTCTTGGAAGCGGATGCCGAACTGTGCGGCTTCTTGTCGTCGCCGCCACCCCCACTGCAGCCGGCCACACCGACAGCCAGACCAGCCGCAACGGTCAATGCGACCATCCCCCTGCGGGTCTTCGCAGAGAACCGAATGCTCATCGCTCCGCTTCCTTCATCAGTCATCGTTCGCTTTTCATCCGGCCAAGTGGACATCGAAAAGGTCTTCGGGCTTCGGGAGGCTGGCTTGGTCATCCGGATCCGGCTCCCAGACCTTGCCGTTGCAGTTGAGTTGGGGCAAAGTACGGCCTCCCGCGTCGCCGCCCGGGGGGATGGTGCAGAGCGGCTTGATCTCAGCGGTGGCAGAAGCCGTTGACTTGATGTCCTCTGTCCCGGGTACGACGGAATCACCGACGGACTTGTTGGTCTTTACCTTGACCTTGTAGCTCAGCGGCGTGGGTGAGGAACAAGGGGGCAACAACTCGGCATCGTTCTGCCCGGCAAGTTGTTCCGCTCGCCAGCACGGGTCGGCGATCGGCACCCTGCCGTGGAAGATTTCTTGCCACGCCGTGGGGTCCTGGAGGTCGTCCCACCATTTGGCCGCCAACTGATCACGGGCGTTCTGGGCCGCCGCCAGCGCCGCCGCGTCAGCGGCCGTCTGGGCGCCGCTCCGATTCACCGCGGCCTGGCCGACCGCGAGGTAGGCGAACGCAAGGAAGAGCAGACCCGCCACCACCGTGATGTAGATGGGGAAGGCCTGCCCTGCGTCGCTGTGCCTACGGAGGCGTACTAGCCGGTGACCTCGGCGATCTTCGTCCTGATCGCGTCGAAGATCGACTGGCCGATGCTCGTACCCGTGATCGCCAGCACGATCGCCACAACCACCGCGATGATGCCGAGGTACTCCACCGCGGTCTGGCCCTTGTCGTTGCGGGTAGCGCGGGCCTGCAGGTACGCGACAGTGGTGTTGAACCAGTTGCTCATGGTCTTCCCCTCCAGGTTCACCCCCGATCCGGACAACGTAAGGCGCAACACCCCACCCCCCAGAGGGCCCCAGGACCCATTCCCGGACCCAACACCTCCCTCGCGGAGCCATCTCACGCCACCCCCAGCCACTTCGCGGCCGCCTGCGACCTGCTCGTGCTCTGGAGCTTGGCGAAGATGCGGTTGATGTGGTTCTTGACGGTCTTCTCGCTGATGAAGCAGGTGGCGGCGATCTGCCGGTTGGTCATGCCGGATGCGATGAGGTCCATGATCTCCGCCTCCCTGGTGCTCAGTTGGAACCGCGACCGGAACGACTGTCCCACATCAGATTGCAGTTGCGAAAGGTTTTCGGGTGGAATTTGACCTAAAACCGGGGGAAGTTCCGTACCGACATGTGCAGGTGCACTGGGATGGAGGTGGGTGAGTAACGCCTTCGCCGCCCCCGGCGTCACGTGCGGCCGGCCCTCCCGGACATCCCGTACCGCCCTCACCAGCTGCTCCGTCGTGAACTCCCCGTGCACCAGATAGCCCCCCGCCCCCAGCCGCAACGCCTCCCGCACCGTCTCCGTCTCGTGGCTGTAGGTGAGCATCATGACCGGGGCGAGCCGGACCAGGTGGGGCAACGCCGAGATTCCGTCGACGCCGGGCATGCGGACGTCGAGGAGGATGACGTCGGGGCGGTGCCGCAGTGCCGCCTCGTACGCCTCGCGGCCGTCCGCCGCCTCCGCCACCACCGTGGTGTCCTCGCGGTCGGAGAGGAGGGCCGTGAGGCCCGCGCGGATGACGGGGTTGTCGTCGGCCACCACGAGGCGGAGGGGGACCGTGGCGGTCGGTGAAGGGAAGTCCTGGCCGGGGTTTTGGGGTTGCTGCATCGGGTGCCTCCTCTCAGGTTTCCTCGGACGGGACGTCGCATGTCAGGGCCCGCAGGGGGAGTTCCACTCTGACCTCCGTGCCCCGCTCACGCTCGCCGCGGCCGACGCGGATGCGGGCCCCCGCCGAGGCGGCCCGTTCGACCATGCCCAGCAGCCCGAAGTGGCCGGAGTGGCGCAGTCGTTCGAGGGTGGTGTCCGGGGGAAGGCCGTCGCCGTCGTCGTGGATCGTCAGCCGGAGCTGGTCGCCGTGGATCCCCGCGGTCAGCTCCACCCGGGTCGGGGAGGCGTGCCGATGGGCGTTCTCCAGTGCCTCCGTGGCGATGGCCAGGAGGGGGCGGGCGAGAGCCGGGGGGATGGGCGGAAGGCGGTCCTTTCCCGTGCGGCGGCAGACGGCTCGTATGCCCGTGCGCGCGCTGAAGTCACGGGCCCTGGCCGTCAGTTCTGCCCAGACGTCCGCCGGCCGCGACGGAGTCTCGTCCCGTCGCAGGTCCTCCAGCAGTTCCCGGGACTCCGCCGCCGCCCTGCGTGCCGAGCGGGACACCAGGTCCGCCTGTTGCCGGATGCGGGCCGGGTCGGGGGCCTCGGCGGCGGCCGTCGCGGCCAGGCCGTCGGCGGCGAGCGCGACGCCGTGGAGGGTCTTGGCCACTGAGTCGTGCATCTCGCGGGCCAGGCGCGCGCGTTCCGCGTGCACCGCCTCCGTCGCCGCCAGGCGGGCCTGGACCGCCGTGAGGGCCTGGGTGGCCGCGCCGAAGCGGAGCATCAGGTTGCGCAGGGTCGAGCCCATGGCGCCGGCGATGACGCACAGGCCGGGCAGGAGGAGGGATTCGGCCACGCCCGCCTGGCGGTCCGACTTCAGGGTGGCGTGGACCAGCAGCAGGATCAGGGACTGCAGGGAGGCGAAGCAGGCGGCGCCCCGCCAGCTGTAGACCAGGCCTGCCAGGAGCGGGGTGCAGACGCTGACGTAGGCGAGGGTGGTGTCCGGGCCCGCCGAGATGAGGAGGAGGGAGCCGAAGAGGGTGTCGGCCGCGAGGAGGCTGGGGTGGCGCAGGAGGAGGGGGCCGAAGCGCTCCCAGTCGCGGAAGAGGACGTAGGACACCATGAAGGTGACGACGACCGCCGCGCCCACCAGGCGGACGCCCAGACCGGGGGCCGCGTTGAGCAGGGCGGCGGGAGCGGCGAGGACGATCATCGCCAGCCGGAAGCCGAAGACCTGGCGGCACATCGCTTGGAGGGCGCGTACCTGGATCTTCTCGGAGGGCTCGGGAACAGCGGCTTCCGTCCGGGACAGCGCCGCCGGCCGCTTCGGGCGCGGACGCGCGAAGAACGCGAGCCGCCCCCTCACCGCCCCCCGCAGGGACAGGCGCCCGCCCGGTCCGGTCGCTCCCATCGCCGTCATCGGCCGCTCACTTCCCCGTGAGTGAGCCGAAGTCCACGCCGGAGCCCAGCAACAGGCCGGCGCCCAGCAGGAGCATCGTCGCCGGGACCATGAACGTGGTGATCATCAGCGTGGCCTTGGGGACCGCGCGGGCGGCCTTGCGGCGGGCGTTCTGGGCGTCCGTACGGCGCATGTCCTTGGCCAGGGCGACCAGGGTGTCCACGATGGGGGCGCCCAGCTCCTCCCCCTGCTGCAACGCCGTCACGAACATCGCCACCTGCTCGGAGTCGTTGCGGCGGCGCAGTTCCGCGAAGGCCTGACGACGGCTCATGCCGAGGTCCATCTGGCGCAGGGTGATGCGCAGTTCGTCCGCCCAGGGGCCCTCGTAGCGCGAGGCCACCCGGTCCAGGGCCTGGCGGAAGCCGAGTCCGGCGCTGACCACCACCGCCAGCACGTCCAGGAAGTCGGGCAGGGTCCGCTCGATCACGTCCTTGCGGACGCGGATCGCCGACCAGATGCCGACCTCCGTCCAGAACGCCCCGAAGAGGAGGAGCAGCAGGGCCACGAACCACTGGCCGCGGAGCAGGAAGACCAGGAAACCCACGCCGCCGAGCGCCCCGTACACCGCGCGGCGGGCCGCGTAGCGGTCGATGGTCAGGCCGCCGGGGTTGCCCGCGAGGTCGATCCTGCGGCGGTACTTGGCCACCGTGCGGGGGCCCATCAGACGCAGCACCGCGGGGGCGTAGCGCATGCCCATGCGGTCGATCACCGAGTCCACCGCACCGGTGCGGGTGGCGCCGACCTCCAGGGCGACCGCCAGATCACCGGGGAGCTTCGCGTCCGCCCGGTACATCCGGATGCCGGCGAAGGCGCCCCAGACGCCGAGGCCCATCAGCAGGGCGAGCAGGAATGCCATCGGATCCGCCCCCTCACACGTCGATCCGGCTCATCCGGCGGATGAGGACGAAGCCGACGGCGTACATGGCGAACGCGGTGATCACGCAGGCCTGGCCGACCGGTGAGCCGGTCATGCGCTCCAGGGCGCCGTCCTTGACCCCGTTCATCAGGAAGAGGGCGCCGATCCCGAGGACGGGGACGGCGTACGACGTCATCGTCACCTGGGAGAGCTGGGTGCGTATCTCGCGCCGGGTCTCCTTGCGTTCCTCCAGGGTCTCGGTCAGGTTGCGGAGCGCGCTGACCACCTGGCCGCCCGCCCGGTTGGACAGGACGAGGGTGGTGACGAGTACGACCAGCTCACGGGACGGGAGCCGGTCCGCGAGCTCGCCGAGCGCGTCGTCCAGGGAGTGGCCGATCGCCAACTGGTCGGCAACCTTGGCCAGTTCCTCGCCCGCGGGTGCCTCGAGCTCCTCCGCCGCCATGCCGATCGCGGTGCGCAGCGCCAGGCCGGCCTGGGTCGCGTTGGCGAGGATGCGGGCCAGTTCGGGGAGCTGGTTGATGAAGCGCTCGATGCGTTTCTGGCGCTGCCAGTTGAGGAACTGCAGCGCCGCCCAGATGCCGAGCAGGCCTGCGAGGGGGCCGAAGAAGGGGGCCAGGGTGGCCTGGCCGATCAGCCACAGCGCGGCGACCGTGGCGAGCATGTAGACGAAGAACTCGCCCGGGGTGACGTCCAGGCCCGTGGCCGCCA
Organism: Streptomyces sp. NPDC007905; assembly: GCF_042959345.1. Lineage (NCBI taxonomy): Bacteria > Bacillati > Actinomycetota > Actinomycetes > Kitasatosporales > Streptomycetaceae > Streptomyces > Streptomyces sp. NPDC007905. The sequence continues at coordinate 302,632 of NZ_JBIBKS010000005.1, read as the reverse complement.
GTCGCAGTTCCAGCTTCCGGCCGAGCGTCGTGCGGCGCAGCCGGCGGTCCAGGTCGCGGAAGCGGCGCCGGCGGCCGCCGCCCGGGACGGCGCCGGTGTGCGAGAGGCGGTCGATCAGCGCGGCCCGCTGGGCCCGGCCCGAGGCGTAGACGTGCACGCCGACGACCGCCAGGACGCAGGTCAGCAGTGCGACACCGGTGGTGAGCTGGACGAGGTCGTGGAGTTCCATGGGGTGGCCTACCTGGCTTCTCGGGTGGCGAGCTGGTCGGCGGAGTGGGCGACGCCGAAGGCCTGCGGGACGGGCTGGCCGGCCATGTAGAGGCGGTCCGCGGTGCGGCGTGGGAGCGGGAAGTACTCGAAGGTGCCGTACACCCGGCCGTCGGGGGTCATGGGCCGGGCGTGGAAGCGGCCCACGGTCGCCAGCCGGTAGGGCTCGCCGCCGTGGCTGTCGAGCAGCGCGATCTCGGTGATGCGGCGCGCGCCGTCGGCGAACCGGGTGAGCTGGACGATGACGTCGACGGCACTGTTGATCTGGTCGTGCAGGGCCACGAAGGGCACCTCGACGTCGGACATGGAGGCCAGGGTCTGCAGGCGGGTCAGGGCGTCCACGGCGCTGTTGGCGTGGACGGTGGCCAGGGAGCCGTCGTGGCCGGTCGACATCGCCTGCAGCATGTCCAGGGACTCGCCGCCGCGGACCTCACCGACCACGATCCGGTCCGGGCGCATGCGCAGCGAGTTGCGCACCAGGTCGCGGATGGTGACCTGGCCCTTGCCCTCCACGTTGGGCGGCCGTGACTCCAGCCGGACCACGTGGGTCTGCTGGAGCTGGAGTTCGGCGGAGTCCTCGATGGTGATGATGCGCTCGTGCGCGGGGATGAGTCCGGAGAGCGCGTTGAGCAGGGTCGTCTTGCCGGTACCGGTGGCCCCCGAGACGATGATGTTGAACTTGGCCTGCACGAGACCGGCCAGCAGGAACACCATCTGCTCGTCGAGCGAGCCGAAGCCGATCAGCTCCTGGAGGGTGAAGGAGCGCGGGAAGCGGCGGATGGTGAGGGTGGGGCCGGTCAGCGACAGCGGCGGGATGATGACGTTGACACGCTCGCCTGAGGGCAGGCGGGCGTCGACCATCGGGTTGGACTCGTCGACGCGCCGGTTGACGGTCGACACGATCCGCTCGATGGTCTGCATGAGCTGGTCGGCGGAGACGAAGCGCAGCGGCAACTGCTCGACGCGGCCGCCGCGTTCGACGAAGATCGCGTCGGGTCCGTTGACCATGATCTCGGTGATCGAGGCGTCTTCCAGCAGCGGTTCCAGGATGCCGAGGCCCAGGGCCTCGTCCACCACCCGGCGGATGAGCTGGGAGCGTTCCACGGTGGAGAGCACCGGGCCCTCGCGGCTGATGATGTGCCCGAGCACCCGTTCCAGGCGCGCGCGGCGCTCGGCGGCGGCCAGGGAGCTCATCTCGGCGAGGTCGATCTCCTCCAGCAGCTTGGCCCGGTAGGAGGCGACCAGGTGCCCGTCCTCGCCCCGGCTGCCGTGCTCCTCGGGAGTGCTGATGCGTGCCCGCAGGCTCATGGGTTCGCTTCTCCTCGGTCAGTGGTCGAGGGGCATGGTGGCGGTCTTCCGGGCGGGGTCGAAGTGCCAGCCGGGGACGATCCGCGGGATGTCGACGGTGGCGATGACGGTGACCGAGTCGCCGCCCGGCGCCTGGTCGCACCGCACCGTCAGTCCTCCGCTGACGGCTTGCGCGCACGCCTGCTGGGCGTTCTGTCCCAGCGACGCCGCCCGTGCTCCCGCCCGCGCCGCCGTACCGGCCTGTTCGGCCGCGTAGGCGACCGCCCCGATCTGGATACCGGCCAGCCCGACGATCAGCAGGACCGGGATGAACCCCAGGTACTCGATGGCCACTTGACCCGCGTCGCGTCCACGGCGGTACGACATCTCAGTCCTTCACCTCCTCCACCGCGCCGGCGTGACCGTGCACCGTGACGGGGAAGTCGATCGAGCCGGGGAACAGGACGGGGACCTTGATCGAGACGTCCGCCGTCACATAACCGGTCCCGTCGCACCGGTCCACGCCGGCACCCCCTCGCCACGCCCCCGACAGATGCTTCAGCGCAGCCTGCTCGCACACACCGAAACGCTCCCCCCGATGCGCCGCCGTCCCCGCACGTACGCCCTCGTCCGCAGCATTCCCCGCGAGCGTGTAGGCGTACCCCACGAGCACGCACTGCCACATGAGCACCAGGGTCAGGATGATCAGCGGAGTCATCCCGAGGAACTCGATGCTGACCTGCCCCCGGTCGTCCCCTCCAAGGCGTCTCATCGGCCCCTCACTCCTTCCGCCGCCGGAAGCCGACCGATCCGCGGCCCCCGCCCCGGTGCGCCCCCTCGGCCGCCTTCACCAGCCCCAGCTCTCCGGCGAGCGCCCACAGGGCCTGCTTCACCGTGCTCCTGCTGTCGAGCTCGTGCAGGCGCCCCGCGTCCACCACCCCCTGCAGTTCCTTGAAGTTGGCGGGTACGGCGGTACGCGCCACCGCCGTACCGGTGATCCGCTGCACCAGCGCCGGCTGGATCTCCGTGCTGCGGGTATGGCGGTTGACGACCACCGTCGTCTCCTCGGCCTTGCGGATCTGCAGCCGGTCCCACATGCGCACGGTCCGCTTGGCGGCGCGTACGGCGACCACGTCCGGGGTGGTCACCAGCAGGGCGGTGTCGGCCATCTCCACGGCGGCCGCGCTCGCCCCGCCGAGCTGGGCGCCGCAGTCGGCCACGACCACCTCGTACCGGGAGCGCAGGGCGCTGACGATCTGGCGGGCGGCACGGTCGGTGACCTCCTCGCCGCGTTCGCCCTCACCGGGGGCGAGGAGCAGGGCGAGGCCGGTGTCGTGGCGGAAGACGGCGTCGGCGAGGACGCGTGGCGAGATGTCGGTGATGGCGGCGAGGTCCACGACCGAGCGGCGGAACTGGACGTCGAGGTAGGAGGCGACGTCGCCGGTCTGCAGGTCGAGGTCGACCAGGGCGGTGGGTCGGCCGGAGGCCTGGGCGGCGAGCGCGAGCTGGATCGCCGCCAGGGTGGCGCCGACGCCTCCCTTGGCACCGCTGACCGTGACGACGGTACCGCCGGCCCCGCCGAACACGTCGGCGCCGTGCCCGAGGTGGCGCCGTACGCCGGTGGACCACTGGGCGACGGCCTGGACGCGGCTGGCGAGTTCCTCGTACGACAGCGGGAGCGCGACCAGGCCGCGGGCGCCGGAGTCCATGGCGGCGGCGAACAGGCCGGGGCTCGCGTCGGTCGTGACGAGGATGACGCCGACGGCCGGGAAGCGCAGGGCGACCTCGCGGATCAGCTCCAGGGCCGGAACCGGGCCGATCCGCTCGTGGACGACGACCACCTCGGGCAGTTCGTCCACCGACTCGGCGGCGAGGCGGGCGAGGGTGTCGACCAGCTGGGTGGAGTCACCGACGGGTGGCTGCGGTTCGGCGTCGGGGAGCTGGCTGAGCAGCGTGGTGAGGGAGCGGACGGCGTCCGGGTCCGCGCCGGCCGGGAGGATCCTGGTGGGCATGCGGGCCGCCTCTCACTTGTCCGTCGCGAGTTCGTAGGTGCGGTCCTTGTCCGGGACGCTGGTCTCGCGGCCCGGGGCCACCAGGGCGAGCCGGACGCGCTGGGCGAAGGACTCGGCGTAGGTGATGCGCTGGGCGTCGAGGGTGGACAGCGCGAAGGTGATCGGGACGGCCTCGGTGGGCTGCTGGTTCTTGCTGTTGTCGGGGTCGAGGGCGGTGATCCGGCCGACGTCGAGGACCCGGGCGTTGGTGACGATGATCTTCGACTGGTCGGGGTCGCCTTCCTTCTTCCCCTCGAAGGTGGCATAGACGTTGACGCGGGCGCCGGGTGTGATCTTGCCCGCGACACCCGTCGCCGCGTCGATCATGATGGCGACCTCCTGCTGGCCCGGCTGGAGGGCGGGCTGGTCGACGACCATGTCGGTCTGGAGCAGGGAGCCGGCGCGCAGGGTGGTCACGGCGATCTTGCCCTGAATCTGCCGGAGGTTGGTGACGGCGTTCCCGGACAGCCATCGTTCCGGCATCTTGATCTTCTCGAACTGGCTCGTGTCCAGCGCGGTGTACGGCTTCACGTCGGACCTGACCCGATAGGCGCTGACCTCGGGTCCGAGCTTGGACTGCGCGTCGTGGACGACGGAGAGCACGCCGGCGAACGCGCCGAGAGCGCACAGGACCGACAGGATCAGGAGTATCACGCCGCGGCGCTGACGGGAGTTCATGAACCGTGCAACCTCATTGGGGGAATCGGTCGAGCGGGATGTGGGTCACGTGCGTGCGGGTCAGGCGGGCGTTCGCTGTTCCAGCGCGCGTGGGGCCGGGGGCTCGTACACGGGCGGGGTGGCGGAGCAGAAGACGCACAGGTCGCCTATGACGTCGAGGCCGCACCAGTGGCAGCTGGACTGCCGTACCGAGGTGACCAGTTGGTACAGGACCGACAGATCGGCGAGGTAGCTGCAGAACTCCACCACGCGACCGGTCCCCCACCAGCGGGGCGACTCGGCGGGCAGCGGGGTCTCGCGCAGCCCGTGCGCGGTCCACTCCTTGGCGAGGCCCGCGATCCAGTCGGTCTGCAACTGCCCCCTGGCGACGAGCATCCAGGTGCTGAACTCCGGCCCTTTGAGCGTGGCGCCGGGGGCGACCTTGACGAGCTGCGGCTCGGGGTGGGCGACGACGGCGAACTGACTCCCCGGGACCCACGACTTGGCGTGCGCCTTGAGTCCGACCGGAACCCGGTCCAGCCTGGCGACCGAGCCGAGGACGGCGCCGGCGTGGATGTAGTGGGTGAGCAGCCGCCCGGCGGAGGCCAGCACGCCCGGGCTCAGATCGCAGGAGGCGAGCTGCCGCAGCTGCCGGGCGAGGACGGCGATGCCGAGCGGGGGCAGTGCGGGCCGGAACAGGGCGATGCGGTCGCTCTCCAGCAAGGACCGCAGGGTGTACAGCCGCCGTACGACGGACTCCGGCGTCGCCCGTGAGCACACCACGACCACATACCCGTACTGCTCGGTCAGGGCATGAAGTTCGGCGAGGGCGTGCTCCAGCGGGCGCCGGCCGATGTCGCGCAGCACGACGGCGGGCATGGTCCGTTCGTCCTGCACCGGCAGCGCCATGTCGGCACTGGTCACGGCAATGGCAGTTGGCACGCGCAGCTCCCCGCTCTTCCCGTCCTTCGGCCCACCGGTGTGACTCCCGTGCGCCAGGACGACTTCATTGCGTGACTACCCGAGCACTGTATCCACGCCTCAATGGCCGGAGAACAGCGTTTGTGTAGCTCGTGTGGAACTCTCTGGGCACAAGTCCCGCCAAAAGCGGACAGGTTGAGCAGGCGACCGTCAAGGTGGCGGGGATGGTTTTGGTCTGGACCTCTTGACAGCCCAATTGGTCTGGACCAACTTGTAGGCCAGCGGTGGCCACCGTCCCTCACCCCTCTCCCCGCCTACTCCCCCACCGGAGGCCCCAGTGGACCGCGCATCAGGCATACCCAGACCACGCAGACGACGGATCGCCACGTGGTCCGCCGCCACCGCCCTCGCCCTCGCGATCGCGGGCCTCGCCGCCACCCCCGCGTCCGCGGCGGACGTCAACAACGCCAAGAACGCGGGCTTCGAGTCGGGCCTGGCCAACTGGACCTGTACGGCGGGCAGTGGCACGACGGTCTCCTCCCCGGTCCACTCGGGCGCCTCGGCGCTGAAGGCGACCCCGGCCGGTCAGGACAACGCCCAGTGCACCCAGTCGGTGGCGGTGAAGCCGAACTCGACGTACACGCTGAGCGCATGGGTGCAGGGCGGGTACTCCTACCTGGGCGTGACGGGCACGGGGACGACGGACGTCTCGACGTGGACGCCCGACTCGTCGTCGTGGAAGCAACTGACGACCACCTTCACCACGGGCGCGTCGACGACCTCCGTCACGGTCTACACCCACGGCTGGTACGGCCAGGCCGCCTACTACGCCGACGACATCTCGGTCTACGGCCCCGACGGCGGCGGTGGCGGCGACCCGGCCCCCACCGTCCCGTCCGCGCCTTCCGGCCTGACGGTCTCGGGCACGACGGCCTCCTCGGTCTCCCTGTCCTGGTCCGCGGTCTCCGGCGCGACGGGCTACAACGTCTACCGCAACGGCACGAAGGTGACGGCGGTGACGGGCACATCGGCGACGGTGACCGGACTGTCGGCGTCGACGTCGTACTCGTTCCAGGTCACGGCGACCAACTCGGCGGGTGAGTCGGCGAAGTCGGCGACGGTGACCGGGACGACGTCCGCCTCCGGGGGTGGCGGCGGAGGCACTCTCCCCAAGCACGCGGTGACCGGCTACTGGCAGAACTTCAACAACGGCGCCACGGTCCAGAAGCTCTCCGACGTCCCGTCGGCCTACGACATCATCGCGGTGGCCTTCGCGGACGCGACCTCGACGCCGGGCGCGGTGTCCTTCAACCTGGACTCGGCCGGCCTCGGCGGCTACACGGTCGCCCAGTTCAAGGCCGACATCAAGGCCAAGCAGGCGGCCGGCAAGAAGGTCATCGTCTCCATCGGCGGCCAGAACGGCACGGTGTCGATCAGCGACTCGGCATCGGCGACGAACTTCGCGAACTCCGTCTACTCCCTGATGCAGACGTACGGCTTCGACGGCGTCGACATCGACCTGGAGAACGGTCTCAACGCGACCTACATGACGCAGGCTCTGCGTTCCCTGTCGTCGAAGGCGGGCACGTCCCTGATCATCACCATGGCCCCGCAGACGATCGACATGCAGTCGACGTCGAACTCCTACTTCCAGACGGCCCTGAACATCAAGGACATCCTCACGGTCGTCAATATGCAGTACTACAACAGCGGTTCCATGCTGGGCTGCGACGGCAAGGTCTACAGCCAGGGCTCGGTGGACTTCCTGACGGCCCTGGCGTGCATCCAGCTGGAGGGCGGCCTGTCCCCGTCCCAGGTGGGCCTGGGCCTGCCGGCCTCCACGAGCGCGGCGGGCAGCGGGTACGTGTCACCGACGGTGGTGAACAACGCGCTGGACTGCCTGGCCAAGGGAACGGGTTGCGGCTCCTTCAAGCCGTCGAAGACCTATCCCGGCCTGCGGGGCGCCATGACCTGGTCGACCAACTGGGACGCTTCCTCCGGGAACGCGTGGTCGAACTCGGTGGGGGCGCATGTGCACGGGCTGCCGTAGCGGAAGCCTCTTGATCACCTCGGCGTGAGGACGCCCGGGCCCGACGGGGCCCGGGCGTTGCCGTGTGCGGGGTCCGGGGGTTGCCATGTGCGTGGGTCCGGGGGTTGTCATGTGCGTGGGCCCGGGGTGCCGTAGGCGTGGTGGCACCGTGGTGTGCATTCGGCCAGACCTCGTCGCTGTGCCGCGTATCGCGTTGCATCCGGCAATGCGCTGATGTGATGATCCGGGCGTGTCCGGACACGGGGGTGGCGCCGAGTCGGCGGGACGGATACGCAGGCCGCGACTTTGCGAGTACGCGGGGATGCCTGCGACGGACGTACCCAACAGGACTTCTCCGGAAGCCGCCCCCTTGCCGAACCAGTCGACGTGGGGGAGGGACGGTAATGACGTCGCCGAGTGGGGGCGGGCAGCCGGATCTGCGGGTGCAGGGGCTGAAGTCGATCGCCGAGGGAATCAACAAGGCGCTGAGCGAGATGGATTCGCTGGGTGGGATGAAGGGCTGGGCGGGCGCGGGGCGTGGTTTCACCGGCCTGGAGATGGACGGCATGGACGTCGGTGACGACCATCTGGGCGCCATGCTGCACACCTTCTGCGAGCGCTGGCAGTGGGGGGTGCGCGATCTGATGCAGGAGGGCAACGCGCTGGCGGAGGGGATGGGGCTGGCGGCCGGCACCTTCCACCAGACGGACGAGTACGTGAAGGGCTCGCTGAAGGTCGCCTACAACTCCGTGGTCGGAGATCCCTTCGCCTCCAACGAGCAGGTGGAGAAGGAGAGCCTGGACCAGATCAACCATGCCGCGGCGACCACGGGTTACGGCAAGCAGGACCGCGACAACCTGGTGAACTCCGTGAAGCAGACCGGGAAGGGCATGCTCACGGACGTGGAGACGAGCGAGGGCATGCCCGGCAACCCGGTCTCGCCGTCCGTGGTGCGGGATGTGGCCGGGTCGGGTGACGGTAACTGATGTCGTTCACCAGCAAGTTCAACAGTGCCGTCGGTTCGCTGAAGTCCGGGTACGACCACGTCAAGCGGGCGACGGGCCACGTGATCGACGAGGGCGCGCACGGCGTGGGTGACGCGCTCGACTGGGCCGGCGCGCATGGCGCGGCCGACAAGGTCGACGACTGGGGTGACTCCACCGCGTCCAGGCTGGGCGCGCACGTGGACGAGCAGCAGCTGGACGAGACGGAGGATCCGAAGGAACTCATCCACGGCAATCCGGCGAAGCTGCGGGAGACGGCGGGGCATCTGCGGAACTTCGCGAGGTCCTTCGGCGCGGTGGCGTCGGGGATGCAGAAGCTGGATTCGTCGGAGTTCCAGGGCGAGGCGGCCGATACCTTCCGCAAGAAGTTCGCGACGCATCAGGTCAAGTGGCGTCAGGCGGCCGAGGCGTGCGGGGAGGCGGCCTCGGCGCTGGAGAACTTCGCGCACACGGTGGAGTGGGCGCAGTCTCAGGCGCGGGAGGCGGTGGCGAAGTACCGCGAGGGCAAGGCCGCCTCGAAAGCCCATGAGCAGAAGGTGCAGACGTACAACGACGCGGTCGAGGCGGGCGAGAAGGACCCTGGTCCGAAGCCTTCGGACCAGGACCCGGGGGATGAGGCCAAGCAGGCGGCCGAGCAGATCCTGGCCGCCGCAAGGCGCCAGCGCACCCATCTCGCCGCGGAGGCCGCCGACCGTGTCAAAGCAGCGCTGCAGCACGCCCCCAGCGAGCCCTCGGCCCTGAACCAGCTCAAACTGGACGGTGCTGATGTCTGGGATGCCGCCAAGACGGAGGACATGCGCTTCTTCGGCGGCTTCATGCGCGGGCTGGGCGATCTGAACAACCTGGCCCGCAACGCGAACCCGCTCGACCCGTACGCGATCACGCATCCCTACGAGGCGCTCCAGGCCAAGGTGGAACTCCTGGGCGGCGCCGTGGACTTCGTCACGCATCCCACCCAGACCGGCAACCAACTCTGGAACTCCTTCCTCCAGGACCCCGGCGGGGTCGGCGGTGAACTCCTGCCCCAGTTCCTCATCCCGGAGGCGGGGGCCGAGGGAGCGGCCGCGGACGGTGTCCGGCTCGCGGAAGACGGGACGAGGGGGGCCGAGGAAGCGGCGGCCGGGGAACGCGAAGCGGCGAATTCCGCCCGAGACAAGGTGAACGACGACCCTCCGGCGAGGTCGCACGAGGAGAACAGCACAGAGAGCAAGGGCACCGACCCGATCAACCTCGCCACCGGCAAGATGTACCTGCCGCAGACGGACGTCACCCTCCCCAGCGTGCTGCCGTTGGTCCTGAAGCGACGAGTGGAGTCCGGCTACCACCTGGGCCGCTGGTTCGGCCCGTCCTGGTCCTCCACGCTGGACCAGCGCTTGGAGATCGACGCGGAGGGAGTCGTCTTCGTCACCGAGGACGGCCTGCTCCTGGCGTACCCGCACCCGGCCCCGGGCCTGCCCACCCTCCCGTCCCACGGCCCCCGCTGGCCCTTGGACCGGGTGGACGGCGGCTACACGATCACAGACCCGCGCACGCTCCGCACCTGGCACTTCGCCGACCGGGGCGAAAACCTGGCCGTCCTGGAACAGATCGACGACCGCAACGGTAACTGGATCACGTTCGAGTACGACGCGGAGGGCACGCCGCTAGCCGTGGTGACGAGCGCAGGCCAGGGAGTCCGCATCACGACGGAGTCGGGTCGTGTCACGGCCTACCACCTGGTGGCGACCGGCCAGGAGCTGAAACGCTTCGGGTACACGGACGGCAACCTGACGGAGGTCGTCAACTCCTCCGGCCAGCCGCTCCGCTTCACCTACGACGAAGCGGGCCGGATCACCTCCTGGACGGACACGAACGACCGTAGCTACACGTACGAGTATGACGACCAGGACCGCTGTATAGCCGAGGGCGGCTCGGCGGGCCACATGGCGCTGCGCCTGACGTACGAGGATCCGGATCCGGAAACCGGCCTGCGGACCACGACCGCGACGACCGGCGAGGGCCACACCCGCCGCTACCTGGTCAACAGCGCCTGGCAGGTGGTCGCGGAGACCGACGCCCTCGGTGCGACCAACCGATACCACCGCGACCGCTACAACCGCCTGCTCTCCCAGACGGACCCGCTGGGCCACGCGACGACGTTCGGCTACGACGACGAGGGCAACCTCACGTCGGTCGTCCGTCCGGACGGCCGCGAGGCGAGGGCGGAGTACAACGAACTCGGCCTTTCGGTGAAGGTGGTGAATCCCGACGGTACGGTGATCCGCCAGGGCTTCGACGAGCACGGGAACCGCACATCGGTGACGGACCCGGCGGGCCAGACTACTTACTTCACCTACACGGAGGCCGGCCACCTGGCCTCCGTGATCGATCCGCTGGGCAACGCGACAACGGTCGTCTGCGACCGAGCCGGGCTCCCGCTGGAGATCACGGATCCGCTGGGCGCAACGACCCGCTACCAACGCGATGCCCTCGGCCGCCCGACCGCAATCACGGACCCCACAGGTGCCACAACGCACCTGGAATGGACCGTCGAAGGCCACCTCACCCGCCGCACGGCACCCGACGGCACGACGGAGACCTGGGCATACGACGGCGAGGGCAACTGCACCGCCCACACCGACCCCATTGGTGGCGTCACCCGCTTCGAGTACACCCACTTCGACCTGCTGACCGCCCGCACGGGCCCGGACGGGGTCCGCTACGAGTTCGACCACGACATGGAACTGCGCCTGACGAAGGTCACCAACCCGCAGGGCCTGACCTGGACGTACGAGTACGACGCGGCAGGCCGCCTGGTCACCGAGACCGACTTCGACAACCGCACCCTCACCTACACGCATGACGCGGCAGGCCGCTTGGCCTCCCGCAGAAACGTTCTTGGCGATGTGGTGTCCTTCGAGCGCAACGAACTGGGCCAGGTGACCCGCAAGGACGCGGCCGGCCAGATCACCACCTACGACTACGACTTCACGGATCAACTTGCCCAGGCGACGGGCCCTGACGGCACGACGCTCACGTTGCTGCGCGACCGCCACGGCCGCCTGCACTCGGAGACGGTCAACGGCCGCACCCTGACCTACGCGCACGACGTGCTGGGCCGCCGCACGGGCCGCACCACTCCGACCGGGGCCACGACGACCTGGACGTACGACGCCGCAGGGCGCCGCACCGGCATGGTGGCGGCCTCCGGCCACGCCATTGACTTCACGTACGACCAGGCGGGCCGTGAACTGTCCCGCCGAATCGGCGAAACGATCAGGCTGGAGCACGGCTTCGACACCGCGGGTCGCCTGACCACTCAGTCGGTGACGGGCGGCGACCGCACGGTACAGCACCGGGCGTACACCTACCGTGCCGACGGCAACCTGATCGGCATCGACGACCACCTGTCCGGCTCCCGCCGCTTCGAGCTGGACGCGGCAGGCCGAGTGACGGCGGTACAAGCGGCCGGCTGGACAGAGCGCTACGCCTACGACGAGGCAGGAAACCAGACTCAGGCCGAGTGGCCGGCGAACCACCCGGGCGGAGAGGCGACGGGACCGCGCGCCTATATGGGCACCCGCATCACCCGAGCGGGCAACGTCCGTTACGAACACGACGCTCTCGGCCGTATCACCCTGCGCCAGAAGACCCGCCTGTCCCGCAAGCCGGACACCTGGCGCTACGAATGGGACGCCGAGGACCGCCTCACCTCGGTGACGACCCCCGACGGAACCCGCTGGCGCTACACCTACGACCCCCTGGGCCGCCGCACGGCGAAACTCCGCCTCGCGGCACACGGCGAAACGGTGGTCGAGCGCATCGACTTCACCTGGGACGGCACCACCCTCTGCGAACAGACCACGACATCCCCCGACCTCCCCAACCCGGTCACCCTCACCTGGGACCACCAGGGCCTGCGCCCCCTCGCCCAGACGGAACGCATCACCGCGGCCGACGCACCCCAGGACGAGATCGACTCCCGCTTCTTCGCCATCATCACCGACCTCGTCGGCACCCCCAGCGAACTCATCGACGAGTGGGGCGACATCGCCTGGCGTACTCGCAGCACCCTGTGGGGGACGACGGCGTGGGCGGCCGACAGCACCGCCTATACGCCTCTACGCTTCCCGGGCCAGTACTACGACCCAGAAACCGGCCTGCACTACAACTACTTCCGCCATTACAACCCTGAAGCCGCCCGGTATCTGACCCCGGACCCTCTCGGCCTGGATGCGGCTCCCAATCCGGTCACCTACACGGTCAACCCATATCGGTGGACCGACCCTCTGGGTCTCGCACCCGAGTATGTCGCTGTTGACACCAACCCCGTTACCGACGCATTGCACGGGATTGCGCCTGCCGAAGTAGACGCTGCTTTGAAGGGTAGATCACCTGTTCTTTCGCCACAGGCGTACCGTGAACTCCTTGAAGGCGGGCACGCCCCGGAGGAAATTAATAAGTGGCTCTCGGAACGAGGCGGCCGAATGGGTCCCGATGCTACACCGCAAGGTGTGGCAGATATTCAAGGAAGGCTCAAGGCGATGTGGAAGGGGAAGTCCTTCAATCCGATGCTTCGTGATCACGACGCTATGGTCTTGCATAGTGCGGAGCAAGAAGGCTTGTCGATCATCACGAATGACAAGCAGTTCGCCAAAAACGCCCGGCGACTCGGCCACCTGATAGAGGGATATTAGGGTAGGGTTCACCTCTCAAGTGGAAAGGGTGAGCATGAGCAAGGAACGGAACCTGTCCAGTGGGGACAAGGTGAGTGGGATTGATCTCGATGAGATCGACGAGTTGTGTTCTGCGGCCACGCCGGGGCCATGGTTCGTGAGGAATCTCGACGATGATCACGCCATGAGCCTCGTAGCGGTTAGTACGGTGATGGATACAGGGCAGGGTGAGAGGTGGCCTGACTTCTCTCACGAAGAGATGATTGCGGCGACTCTGGTGCAACATCCCCGTTACGTAGACTGCGCTGATGGTCGCTGGGATGAGAATGCGGCCTTCATTGCCATGGCCAGAGAGGTAGTACCGCAACTCATCGAGGAGGTGAAACGTCTGCGGCAACTCCTATACGGAAACTCCTCACATCGACCAGAATCATCTGAAGTCGATGCTCGAGAGAGTGAATGAGACTATAAGGGAAAAACTGGAGGGGGCGACCGCGGTCGTTCCCGCGTTGGATGGCAAATAGCATCATTGCGCTTCGGCCAGTTCAGTCTGCGACAATAAAGGTGAGTTCCTCATCCTCCTATCCGTCTCGGGTGGAAGTTGAGATCGGATGGGTGGGTGTCGTCGATCCGATCGGTGAACACCTGCCTTCACGCATTGCTGCCGCCACCGGTTCACCCGAATGCCTCGCCATTTTCGCTTGACGGTCGCCACCTGTGCGCCGTACCCGTTGAAGGTGACGATTACTGGGTTTTGCTGCACGAATTTTCGTGAGGGCGATCCTTTTGGGCGCTTGTAGGTGACTCTTCCGATGGAGGACTTAAACACATCATCGATAGGATTCAATCAATGTCATCCGGTGCATCGCTTGCCGCACACGGACACCCTGTGCCGCCGACATGGCTCGGGCCCACCGAGATCGAGCAGGCACTTTTCGACGCCAAGTTGCGCGGGAACTGGGGTACGTACTTCGACAGGCTTGCACTGGAACCACTGTATTTCGAGATACAGCGTGACAAGGCGGACGCCAACCCGGACAAGGTGTACTCCGTCTTCGGGCATGATCCGCGTGTTGGTGGGCCTGTCTGGGCGGTGTACTTCGATGAGGAGGAGTTCGGCGACTGGTACCAGGACATGCTCGAGGCCCATCGGATCCTGATGTCCGACGCCGGCAGCCCCTGGCTCAACATTCCCTTCCGGTGATCCCCGCTGGGTGTTGAGCCGGGCCCGCTCACTTCTCTCGTTCCCCTCACTCCTCGGCGAACAGTTCCGCCGCATCCGTCGCGTGTACCGCCCGCTGGGCCCAGGCCTCAAGCTGGCCCAGGTCTGTGCAGGCCTCCACCCGCTCGCGGACCGCGCCTGTCACCTGAATGCCACGCCACTGCAGGATGTGGAGGACCATCTCGGCCTTGGCCTCGGCCCGACCCTGTTCCAGGCCCTGTTCCAAGCCCTGTTCCAGGCCCTGCTCTCGCCCCTCCTCGCGCACCTGCTCGGCGAGCGGGTGCCGCCAGAAGTACTGGATCGCTGTCATCAGATCCCTCCACATCTGCTTCGCCTGGGGATCGGCCAGGCATGAGTCGACGAACTGCACGAAGACCGCGGCACTGTCGGGGTCGATGGTCCGCAGGGCGGATGCCAGGGATTCCAGTATGGCCGGGGCCTGGGCGCCACGCCCGTGTGTCATCGCCGAGAGCACCGCAAGGGGGACGTCTCGTTCGGCCTGACGCTCGTCCGCGATCACCGGCACGTTGTCCGGGCCCAGCACGAGGGGTCGTACCGTCAATGATTCCCAGCCCGGGAAACCCAGCCGGATCGGGCGCGACGCCCATCGCGCTGTAGCACTGCTCTGCGTAATGACGATGAGCACCGGCTCACAGCGGTACTTCTCGTACAGGAACGAGAGGTAGTAGGGCCAGCTGCCCCGCTTGCGGTCGTCCGTCTTTCCCTGGGATTCGACCACGAGCAGGTACGTGCCCTCGTCCGTCTCCGCTCGCAGCAGTGTGTCCACGCGGCGCTCGATCGGTTCGATCTCGGTGAGGTCCACGTTCAGCGCGGCGATCTCCCTCGGTTCGGGAAACGGGACGTGCAGCACCCGCTGTAACGCGCGGGTCAGCAGTGCCGGGCCCTTCTGGAAGATCCGGTGCAGTGCTTCATGCGACGAGCCGACCATCAGCTCTCCTTCCTGTCCGACGTGATCAACGAGCTAGGCCGCCGCAAGTTCGCACCACACGTACTTCCCCCGATTCCCGAACCTGGCCGATGGCCGCCAGCCCCAGTAGTCCGCGCAGGCACGGATCAGGGCCAGACCCCGTCCCTCCTCCGCCAACTCGGCCACCTGGTCCAGCGGCTGTGGAGGCTCCGGTGGCCCGGGGTCCGTGTCCCACGCCCCGATCCACACCACCCCCTCCGCCGTCCGGCGCACCCTGAGCGCGGCCGGCCCCTTCGTGTGGCGTACTGCGTTCGAGACCAGCTCCGTCGCGAGGAGCTCCGCCGTGTCAACGAGCCCTGTCAGCCCGTGCGTCGTCAGGATGAGGCGCAAGGTGCGGCGGCTGATGGTGACGGCTCTGAGGTCGTTGGGGATGTAGAGGGTGTAGTCCCAGGTTTCGGGCATGCAACATCAACTCCGCTGTGGGTGGAGGGCTTTCGGCGCGCGGTGGCATTGCCGCAGCCGTCATGGCAGGACGGTGCGGTGCGCTTCCGCTGTGTGCGCGTCGCATCACTGACGGTAGGGCAGGTGCGTCTGGGTGCCGAACTTCGCAGACTGCGGGAAGCGGCCGGGTTGAAGGCACGCGAGGTGGCGGGCCTGCTCAGTTCGACCTCGGCTCAGATGAGTCAGATCGAAGCGGGACTCGCGGGCGTCAGCGAGGAGCGGGTACGACGTCTCGCCGCCCACTACGCCTGCGCCGACGAGACGTTGCTCGAGGCGTTGGTCGCAATGGTCACCGACCGCACGCGGGGCTGGTGGGAGGAGTACCGCGGAGTGCTCCCGCCCGTGTTTCTGGACGTCGCCGAGACCGAGCACCACGGCACGTACCTGCATGAGGTGGTCACCAGCCATGTGCCCGGTCTGCTCCAGACCCCGGACTACGCACGCGCCGTCTTCGGCTACATGGTCCCGGAGCTGCCGGACAGCGAACTCAAGCCCCGGGTCGAGCATCGGATGAGGCGCAGGTCCGTACTGGAGCGTGACGTCCCCCTTCCCTACGAGACGATCATCCATGAGGCGGCCCTCCGCATCCTGGTGTCGGATCGCCGTACCGCTCGCGCGCAACTGCTGGAAGTCCTTCGGGCGATCGAGTACGGGCACGCCACCGTGCGTGTCATCCCGCTGGCCAGGGAGGGGTTCGCCGGGGCCGGGATCGAGATGATGTACGTGGGTGGCCCGCTTCCGCAGCTGGACACGGTGCTGCGCGACGCTCCGCACGGCACTGCCTTCATCGATGCCGAATCTCAGCTGGCGCGCTTCCGGGCCTTGCTCAATAAGGTGGGGAAAGCAGCGCTACCGCCCGTGGAATCACGGGACTTCATCCACCGCATGACGAAGGAACTGTGAGGCATCCGCATGACCCAGGCCGTCCGCTGGCAAAAGTCGTCGTACTCCGGCGGAGGCGACGGCAACACCTGCGTCGAAATAGCGGACCTCGACACCCACATATCCATCCGCGACTCCAAGGCCCCCGCCAGGGCGACCCTCACCTTCCCCACCGCAGCCTTCACCCCCTTCATCGAAGCCCTGAAGGAGACCCGCTCGGCGACAGCGGACTGATGCCTCCCTGCCTGCGGGAAACCCTGACCGCCATAGGGGCACACGAGGGCCCCGGCGCGTACGAAGCGTTCCTCGGCGCGCTCGGTGGATCACTCGCCAGGCTCCCCGCGCTGGTCCAGCGCGCCGAAGTCGCCCTGGACGTTTCGGGCCTCGACACGGACCAGCTCGGAGACGCCCTGCGCAGCGCCGCCGAGGATGCGGGGCAGGACGTCTGGGCGGCCTGGCCGGCCGATCGTACGGCAGTGCGGGTGGCGTACCGGGCCGTGCTCGAACGGATCGGCGATCTCTGGTACCCGAGCCAGGACGACCTGGTGATCATCGACGGTGACGACCGGGTCCTCGTCCTGGACCACGAGGAACGCCTCTTCGTCACGCGGGCCGACGCGAGGTTGCGGATCCACTCGGTTGAGGAGCGGGACGCGGTGACCGCCACGTGCATCGTCCGGTGCGTGAGTGGTGTCGTACGCGTCGGGCAGCGGTTCGGTGTCGGCCCGGACGGCGGCAGAGGAGATGGCGCGCCCGTGGTGGCCCTCGGGGGCATTCTCAAGTACGAGCGGCCGCTGGATTTCGTGGATCCGCCCCACAGCGCAAAGGTCCACCTGACGGGCGAGGGCGTGGCCCTGCTGGAGAAGGGTGCCGTCATCACCGCCGTCCTGGACTTCCCGGGCCGCTGATTCGGTCGTCGCCCCGTGGCGCACCGCACCCCCGGCGCGGCCTCGTTGGCTGTTACACACTTTCGGGCGAGGGGCGGAGAGGTGCATGCCTCGCATGCGGTAGATACAGGCGATGCAAGAGTAAATCTTGCATTCATCCCATAAATGGACATTCCATCCGCCAGTTACAGATATGTCCATGATTCGTAACAGCGCCCGTGTTTCGCCGATCAGTCCCTCCCGGCGGCACCAAGGTGTGTGTGCGGCCGACCGGCCGCATGCACACCGCACCCCCTGCCCGCGGCCCCGGGCCGCGATCAGCGGGGTGTGCACAACCCTTGCAAAGGGGGACTTCGTGTCCGCTTCCGTTTCTGCAACCGTTCGCCGTGTCGCTGCCGCCGCCGTTGCGGCCGCTGCCGTCGTGGGCGCGGTGGCGCTGCCGGCCTCGGCCGCCGACCACGACCACGACCACGACCACGGCCGCTCGTATCGCTCGCAGGTGGTCATCGGTGGCGTCCAGCACCCGTCGGCCCGCTACGACCGCTCCCTGAACAGGGAGTGGGTGGAGGTCACCAACCAGGGCCGCCGGGACCTGAACCTGGACGGGTGGACGCTGTCGGACGAGGACGGCAACACCTACACCTTCCGGCACTACCGGCTGGAGGGCCGCTCGACCGTTCGCGTCCACACCGGCTACGGCCGGGACAGCCGGAACGACCTGTACCAGGACCGCCGTACGTCCGTGTGGGACGACCGCCACGACACCGCGACCCTGCGCAACGAATACGGCCGCTTCGTCGACTCCGCCTCCTGGGGTTACGACCACCGTGGCCACCGTGACGGCGGATGGCACGGTCGTCACCGCTGACCCACGCCCGCCCGTGTGCCGGTGAGCACGGACCGGCACAGCAGCCCTTGTCCGGCAGCGCGCCACTTCCCCTGGAGTGGCGCGCTGTCGGCATGCGGCGCAGGGCGCCCGTCCCGCCCCGGCAAAGGGCCGTCCCTTTGGGTGGCATAGCATGGCCACTCGGGCCAAGTGGTCGCACAAGCACACAAGTTGAGAAGGGCGAAGCATGTCGTTCGGTCCGCCACCCGCAGGGTTCAGGCCTGAGGCGCTGCCCGCCTGGACTCCGCCGACCGAGATCGAGCGGACCCTCTTCGAGGCGAAGTCGCGGAACGACTGGGCGGCCTACTTCGACACCCTCGCGCGCAGCCTCCTGTACTTCGAGATACGGCGCGACAGGTCGGATGCCGATCCGGACAAGGTCCATCCCGTCTTCGCGCACGATCCTCGGGTTGCCGGTGGTCGCGTGTGGGCGGTGTACACCGAGGGACTGCTGCCCGCCCCGGAGCCGCACCGGGTGTTCGACCGTAAGTCGCTCGGGTGGTTCTCGCGGGGATGGGAGCCCACGGATCCGCCGTGGATCGTGGTCAATCCCGGCAGCCCCTGCGAGGCCTTCCTCCCCTCCGCCCCGCCGTACTCCGGGGCCTGGGCCCAGCACGCCGAGCGGTTGGGCGTGCCCTCGTGCGGTCCGGGGCTGCGCACCCTGCAGGTCGGTGGACCGCTGCAAGGCGCCGTGGCCCACGGCCTGGCCTGCGGTTCTCTGCTCTTCGTGCGCTGTGGGCATCCTTGGAACGCCCTCGCCTACCACGGCCACGGCTACCCCAAGGAGCGCCGGCTGCTCCGGGAGTGGTGGGGCGTCACCAGCCGCGAGGAGTGGCAGGTCCAGCAGCGCGACCTGCTCGACCCGGACGGAGCCAACCCCGTCTGGGAGTTCGCCCTGAACCTTCGTCGCACCATCGCCCGGGACTTCGGCGGCCATGTCGACACCGCCTACTGGCGCGACGCGGTCGCCCTGGTGCTGCGGGCCCGTGCGGGCGGCGAGACCGTCATCACCCCGGACGGGGTCACCACCAGGCCCACCGTGCCGGAGGCGGAGACCGAGGCGCGGATCAAGGGCGTGCAGCATCTCGTCGGGCGTATCACCCGGTACGAGGCGCGCTTCCGGGCCGACGGCATCCTCGACGAGAACCGGTTCGTCACCTCCGTGGACGCCTGGAACTTCGGGCGGGCCTCGGGCATGGCCCGTTGGGGGCTGGGGGCGCGGTACTGCTCGCTGCCGGAGGCCGAGTCCGCCGTCATCGCGGCCGGCCGGGCCGCCGCGCGGTCGTACAAGTCCTGGCAGGACTTCGCCGCCGGGTACATTCTCGGGCGCTGTCTGCACTTCGACGACGAAGAGTTCGGCACCTGGTACACGGACATGGTCGATGTCCACCGGATCCTGATGTCCGACCCCGGGAGTCCCTGGCTCACCGTTCCCTTCCGGTAATCGGCTTTGACGCGTCCTTGACCTGACCATGCCATGCCCGCACCATGAGCGCCAACCCCGCACAGGGGACTCACAGCAAGAAGCGCAGCGACAAGCACCGCATCTCCACACCCGCACCCGCACGTCGCACTGACGCACCCACCGGCTCCCTGCTCCACTCCCCACATCCGGCGACCCCGGACTTCCTGGAGACTCAAGGAGAGTTCATGCGACTTCGTGTTCGCGGCTCCGGCGCGCGCGGCGGCAGGCGTACCGCCGCTCTCGGCGCGCTGCTGGCCCTCGCCCTCGCCGCCCCCGTGTCGGCCACCGCCACGCACGCCACCGCCGACAGCGCCCGGAAGGCCCCCTCGTCCGGCGAGGACATCCGGCAGTACGAGATCCACCAGCGCACCAATCCCGTGACCCGTACGGCCATTCAGGCGTCCGGCGTCACCGTGGACGAGTCCGACGAGGAGACCGTCGTCGTCTCCGGGCGAGCTGATCAGGTACGGAAGCTGCGCCGGCTCGGGTACGACGTGACCGCGCTGGGCTCCGCGCCGCGGCGGTCGGGGACGCGGCTCTACGACTTCCCCACCGCCGACTCGAAGTACCACAACTACGCCGAGATGAACGCCGAGATCGACCAGCGGCTCGCCGCCTACCCGGGCATCATGAGCAAGCGGGTGATCGGGAAGTCGTACCAGGGCCGGGACATCGTCGCCATCAAGGTCAGCGACAACGTCGGTACCGACGAGGACGAGCCGGAGGTGCTGTTCACCTTCCATCAGCATGCTCGCGAGCATCTGACCGTGGAGATGGCGCTGTACCTGCTGCGGGAGCTCGGCGCCGGGTACGGCTCCGACCCGCGGATCACCGGCATCGTCAACAGCCGGGAGATCTGGATCGTTCCGGACCTCAACCCGGACGGCGGCGAGTACGACATCGCCACCGGGTCGTACCGGTCGTGGCGCAAGAACCGGCAGCCGAACTCGGGGTCGTCGTACGTCGGCACCGATCTCAACCGGAACTGGAACTACAAGTGGGGTTGCTGTGGAGGGTCCTCGGGGTCTACCTCGTCCGAGACCTATCGCGGCTCCGCCGCCGAGTCCGCGCCCGAAGTGAAGGTCGTCGCCGACTTCGTGCGCAGCCGGGTCGTCGGGGACAAGCAGCAGATCAAGGCCGGGATCGACTTCCACACCTACAGCGAACTGGTGTTGTGGCCGTTCGGGTACACGTACTCGGACACGGCCACCGGGATGACGGCCGACGATGCCGCCGCCTTCAAGGCCGTGGGGCGGAAGATGGCCGCCAGCAACGGGTACACCCCCGAGCAGTCGAGCGATCTGTACATCACGGACGGGTCGATCGACGACTATCTGTGGGGTACGCAGAAGATCTTCGACTACACCTTCGAGATGTATCCGACGTCCGCCTCCGGGGGTGGGTTCTACCCGCCCGACGAGGTCATCGAGCGGGAGACGTCCCGGAACAAGGACGCGGTGCTGCAGCTCCTGGAGAACGCCGACTGCATGTACCGGGCGATCGGGAAGGCCGCCCAGTACTGCAGCTAGCGGCTAGGCCTCCTCGAAGTAGGCGTCGAGAACCGCGTCCAGCTCCGACTCCCACTCCTTGAAGCGCGCCCTGGCCGCCGCCTCGATCTCGATCGGGTACCAGCGGCGGTCAGGGGTGTGCACCGTGATGGTGAAACGCCTGCCGAAGCGGGGGGACTCCGTCTCCACAGCGGCGATCTCGTCCCAGCGGAACTCGCAGTTCTCCTCGTCCAGGCTGAGACGGACCCCGCGGTGGTCGGCGACGAACCTGGCCCGGCGGTCGGAGGCCTCGAAGACGGGGCCGTCCTCGGAGGACTCCTCCGACGGCTGTTCCGACGCTTGGGGCGCCTCCGGCTCCTCGGCGGGCGCGGTCTCCGGCCGCTGCTCCGCCTCTTCCGTCGGCTTCGCGTCCTCCGGCTCCGGTTCCGCCGCCGGCGCGGTGATCCCGGGGATGAAGGCCGGGTCGAAACCGGCGCCCTTGACGGGCTGGCCCTTCACGGGCTGGCTGCTCGATCCTATGCGCTGGTCCACGGCGGAAGTATGGACGACATTCCTGTGCCGGAACCAGTCAGCCCACCTTTCACTTGGGTTCGCCCAGGTCACTCGTCCATGAAGACGATCCGTCGGGTCCGGCCGCCGTCCCCCGGTACGGGGGTCACCGCCGCCCGGCCCGCCGGTACGCGCGCTCGCGGCCCCAGGCGCGGATCTCCTCGATCTGCTGCGGGCGCCTCCGGGTCGTCCGGGGACAACCGGGCCAACTGGTCGAGTACGGCGTCCCGTTCGGCGGTGAGGTCACCGAGCGGGTCGGCCGGCTGGGCGGGGAGGTCGGAGGAGGAGGTCACGTACCCATACTGCCTACACGAACACGCTCACCACTCCCGCCACCATGAACCCCGCCACCGACAGGACCGACTCCAGCACCGTCCAGGTGCGCAGGGTGTCCCGCTCGCTGATGCCGAAGTACTTGGCCACCATCCAGAAGCCGCCGTCGTTGACGTGGGAGGCGAAGATGGAGCCGGCGGAGATGGCCATGATGACCAGGGCTACGAAGGCCTGGGAGTGGTGGTCCTCCGTCAGCAGGGGCGCCACGATGCCCGCGGTGGTCACGATCGCGACCGTGGCCGAACCCTGGGCGACGCGCAGCACCAGCGAGATCAGGTACGACAGCACGATGACCGGGAGGCCGACGCCGTTGAAGGTGTCGGAGAGGGCCTGCGCGACCCCGCTCGCCTTGAGGACCGCGCCGAAGACCCCGCCCGCGCCGACCACCAGGAGGATGTTGCCGACCGGCTTGAGGGAGGAGGTCGACACCGTTTCCAGCGACGTGCGGGACCAGCCGCGCCGGATGCCGAGCAGGTAGTAGGCGAGCAGCAGGGCGAGGGTGAGGGCGACGAAGGGGCTGCCGAAGAACTCCAGCACCGAACGGCCCCGTGAGGGATCGAGGGCGATCGAGGAGAAGGTGGCGGCGAGGATCAGCACCAGGGGCGTACCGATGATGCCGAGGACCGTGCCGAGCGGCACCGGCTTCTCCTGCGGCTCGATCCCGGCCTGCCGCCGCTCCTCGAGTACGGCGAGCTTGGCCTCCGCGGCCGCCTCGACCATGTCCTGCGGTACGGCGACGAAGATCCGCCTGCCGATCCAGGCGGAGAACGCCCAGGCGGCCAGGACGGCCGGGACGCCGCAGACGATGCCCATGAGGACGACCCAGCCGAGCTGGACGTGCAGCAGTCCGGCGGCGGCGACCGGGCCGGGGTGCGGCGGCAGGAACGCGTGGGTCATGGACAGGCCGGCGAGCAGCGGCAGGCAGTAGAGCAGGATCGACCTGCCGCCGCGCTTGGCGGCCGCGTAGACGATGGGCGCGAGGACGAAGATGCCGACGTCGAAGAAGACCGGGATGCCGAAGACGAGGCCGGTCAGACCCATCGCGAGGGGGGCCCTCCGCTCGCCGAACAGGCCGAGCAGCCGGGCGGCCAGCACCTCCGCTCCGCCGCTGACCTCGAGGATCGCGCCGAGCATCGTGCCGAGCCCGATGATGATCGCGACATGGCCGAGGATGCCGCCCATGCCGGACTCGATGGTGGAGACGGCGTCGGAGCGCTGGACGGTGCCGAAGAGTTCGGTGACCGAGAGGCCGCCGAGGAGGCCGACGGCTATGGAGACGGCGAGGAGGGCGACGAAGGGCTGCAGCCGGACCTTGATGATCAGGAAGAGCAGCAGGGCTATGCCGATGGCGGCGACGGTGAGCAGCCCCGCGGTGCCGTCGAGGAGGAGGAGCAGGCCTCCGGTGTGGGGTGGGGCGGTGGGGGCGGTTGCGGCGAGCGGATGGGACATTCGGGGGTCCTCTTCGTACATGCATGGTGCTTTCGGGCAGGGGGGATCGCGGCGCGGCGCCCGAGGGGGACGCCGCGCCGTGCGGGACGTGCGGGAGGTGAGGTGCCGTCAGCTCAGGACGGCGAGTGCGTCGATCTCGACGAGGAGGCCGGCCGGCAGACCGACGTAGACGGTGGTCCGGGCGGCGGGCGGCTGGGTGAGGCCCTGCTCCTCGAAGTAGGCGTTGTAGATCTCGTTCATCTCCGGGAAGTGGTCCACGTCCGTCAGGTAGACGCGGATCATCATCACGTCGTCCCAGCTCGCGCCGCCCTCTTCGAGGATCGCCTTGACGTTGGCGAGGGTCTGCAGGGTCTGTTCGCGCAGCGTGGGACCGGCCGGCGTCGCGGGCTTGCCCTCTTCGGCGGGCAGGAAGCCGACCTGGCCGGCGACCTGGAGGATGTTGCCCTTCTTCACGCCGTGGGAGAACTTCGCGGGCGGGGTGGTGTGGGTCTTCGGGGTGAGCGCGATCTTGTCGGTCATACGGTGGGGTCCTTCACTGGGGTTCTTCCGGAGTACTCGCCGCTGATCGCGTCCGCGGTACGGCGCACCTGCGGGAGCAGGGTGAGGAGTTCGTCGGCGGTGACGACGACGTTCGGCGCGGACACCGACATCGCGGCGACCACCCGGCCGTCGGCGCCCCGGATGGGGGCCGCGACGCAGTTGATGGACTCCTCGTGGCCGCCGAGGTCGGTGGCCCAGCCCTGTTCGCGCACCTGCTCCAACTCCCGCAGGAACGCGGCGGCGTTGGGGGTGGAACGGGCCGTGTACAGGGGGTAGTCGAGCCTGTCCGCGACGGCGCGGCGCTCGGGTTCGGGCAGGTCGGCCAGGAGGAGCTTGGCGACGGCGGCGACCGTGATGGCGACGGGCTTGCCGATCCGCGAGTACATGCGGACCGGGTAGCGGCTCTCGACCTTGTCGATGTAGAGGACCTCGTTCTCCTCGTAGACGGCGAGGTGCACGGTGTGGCCGCATCGCTCGTTGAGGTGGACGAGGTGGGGGTGGGCGATCTCGCGGATGTCGAGGTTCTCCATCGCCTCCTGGGCGAGGGCGAAGAGGCGGGCGCCGAGGCGGTAGCGCTGGTCGGACTGGCGGTAGACCAGGCCGTGCTCGTGCAGGGTGCGCAGGAGGCGCAGGGCCGTGGACTTGTGGACGCCGAGGCGGTCGGCGACCTGGCCGAGGTCGGCGGGGCCCTCGGCGAGCAGCGGCAGGATGCTCAGGGCGCGGTCGACGGTCTGACTCATGGGGTGTTCGCCTCCTCCGGGGCCCGATCGGCTTGCGTCCAGCCGGGGCCGAGTCGAAGTCTCCCCCATGCCTCGTCGTCCAGGGCCGCCAGCCGGTCGGAGTGGCTCCGGGAGGCAGGGGTGGCGAGGTCGCCGGGGACGGTGAGGGCGGCTGCCGCCATGAGGTGGCCGTGGCGCAGGCGGTCGCGCAGGGGGAGGTCGCGCAGGGTGGCCGAGAGGAAGCCCGCGGCGAAGGCGTCGCCGGCGCCGACCGTTGCCACGACGTCGACCTCGGGCGCGGGGACGAACATGGTCGGCCGTGCGGTGGCCGGTGTCGGTGTGGGCCGGGGGCCGGTCGCGCGGCCCGGCGCTCGCGGGGTGCCGCCCGCGCCCGCCCTTCGCCACACTCGGCTGCGCTCGCGCCGGGGCACCACCCTCGCCCCGGAGGCAGGACTGCCCGCGGCCGGGCGGGGGGGCTGAGCACCGTCGACATCCTCGCGTTCGAAAACGGTTGCGCCTCCGGCCCCCTGCTTGACCACCAGCACGCGCGGCTCGGGCAGCGCTGTCCGTATCGCCTCGGGTCCACCGCTGATCCGCCACGCCTGCTCGGCCTCGTCCTCGCCGACGAACACCAGGTCCGCATGCCGGGCGAGGTCGAGCAGCACCCGGGCCCCGGCCGGGTCGGGCCACAGCCCGGGGCGGTGATTGACGTCGAAGGAGACCAGGGGCCGGCGGGGAGCGGGCGCGGTAAGCGTGCGCAGCAGCTCCAGGCATGCATCGGAGAGCGCGGCCGTGATTCCGGACAGGTGCAGGATGCGGCCGGCACGCACTGCGGCCAGGTCCACGTTCCCGGTACTCATCCCGGAGGCCGCCGAGCCCGCCCGGTAGTACGCCACCTCGTGCTCATCGGTCGCCCGGTCCCCCGCCGTGCGGAAGTACACCCCGGTCGGGCGGGCCGCATCGCGTCGTACGTGAGAGACGTCGACGCCGTACGACCCGACCGTCTCCACCAGGTGGTCCCCGAAGCCGTCCGCCCCCACCCGGCTGACCCACCGTGCCGAATGTCCGGCGGCAGCGAGGACGCAGGCCACGTTGGACTCCGCTCCCCCGATGCCCCGCTCGAAGGTGGGCACGTCGGCGAGGGGGCCCGGCCGGGTGGGCAGGAAGGTGACCATGGACTCGCCGAGCGCGACGACGTCCACGACGTCGGGGGCGGCGCTGGGGTGGCCGTCGGCGGTCACGATGGTGGAGGCTCCTCGTCGGTCCTGGGGTCGGCGGCGGCTTCGTTGACCCGGTGTTGGCCGAGATGTTAGACAGCAGTTAGCGACATACGCAATGCACGTTGCATATAACGCAACACGGCAGATCAGGAGGCTGAGATGGCCCGTGACACCGGCACCGAAGCGCTCGCCCACCTCGCCGAGGAACGGGTCGACCACCGCTTCAAGGGCCTTCCGCCGGACGCCATGGGCCTGACCGTCGCCGAGCTGGCCGGCCAGCGCCGCAACCTCTTCACCGACGGTTTCACCACCCCCGTCCTCGCCCTGTCCGCCGAGCGCCTGGCGCACAACCTGGCGCTGATGGAGACGTACACCGTCCGGCACGGCCTCGCCTTCGCCCCGCACGGCAAGACCTCCATGGCCCCGCAGCTCTTCCACCGCCAGCTCGAGCACGGCGCCTGGGGCATCACACTCGCGGTGCCGCACCAGGTGTGGGTGGCCCGGGCGTTCGGGATCGAGCGGATCTTCCTGGCCAACGAACTCGTGGACCCGGCCGCCCTGCGCCGCGTCGCCGCCGACCTGGCGGCCGACCCCGGCTTCCGTTTCGTCTGTTACGTCGACTCCGTGCGCGGGGTCGAGCTGATGGACGCGGCGCTGCGCGGCGCCGCCCGCCCGGTGGACGTCGTGGTGGAGCTGGCCGCGGGCGAGGGTGCCCGCACCGGCGTGCGCACGGAGGCGGAGTGCGCGGCCGTCGCCGACGCCGTGGCCGCCGTACCGACGCTGCGGCTGGTCGGGGTCGCCGGCTACGAGGGCGAGGTGCCGCAGGCCGACCCGGAGCGGGTGACGGCCTATCTGCGGCGGCTGACGGCACTGGCCGCCGACTTCGACAAGGGCGGACGGTTCGCGGGGGCGGACGAGATCGTGGTGAGCGCGGGCGGCAGCGCCTGGTTCGACGCGGTGGCCGACGCCTTCGCGGAGATTCCCGAACTCTCGCTGCCGGTCCTGCAGCTGCTGCGCTCGGGCGCGTACGTCTCGCACGACGACGGTCACTACCGCAGGCTCACCCCCTTCGCCCGGGTCCCCGAGGAGGGGGCTCTGGAGCCCGCCTTCCGGCTGTGGGCCCAGGTCGTCTCCCGCCCCTCCCCCGAGCAGGCCTTCGCCAACGCGGGCAAGCGCGACGCGGCCTACGACCTCGACCTCCCCGACGCCCAGGTGGTGCGCCGGGACGGCACCGAGCGCCCGGCCACCGGTGTGACGGTGACCGGCCTGTCCGACCAGCACGCCTGGCTGCGCACGACGGCGGAGGCGGAGCTGGAGGTGGGCGACTGGATCGGGTTCGGCCTGTCCCACCCGTGCACGTCCTTCGACAAGTGGCAGCTGATCCCGGTGGCCGAGGCGGACGGGACGGTCGTCGACTACATCCGTACGTTCTTCTAGGGAGTGCCATGGAGGGCCTGGTCATCCGGGACGCGGACGTCGTCGACGGCAGCGGCGCGGACTCCTACCGCGCCGATGTGGTGGTCGACGGCGGCCGGATCGTCTCCATCGTCAAGGAGGCAGCGGCGGCGGGCTGTCAGCGGCCCCGTGCGCGGCGGGAGCTGGACGCGGAGGGGCTCGTCCTCTCCCCCGGCTTCATCGACATGCACGCCCACTCCGACCTCGCCCTGCTGCGCGACCCGGACCACAGCGCGAAGGCCGCGCAGGGGGTCACGCTCGAGGTCCTCGGCCAGGACGGCCTGTCGTACGCGCCGGTCGACGACCGCACGCTGGAGGAGGTCCGCCGGGCGATCACCGGCTGGAACGGGTACGGCGACGACATCGACATCGACTGGCGGTCGGTGGGCGAGTACCTGGACCGGCTGGACCGCGGGATCGCCGTGAACGCCGCCTACCTCGTCCCGCAGGGCACGGTCCGCGCGCTCGCCGTCGGCTGGGAGGACCGCGAGGCGACCCCCGAGGAGCTCGACCGGATGCGGCGACTGGTCGCGGAGGGCCTGGAGCAGGGCGCGGTCGGCCTGTCCTCCGGGCTCACCTACACGCCCGGCGTGTACGCCAAGGACGCGGAGCTCACCGAACTCTGCCGGGTGGTGGCCGAGTACGGCGGCTACTACTGCCCGCACCACCGCTCCTACGGCGCCGGTGCCCTGGAGGCCTACGCCGAGATGGTGGCGCTGACCCGGGAGGCGGGCTGCCCGCTGCACCTGGCGCACGCGACGATGAACTTCGGGGTGAACAAGGGCCGGGCGCCCGAGCTCCTGGCCCTGCTCGACGAGGCGCTGGACCTGGGCGCGGACATCACGCTGGACACCTATCCCTACACCCCCGGCTGCACCACCCTGGCCGCGCTGCTGCCGAGCTGGGCGAGCGAGGGCGGCCCGGAGGAGGTCCTGGCCCGGCTCACCGACCCGGCGACGGCCGAGCGGATCCGGCACGATCTGGAGGTGACCGGTTCGGACGGCTGCCACGGCGTGCCCGTGGAGTGGGAGACGATCGAGATCTCCGGCGTGACCGCCCCGGCCCTGGCGGACCATGTCGGCCGCAGCGTCCGGGAGTCGGCGGAGCTGCGCGGCGAGAGTTGCTGGACGACCGCCCGCCGGCTGCTGGTCGAGGACCGGCTCGGTACGACGATCCTGCAGCACGTCGGTCACGAGGAGAACGTCCGCGCGATCATGCGGCACCGCGCCCACACGGGCGGCTCGGACGGCATCCTGCGGGGCGCCAAGCCGCACCCCCGGGCCTATGGCACCTTTCCCCGCTATCTCGGCCATTACGTGCGGGAGCTCGGCGTGCTGACGCTGGAGCAGTGCGTGGCGCACCTCACCGGGCGCCCCGCGGCCCGGCTGCGGCTGCCGGACCGCGGACTGGTGCGCGAGGGCCACCGGGCCGACCTGGTGCTCTTCGACCCGGCGACGGTGGGGCCCGGCGCCACCTTCGCCGCGCCCCGCACGCTCCCGACCGGGATTCCGTACGTCCTGATCGACGGCCGTTTCGTCATCGAGGACGGCCGCCGGACGGACGTACTGGCGGGCCGGGCGGTCCGCCGGACACCGGTGTGACCGCCCGGCCCGGTACTACGGCTTGGGCAGGGTGCAGCCGGCCGCGCTCAGGTTCAGCTTGTTGCCGGTCGTGAAGCAGGCCGGGATCAGGTAGGTCTCCTCGGCGTAGTTGATGCCCTGGCGGACGGTCACGGTCCCGTTGGCGTCGACCTCGCAGGGGTTGTTCTCGGTGCAGCGCTCGCCGTCCTCGTTGCCCGTGTTGTTGACGGCGACCACCTTGCCGGTGGCGGTGTCGATCACGGGCGATCCCGAGGTGCCGCCGATGGTGTTGCAGGCGGAGGTGTAGCGGACCGAGTCCTTCCAGGTCCAGTCGCCCTCCTTCAGGCGGTACACGAAGCCGTCGATGTCGCAGCTGTAGATGCGCTTCCAGTAGCCGGAGACGACCTTGATGGCACTGCCGGCCGTCGGGTGCGTGTCCTGCACGGTGAGCGGGCTGATGCCGTACGAGCTCTTGATCGCCGCGTACGTGGTGGTGGTGCGGTAGATCGTGACGTCCGTGTCCGTCATGGTCGAGTAGACGACCTGGTTGGCGCGGAGCGTGCCGACCCGGCTGCCCGAGGAGTTCAGCAGGCCGAAGCTGCGGCTGGAGGACTGGCCGGTGATGACCTCGCCCGGAGCCGGGAAGCCGGTCTCCAGGCAGTGACCGTTGGTCAGCACGAGCGCCGGGTCGCTGTCCGCGGAGTTCGGGAAGCGGATGACCGAGCCGGAGCAGTTGCTGAGCGAGACGGTCCCGGCGAAGTTGACGGTCACCGCCTTGACCGCCTTGGCCTGCGGCGCGGCGACCGCGGGTGCCGCACCGACCCCGGCGATCGCCAGGGCGGAGAGTGCGGCCAGGAGAGGCTTGTTCATGTGGGGGTCCCCTCTGCAGACGCAAGCGACCGGAGATCTTCCGGTCGCCCGTTGTCTTGTCATGAGCATTCTCACGAGAGGGGCATGGGTGGGCAAGCAGTTGTATGCGAACGGTTTTCCCGACGGAACGTCAACTCATGGGTCAGCGGGGCTTCTTGGTGGCACCTCGGCCATGTCCCCGGCTGGGACCACCCGGGGGCGGAGCGGTCGCCGACGCACTCGTGACTGTCGGCTCGGGGTCGGCTGACGTCGAGGCCTCCGGCGAGGTGGCC
The DNA here is from genome assembly GCF_042959345.1 of Streptomyces sp. NPDC007905. Lineage (NCBI taxonomy): Bacteria > Bacillati > Actinomycetota > Actinomycetes > Kitasatosporales > Streptomycetaceae > Streptomyces > Streptomyces sp. NPDC007905. The sequence continues at coordinate 272,495 of NZ_JBIBKS010000005.1, read as the reverse complement.
CCGCTCGTCGGCTCACCGGCCGACGCGGTCGCCGACCCGGCCGTCACGGTTGCCGCACCGGTAGCCGAGGTGGCCGTGCGCACGGGAGCGCGGGACGACGCGGACGCCCTGCCGGGGGCGCCGGCGGCGGCCGTGGCGGTCGGCGAGGCGGTGTCCGGCCGCGCGGACGCGGAGCCGGGGGAGACACGGCCCCCGCTCGCCGGGTGCTGCCGTCCGGCCGGGGAACCCGAGCCCGCCAGCGCGGCGATCACCGCGACGCCACCGGCGGCACCGAGGGCCCCGGCGACGACCGCCACCCGCCGGCGCCCGCCCCGCTTCCGCCGGCGCCTGAGATCGGCCCTGCCACGCCCCTCGACGGGATCACGCGGCTCGGGCAGCACGGGGAGCGCCGGCACCGACGGCAGCTCGCGGGTCTCGTCGTAGGCGTTCTGCCAGCCGTGGGCCGCTGCGGGATCGGCGTACTCGTCGAACGACGGGGCCGGGACGGCCTGCGGGTGGTACACGTTCGGCAGGATCCCCGGCTCGCCACCCGCTCCGTGCGCTCCGTGCGCCCCCGCCCCTTGGTCGCGTTCGGTGGACATGGGCGGGAATTGTTAGAGACGCAAGTGACTGCTGAGACAGCTACCGGCGATAACGACGCAAATCTCCGTGTCTCACGTGGCGGATAACACGACCCATGAGGCGTTACCGGGCCGTAAGCTCACGGGCATGCAGGTGATCCAGTCGACCAAGCTCGCCAACGTCTGTTACGAGATCCGGGGTCCGGTGCTCGAGGAGGCGATGCGGCTTGAGGCGGCCGGTCACCGCATCCTGAAGCTGAACACCGGAAACCCCGCCGCCTTCGGCTTCGAGTGCCCTCCGGAGATCCTGGAGGACATCCTCCGCAACGTCTCCTCCGCGCACGGTTACGGTGACGCCAAGGGCCTGCTGGCCGCCCGCCGCGCGGTCGTCATGCACAACCAGACCATCGGCATCGAGACGGACGTCGAGCACGTCTTCATCGGCAACGGCGTGTCCGAGCTGATCGTGATGGCGATGCAGGGGCTGCTGGACGACGGCGACGAGGTGCTCGTACCGGCCCCGGACTACCCGCTGTGGACCGCCGCCGTCTCCCTCTCCGGCGGCACCGCCGTCCACTACCGCTGCGACGAGCAGTCCGACTGGATGCCCGACCTCGCCGACGTCGAACGCAAGGTGACCGACCGCACCAAGGCGATCGTCATCATCAATCCGAACAACCCCACCGGCGCGGTCTACGACGAGGCGATGCTGAAGGGCCTGACCGACATCGCCCGCCGTCACAACCTGCTGGTCTGCTCCGACGAGATCTACGACAAGATCCTCTACGACGGTGCCGCGCACACCCCGACCGCGAAGATCGCCCCCGACCTGCTGACCCTCACCTTCAACGGCATGTCCAAGGCCTACCGGGTGGCGGGCTACCGCGTCGGCTGGATGTCGATCTCCGGGCCGCGCGCCCACGCCGACTCCTACATCGAGGGCCTGACGATCCTGGCGAACATGCGCCTGTGCGCCAACATGCCGGGCCAGCACGGAGTCGTCGCCGCGCTCAGCGGACGCCAGTCGATCAACGACCTGGTGCTGCCGGGCGGCCGGCTGAAGGAGCAGATGGACGTCGCCTACGAGCTGCTCACCCAAATCCCGGGCGTCAGCTGCGTACGACCCAGGGGCGCGCTGTATCTCTTCCCGCGTCTCGACCCCAAGGTCTTCAAGATCAAGGACGATCGGCAGATGGTGCTGGACCTGCTGCGCCAGGAGAAGATCATGGTCGTCCAGGGCACCGGCTTCAACTGGCCCGAGCCCGACCACTTCCGGGTGGTGACGCTGCCGAGCGCGGGCGACCTCAGGGACGCGGTGACCCGGATCGGGAGCTTCCTGGACGGCTACGGCCAGACCTGAGCACCACCGCCGGCGGGTGAATTGATGAGCAGCCCCGCAGAATTGCCGAGACGGGGGGCTCAATAACCGGTGAGAACTCGGGGTTGAGGAATCGACTCCGGCCGGAAAAACATTTCCCTTGCGTACATTCGAGTGGTTCACAGCTCCAAGTACCTGCCGAATGGCCGTGTCACCGCAGCGGGCTCGTAACGTCGGCCTGGATGAGGGTGAGATCAGCCCCATCCAACCGTCCCTCCCCAGCCGCGAAATGTGACAAAGTGAAACGTAGGAAATTGTGGGCAGGACTGGCCGGAACCGCAGCGCTTGCCACCGGGGTGACCGTCTGGGTGATGCTGGCCCACCCGGCCGCGTCCCCGGTGGCCAGTAACACGTCGGCGACCCCCAAACCCCAACAGGTGGCCACGCTTTTGCGGGCCGCCAATCTGCAGGCGCAGTACCACGATTTCGCCGGGGCCACCCGAACCTTCCGACAGGTGCTGGCAATTGAGCCGCGCAACAAGGTCGCCTGGTACGACCTGGGGGTTGTCGCACACCAGCAGGGCAAGACCGCCGACGCGCTCAAGGCTTACGACAAGGCGCTGCAGATCGACCACAAGTACGCCTCGGCCCTCTACAACGAGGCGGTCCTGCTGAAGCCGAGCGACCCCGACCGGGCCGCCGAACTCCTGAAGCGTGCCATCACCGCCACCCCCAAGGCCGCCACGGCACATCTCCAGCTCGGCCTCATCCTGGCGAGCAAGGACCGTGACGACGAGGCCGAGGACGAGTTCCGCCGTGCCGTCGCGGCCGATCCCTCGCTGCACTCCCAGGTGCCGGAGCCCTACCGGGACGACGTAAGCCCCTCACCGACATCGAGCCAGGCAGGTGCCACAAAATGACGTCGACTGCAACACCCAGGTTCTCCGTCTTCACCCCCAGCCACCAGCCCCGCTTCCTCGACGAGTGCCTCAAGTCCCTGCAGGCGCAGACCTTTGCGGACTGGGAGTGGGTCGTGCTGCTCAACAGCGGCGCCCGGTGGCGGCCGGAGCGGCACGACGACCGGGTCAGGGTGGAGATCGCGGACAACATCCGCGGCGTCGGGGCGGCCAAACGCAGGGCCTGCGAACTGGCACGCGGCGAGATCCTCGTCGAACTCGACCACGACGACCTCCTGGCGAAGGGGTGCCTGGCGGAGCTGGCCAAGGCGTTCGACGCGCATCCCGAGGTCGTCTTCGCCTACAGCAACACCGCACAGATCACCGAGGACGGCAAGCGGGACGACACCCGCTTCAACGAGGCACACGGCTGGAAGTACGAGGACGTGCGCGTCGACGGCCGCAAGCTGCTCCAGGCGCTCTCCATGGAGCCGACGCCCCACAACGTCTCCTACATCTGGTACGCGCCGAACCACGTCCGGGCCTTCCGCAAGGAGAGCTACGAGAAGGTCGGCGGGTACGACGCCACGCGCACGGTGCTGGACGACCAGGACCTGATGTGCCGGCTGTTCCACCTGGGCGACTTCCACCACATTCCCCGCTGTCTGTACCTGCAGCGGATGCACCCCGCGAACACCCAGCGCGACCCGCAGATCAACGCGCACATCCAGCGCGAGACGGTCGCCCTGTACGACAAGTACATCGAGGCCAACGCCCTCGCCTGGACGCACCGGCGCGGACTGCTCGCGCTGGACCTGGGCGCGGCCCACCGGAAGCCGCCGGGCTATCTGGGCGTGGACCAGTACCCGGGAGACAGCGTCGACATCGTCGCGACCCTGCCCGACAAGCTGGACCTGCCCGACAACTCCGTCGGCCTGATGCGGGCGGTGGACTTCCTGGAGCACGTGCCCGCGAAGGTGCCGCTGATCAACGAACTGTACCGGCTGCTGGCCCCGGGCGGCATGCTCCTGACCATGACGCCCAGCTCCGACGGCCGCGGCGCGTACCAGGACCCGACCCACGTCGCCTTCTACAACGAGAACTCGTTCTGGTACTACACGGACGACCAGTACCGGACGTTCGTGCCCGAGATCCAGGCCAAGTTCCAGTCGTCGCGGCTGGTCACCTACTTCCCCACCGAGTGGCACTCCCAGAACAACATCTCCTACGTCGTCGCCAACCTCATCGCGATGAAGGAGGGCGCCGAGCGGTGCGGAGGTCCGCTGCTGGTCTAGGGCCCGTACGCCACGGAGGCGCCCTGCGGACCGTCAGGTCCCGCAGGGCGCCTCGGCGTTCGGGCCCGTGCCGGCGCCGGCCGTACCCCGGTCAAACCCGCAGACGTGCGCTGTTCGTGCGCGCCACGGCGGCCAGGGCGGCGAAGGGAGGCTCGGCGAGGGCCGCGGTCAGTTGGTCGTCCCAGCGCGGCAGCGGTACGAGTCCGCAGCGCGCCCAGTTGTCGTGGCCGAGGACACCGAACGCCGGGCGGGCGGCGGGGCGCGGGAACTTCTCCGCGCCCACCGGGCGGATCCGCTCCGGATCGAGGCCGGCGAGGCGGAAGGTCTCCCGCGCCAGTCCGTACCATGTGGTCCGGCCGGCTGCCGTGCCGTGGTAGACGCCCGCGGGTGCCCGCCCGGCCAGGGCCGCACGGCCGAGAGCGGTCAGCTGCCGGGCGAGCACACGGGACCAGGTGGGCTGGCCGTGCTGGTCGGCCACTACGTCCAACGTCTCGCGCCGGGCGGCGAGTTCGAGCATGGTCGCCACGAAGTTGCGGCCGTGCGCGCCGTAGAGCCAGGCGGTGCGCACGATGTAGCCGGTGTGCGGCAGCAGTTCGGCGACGGCCCGCTCCCCCGCCAGTTTGCTGCGCCCGTACGCGTTGACGGGCCCCGTCGGGGCGTCCTCGGGATAGGGTCGGCGGTTGTCGCCGGGGAACACGTAGTCGGTGGAGACGTGCAGTAGCAGCGCGCCGCTGTCCGCGCAGGCTCGTGCCAGGTGGCCGACGCCTGCGCCGTTCACGGCAGTGGCCGCCGCCTCCGACCGCTCGGCGCCGTCGACATCCGTCCAGGCGGCGCAGTTGACGACCACACGGCGGCCCTCGACGGCTTCTCGCACGGCGGTCGGATCGGTGATGTCCAGCTGGTCCCGGGCCAGTGCGGTCGCCACGACGTCCGGGGCGGTGGCGAGTTCGGCCAGCACCGCCTGCCCCAGGAGCCCGCGAGCACCGGTCACCAGCCATTCGGTGCTCATCGCAGCGTGGCCCTCTCCTTGAGCGGCTCCCACCACGACCGGTGTGCGCGATACCAGGCGACGGTGCCGGCCAGGCCCTCGGCGAAGTCGACCTGCGGGGCGTAACCGAGTTGTTCGCGGATCTTGCCGTCGTCCAGCGAGTAGCGCAGGTCGTGGCCCTTGCGGTCGGCCACGCGCTCGACCCGGTCCCAGTCCGCGCCGACCGCGTCCAGCAACAGGCCGGTGAGCTTGTGGTTGCTGAGCTCGGTCCCGCCGCCGATGTGGTAGACCTCCCCGGCCGTGCCACCGTGCAGCACCAGGTCGATGCCCCGGCAGTGGTCGGAGACATGCAGCCAGTCCCGGATGTTCCGGCCGTCCCCGTACAGGGGGACCGTCTTCCCGTCGAGCAGGTTGGTGATGAAGAGCGGGATGACCTTCTCGGGGAACTGGTACGGCCCGTAGTTGTTGGTGCACCGGGTGATCACCACATCCAGGCCATGAGTGCGGTGGTAGGAGAGCGCCAGCAGGTCGGATCCGGCCTTCGAGGCGGAATAAGGGGAGTTGGGCGCGAGCGGCCATGCCTCGGTCCACGAGCCTTCGCGGATCGAGCCGTACACCTCGTCGGTGGACACCTGGAGGAAGCGGCCGACGCGGTGGCGGTGGGCCGCGTCCAGGAGCACCTGGGTCCCCAGCACATTCGTACGGACGAAGGGGCCGGCGCCGTCGATCGACCGGTCCACGTGCGACTCGGCGGCGAAATGAACCACCGCGTCCTGGCCCGCCATCACCTGATCGACTACGTCGGGGTCACCAATGTCGCCCTGGACGAAGGAGTAACCGGGGTGTTCCGACACCGGCGCGAGATTGGCCTCGACCCCGGAATAGGTCAGTTTGTCGACAACGGTGATCCGTGCCGTCGGGTCGGATTTCAGCCGCCGGCGGACGTATTCCGAACCGATGAATCCGGCACCGCCGGTCACAAGGATACGCATGATTCTCCGATTTTATTATCGCCCGCGTTCGGACCCGGGGTTTTCCCGGCCGCCGGAACCTGCCCCCACGCTACTCAAGGCCGCGGCACGTTCCCGGCAAGCCGAACCGATTCCCGGCAGATGTCGTCGCATTCCGCTGGGCGGGCCGAACGTGGGCGGTGCCCCGAGGCCGAGGCCTCGGGGCACCGTCGCTCATGGCGCGGCCGGATATCCGGTCACGGGCTGCAGATCACGAAGGCCGTGAGGACAGTGCCGTCGTTGCTGGTCGCCTGCCATCCCGTGGTGCCGATCGGCTCGTTCTCGCTCGCGGCGGAGCCGGCAGCGGCCTGGTACCCGCCACCCAGTGCCGACTGGCCCGCGGGGCAGGTGGCCGTCGACGTGACTCCCGGGGCCCCGGTCACGACGGTGGTGGCGACCGCACCCTGCGCACCCTGGGTGCCCTGCGGACCGACTGCACCCTGTGCACCGACGGCACCCTGAGCCCCGGTGGCACCCTGGGCCCCCGTAGCACCCTGGGCCCCGACGGCACCCTGGAAGCCCTGCGGACCCAGCGCACCCTGCGGACCCTGCACACCGGTGAGGCCGGTGGCGCCGGTGGCGCCCTGCGAACCCTGCGGACCGGTGGCACCCGTGAGGCCGGTCGACCCCGTGGCGCCCTGTGCGCCCGTCGGACCCGTGGCCCCGGTCGCACCGTTGGCGCCCTGCGGGCCCGCCGGACCGGTGGCACCAGTCAGGCCGGTCGACCCCGTGGCGCCCTGCGGGCCCACCGGACCGGTGGCACCCGTGGCACCCGTGGCACCCGTGTTGCCCTGGAAGCCCTGCGGACCCTGCACACCGAGATCACCCTGGAAGCCCTGCGGACCCTGCACACCCAGGTCACCCTGGAAGCCCTGCGGACCCTGCACACCGAGATCACCCTGGAAGCCCTGCGGACCCTGCACACCCAGGTCACCCTGGAAGCCCTGCGGACCCTG
>NZ_JBIBKS010000005.1:154005-265374 GCF_042959345.1 Streptomyces sp. NPDC007905 | reverse complement strand
GAAGCCCTGCGGACCCTGCACACCCAGGTCACCCTGGAAGCCCTGCGGACCCTGCACACCCAGGTCACCCTGGAAGCCCTGCGGACCCTGCACACCCAGGTCACCCTGGAAGCCCTGCGGACCCTGCACACCCGGGACACCCTGGACGCCCGGGACACCCTGGAAGCCCTGCGCACCCAGGTCACCCTGGGGACCCTGGACGCCCGGAACACCCTGGACGCCCGGGACACCCTGGAAGCCCTGCGCACCCAGGTCACCCTGGGGACCCTGGACGCCCGGAACACCCTGGACGCCCGGAACACCCTGGAATCCCTGGAAGCCTCGCGGACCCTGGGGACCCAGGTCACCCTGCGGACCCTGAACGCCCGGAACACCCTGGACGCCCGGAACACCCTGGAATCCCTGGAAGCCTCGCGGACCCTGGGGACCCAGGTCACCCTGCGGACCCTGGACACCCGGGATACCCGGGACACCCTGCGGTCCCTGAGGGCCGGTCCTGCCGGTGTGTCCCTGCGGACCACGCGGTCCCTGCGGACCACGGTCGCGGTGCGGGTCGCTCACGTCGGCGGCCTTCGCCTTACCCGGGGTGGCACTCGTGGCACCGTTCGGGCCGGGCAGCCCCGTACTGCTGTTCCCGCCGGACCGGTGGATCGCGTCGGCGACGGCCACCGTGCTCGGGGCGATGTTGAGCACAACCGCAAGCGCGCCCACCGAAACCATGGTGGCGGATTTCACGCGTGAAATCCGCATCGTTCTACGGCTCACTGAGAACCTTCCTCGCGAAACTGGGGAGAGGGACCACACCGCAAGCACACCCGAAGAGTGCGCTCACCGAATCGTGACCACTGGTGGCCATTGTTCACTTCGAGGGATGGGATGACCGGGAATCGGCCCGTGGCATAATCCAATATCACCCGGCTGGCCGTAACGAGCCGCGATGATTTCAGCGGCCCGGTAATTCCGGATCAGTGGAACTCCCCAAGCGCAAGCCTTCTGCGGTACGCGCCGCACGCCGCAAATGAGGGCAGCAGGCCCTGGCGTTCGGCCTCCTGCAGCGTGGGCGCCGCCGCGTCCTTGCCGGAAAGGCACGGCACGAGATCCTCGGGCCAGGCGATGGCCAGCGACGGGTCGAGCGGACTGATCCCGAACTCCCGCTGTGGCGCGTATCCCTCCGAACACAGATAGACGACCGTGGAGTTGTCCTTCAGCGCCATGAAGGCGTGGCCCAGCCCTTCCGAGAGGTAGACGGAACGGTGTGTCGCGTCGTCCAGCCGAACCGCCTCCCATTTCCCGAACGTCGGGGAACCGGTGCGGATGTCGACCACCACGTCGAGGACGGCGCCGGCGACGCACGTCACGTACTTGGCCTGTCCCGGCGGAACCGACGCGTAGTGGATACCGCGGAGAGTGCCACGAGCGGAGCGGGAGCAGTTGGCCTGCGCCAGGCGGAGTCCCTGGCCGAGAGAATCCTGGAATCTCTCGCCCTTGAACCACTCGTGGAATCGGCCCCTGTCGTCCGTGAACACCGTGGGGGTGTCCACCCACGCCCCTTCAATTCCCAGTGGTTGCATCCTGGCCACTTCCTTCCACAACGCAGCTGTTTTTGCCGGACTTGACGTCCGCGTCTTCGGTACGTCAGCCGTGCTGCTTCAAGGGCCGTCCCACAACTGCTGGAAGCACGGCTGCGATGATCTTGCTGTGGCTGGTGTGATCGCGGCGTCGAGCCGTCCGGGACAGCCCCGTTCACCGGGCTGAGCTCGCGTCGGTTATTCGCCCGGCTGATCACCGCGCCGCAGCGCGCGGGTGCGGATCCGGTGCGCCCGCCGGATGTGGAGCCTTCCGCTGGAGGACCTGTGCCGCCGGTCGCCGCTACTGGCGGACAAACCTGACCCTGCCCCAACTGGCACCGCCGCTCGGGGTCCAGGTCCGCCGTCGATCGCATCATCGACCACCTCGGACCCGTGGGCGCCCCTCCAGCAGGCAAAGCGGTTCAGTGGGTCCGTGGGGACACCGCACTGATCGTGGGCGTGGCAGCTGTCCGGTGCGAAGGACGCCGCCGGCAGGACCACGGATCGCGGACGACGGCTACCGGGGCACTGGACCGGTCGTCCCGCACCCGCGACAAAGGCCAGGTCGAACTCCCCGGTCGGGACAGGAGAAGGACGTCGTCACACAAAGGCTCCGGGCCCGGTGCTGGGCAGTTCCTCGCGACGCGATGCGGTGTCGCCGCTGCCCCGTGGGGGCGCCACGAGGTGTCGGTAATCCTCCAGCAGACCCAGCAGGTAATGGCCGTATCCGCTCTTGAGCAGCGGCTGGGCCAGTTCCCGGAGCCGGTCGTCGTCGATCAGGCCTGCCCGCCAGGCCGCCTCCTCGATACAGCCGACCTTGAAGCCCTGACGCTCCTCGATCACCCGGACGAATTCCGACGCCTGAACCATGGAGGTGAAGGTCCCGGTGTCCAGCCACGCGGTGCCCCGGTCGAGCCGGGTGACGTGCAGCATCCCGGCCTCCAGATAGACGCGGTTGAGGTCGGTGATCTCCAACTCGCCCCTGGCGCTGGGTCGCAGGCCGCGCGCGATCTCCACGACGTGGTTGTCATAGAAGTACAGTCCGGGCACGGCGTACCGCGATTTCGGCCGGGCCGGTTTCTCCTCGATGGACAGCACCCGGCCCCGCTCGTCGAACTCCACGACGCCGTAGGCCGAGGGGTTGGCGACCTGATGGGCGAACACCCTGCCGCCCTCGAGGTCGTCATAGCGGGCCAGCCGTGTGCCCAGGCCGGTGCCGTGGAAGATGTTGTCGCCGAGAATCAGCGCGACCGACTCGTCGCCGATGAAGCCGGCCCCCAGGACGAAGGCATGGGCGATTCCCTCCGGACGCTCCTGGGCCACGTACTCCAGCCGCAGGCCCAGTTGACTGCCGTCGCCGAGCAACCGGCGGAACTGGGCCTGGTCTTCAGGGGTGGTGACGACCAGAATTTCCCGGACGCCGGCCATCAGCAGTGTGGAAAGTGGGTAATAGACCATCGGCTTGTCGAAGACCGGCAGCAGTTGTTTCGACACCGAACGGGTCAACGGCCACAGTCTTGAGCCGGTACCCCCGGCCAACAGAATTCCGCGCACGGCATCACCATAGGCGAATTGCCCGCAGATGGGACTTTTCGTGCAAGGTGTGGCGTGTGGACGTGTGGCGGGCACCGGCCCGCACGGCCCACCCACGCGCCCGACCGCGCAAGGTTCACCGTGCGTGACCGTACGACCCGCTTCCGCGAACAGGCTCAACTTTAGACGAATTCCAAGCTAGGATGGTTTCTGTCAGCGCACAGGAGGCCATCCCATGTACGAGCCGATCCGCACCAAGTCGGTCCACAGCACGATGGCCGACACCACCTCGGACTTCCCGCACCGCTCCCGCGAAGAGGAGCTGGACATCCAGCTCGCGGGCCATCTCGCGGCGCTGCTCGCCGTCACGGACGAGTTGCGCTCTTCCGGCCCCTCCGCCGAACTCGACACCGCGGCGGAGCGGCTCGCCGAGCTGGTGGCCCGGCTGCGCGGAGGCCGCGCCCCGGTCCGTGCCTCGATGCCCGCCGCGCAGGAGGTCTCCGCCCTGCACCGGCGGGCCCACGCGCTCGCCGGGCGCGCGCTCGTCGTCGCGGCCTCCCGGGCGAACACGGCGGCGGCGATCCTCGCGGCTGAGCGCATGGACGCGCACGCCGCCGCGCAGGCCCTGCAGGAGCGGAGTGCCGCCGGCTAGCCCTTCCAGGGCTTCATGAACGGCCCCGGTCCGCGTGCACCCGCAGCGACGCGCGGACCGGGCGCCATGGAACTGCGCGGCTTGGCCCGCGTGGTCACCGGTAGTCCGGCGCCGGAATGCACTGTAGTGGCTGATCGTGGCTGATCGCCGGTGCCGCGGAAAGAAAGGGCCTGCGACTGCCCCCACTGCCAAGGTCCGGTCGGCCAGGCCCGAAGACCTCGCCGCCGTCGCCCGTCTCCCCACGCACTACGTCCTGCACAGCGTTGCCACGTTCGATTCGACGAGACGCCCCGGTCTCCGCAGGAGCGGGAGGCGCCAGGCGGAAGGAGATCACCGCGCGCGGGCTGCCGTTTCTCGTGGCCGTGGAGGCGGGGCGGGTACCCGGCGAGGAGACCACCGCACACGCCGAAGGGGCCGATGGCGCACGCCGTTGTGCATCACCGGCCGCTTGCGGGGCGACGCCGCGGCCGGCCGTCGTGACGTCGCTGGTCAGGGCACTCGGCCGGCCGCGGAGCTCATCGGGGCATCAGCCCAGGCGCTGCACCAGCGCGCGGTACTGGTCCCACAGCTCCTTCGGGGTGTGGTCGCCGAAGGTGTTGAGGTGTTCGGGGACCAGGGCCGCCTCCTCGCGCCAGACCTCCTTGTCGACCGTCAGTAGGAAGTCCAGGTCGGAGTCGGACAGTTCGAGACCGTTGGTGTCCAGGGCCTGCTTGGTCGGCAGGACACCGATCGGGGTCTCGACGCCCTCGGCCTTGCCCTCCAGGCGCTCCACGATCCACTTCAGGACGCGGGAGTTCTCACCGAAGCCGGGCCAGACGAACTTGCCCTCGTCGTTCTTCCGGAACCAGTTGACGTAGTAGATCTTCGGCAGCTTGGACTGCTCCTTGTCCTTGGCCACGTCGATCCAGTGGGCCATGTAGTCGCCCATGTTGTAGCCGCAGAACGGCAGCATCGCGAACGGGTCGCGGCGCAGCTCGCCGACCTTGCCCTCGGCGGCGGCGGTCTTCTCGGAGGCCACGTTGGCGCCGAGGAAGACGCCGTGGTTCCAGTCGAAGGACTCGGTCACCAGCGGCACCGCGGTGGCGCGGCGGCCGCCGAAGAGGATCGCCGAGATCGGCACGCCCTTGGGGTCCTCCCACTCCGGCGCGATGATCGGGCACTGGGAGGCCGGGACGGTGAAGCGGGCGTTGGGATGGGCGGCCGGGGTCTCGGAGGCCGGCGTCCAGTCGTTGCCCTTCCAGTCGGTCAGGTGGGCGGGCAGTTCCTCGGTCATGCCCTCCCACCAGATGTCGCCGTCGTCGGTGAGGGCGACGTTGGTGAAGACCGCGTTGCCCCACAGCGTCTTCATCGCGTTGGCGTTGGTGTGCTCACCGGTGCCGGGCGCGACACCGAAGAAGCCGGCCTCGGGGTTGATCGCGTACAGGCGGCCGTCCTCGCCGAAGCGCATCCAGGCGATGTCGTCGCCGATGGTCTCCACGGTCCAGCCGGAGATGGTGGGCTCCAGCATGGCGAGGTTGGTCTTGCCGCAGGCGCTCGGGAAGGCGGCGGCGACGTACTTGGACTCACCCTGCGCAGGCGTGAGCTTGAGGATGAGCATGTGCTCGGCGAGCCAGCCCTCGTCGCGGGCCATGACGGAGGCGATGCGCAGGGCGTAGCACTTCTTGCCGAGCAGGGCGTTGCCGCCGTAGCCGGAGCCGTACGACCAGATCTCGCGGCTCTCCGGGAAGTGGGATATGTACTTGGTCGTGTTGCACGGCCAGGGGACGTCCTGCTGGCCCTCCTCCAGCGGGGCACCGAGCGAGTGCACGGCCTTGACGAAGAAGCCGCTGTCACCCAGCTCGTCCAGGACGGCCTGGCCCATGCGCGTCATGGTGCGCATGGAGACGGCGACGTAGGCGGAGTCGGTGATCTCCACGCCGATCGCGGACAGCGGGGAGCCGAGCGGACCCATGCAGAACGGGACGACGTACATGGTCCGGCCCCGCATCGAGCCGCGGAACAGGCCCTTGTCACCGGAGAAGATCTCCCGCATCTCCGCGGGGTCCTTCCAGTGGTTCGTCGGGCCGGCGTCCTGCTCCTTCTCGGAGCAGATGAAGGTCCGGTCCTCGACACGGGCGACGTCGGTCGGGTCGGAGGCGGCGTAGTAGGAGTGTGGGCGCTTGATCGGGTCGAGCTTCTTGAAGGTCCCCTTGCCGACGAGCTCCTCGCACAGTCGCTCGTACTCGGCCTCGGATCCGTCACACCAGACCACGCTGTCCGGCTGGGTCAGTTCGGCGATCTCGTTGACCCACGAGATCAGTTCCTGGTGGTTGGTGGGGATGACGGTGGGAGCCGCGATGTCGCGCGCCACGATCGCTCCTAAAAGAGGGGGTTTTTGTCTTGTCGCCCCGTGGGGGCCGCGACCCGGATGCTTCGTAGCCGCTCATCCGGTGCCGACCGCACTCATTTGATCATCCGATTCTAGTGCGCATCTGTCCAGAGGGCATCACAGGTGAGCGACGTGAGGAATCCCACGGTTTCCGTGATTCTTTGCGTGCACATGGAGTTCAACAGAAGGACTTTTTGCGTTACGCCCACTCACCCCTGCGCACTGACGCACGACTTACGGAGCCGTAGGTACCATGCCCCCCATGACTGCGTCCGCCCCCGACGCGCCCATGGACCCGCCGGCCGCCGGCCGCGGTCCCGTCGCGCTCACCCTGCCGCATCCGGTCAAGCCCAGGCTCCGCGGCTGGCTGCACCTCGGCATGTTCCCGGCCGTACTCATCGCGGGACTCGCGCTCACCGCCCTCGCCGACTCCACCAGAGGCCGCATCGCCTGCGGGATCTACGCCCTCACGGCGTGTCTGCTCTTCGGCGTCAGCGCGCTGTACCACCGGGGCAACTGGAGCCCGCGGATGGACGGCGTGCTGCGCCGCCTCGACCACGCCAACATCTTCCTGATCATCGCGGGCACCTACACCCCGCTGACCATGCTGCTGCTGCCCGGCGCCAAGGGTCAGTGGCTGCTGTGGAGCATCTGGGCCGCGGCCGCCGCGGGCATCATCTTCCGCGTCTTCTGGGTCGGCGCCCCGCGCTGGCTCTACACCCCCTGCTACATCGCGATGGGCTGGGCGGCCGTCTTCTTCCTGCCCGACTTCCTGCGCACCGGCGGCATCACCGTCCTGGTCCTGGTGATCGTCGGCGGCCTTCTCTACAGCGCCGGCGGCGTGATCTACGGCATCAAGCGCCCGAACCCCGCACCGCGCTGGTTCGGCTTCCACGAGGTCTTCCACTCCCTCACGCTCGCCGCGTTCGTCGTCCACTACGTCGGCATCTCGCTGGTGGCGTACCAGCACGCCTGACCCCTTTCCCCACCCCCCTGGCCACGGCTTGCGAGCCGTGGCCATTTTTCGTCTGCCCGAAAGTCACTCCCCGTGAAAGTAACTATATTTTGAGAGTTACTTTCATTTCATGGTTACTGTCACGCACGTGCGGATCGCGGCGCTTGTCTCGGCGCTGTCGGCCGCGGCATTCCTGCCGGGCACGCCGTCCGCCGCACGGAACGAGCCGCGCGACACCCCGGACATGGCCACGTCGGGGAGGGATGCCGGACAATGACGTCCATGACGGCCGCACGTTCCCCCCTCTCCCCCGCCGACCGGCCCCAGCTGGGCCTGCGGGAACGCAAGAAGATCAAGACCCGCGAGGCGATCCGCACCGCGACGTACGCGCTGATCAAGGAGCAGGGGTACGACGCCACGACGATCGAGCAGATCGCCGAGCGGGCCGAGGTGTCGCCATCCACCGTCTTCCGTTACTTCCCGACCAAGGAGGACATCGTCCTCACGGACGAGTACGACCCGCTGCTGCTCGAGGAGTTGCGCGCCCGGCCCGCCGGGGAGTCGTGGATGGACTCGCTGCGGTACGTGATCCACAAGGCCCTGGACGCGATGATGGCGCAGGACCCCGAGGTGCTCCGGATGCGGACACACCTCGGGGTGCAGGTGCCCGCCGTCCGCTCCCGGATGTTCGAGAGCATGTCGGAGACCGGGCGCCTGCTGCGCGGAGCGATCGCCGAACGCTCGGGCCTGGACCCGGACAGCCTCGAGGTCCGCGTCTACGCGATGTCCCTCACCGGCGGCCTCATGGAGGTCTACCTGCACTGGGCGGAGAGCGGCTTCGAGGGCGAACTCCGCGACCTCGTGGACCGGGCCCTGGACGTCCTGGAGCAAGGCCTCCCCACCGGATATCCCTGAGCCCGGCGCCCCTTCCCGTGGCATCCTGACCGGGTGAACGGTCCCGCGATCCACGTCGAGTTCGGCCCCGACCTGGCCGTGTTCGTCCCGAGCGAGCGGCGCCGGGGTGCCACCCCCGTCACCATCGACGGCGTCTCGACCCTCGGCCACGTGGTCGAGTCGACCGGCGTCCCGCTGACCGAGGTCGGGACCCTGCGGGTCAACGGCCGCGAGGTGCCGACGTCGTACATCCCCAGCGCGGGCGACTCGGTGGAGGTGCGGTCCGTCGAGCGCCCCCAGCAGGTCCCCGGCGCCCCCCTCCGCTTCCTGCTCGACGTCCACCTCGGCACGCTCGCCCGCCGACTGCGTCTGCTCGGCGTGGACACGGCCTACGAGTCGACCGACATCGGCGACCCGGCGCTGGCCGCCCGCTCGGCGGCGGAGAAGCGGGTCATGCTCAGCCGCGACCGGGGGCTGCTGCGCCGCCGCGAGCTGTGGGCCGGGGCGTACATCTACAGCACCCACCCGGAGGACCAACTTCGGGACGTCCTCGACCGGTTCGCCCCCGAGCTGCGGCCCTGGACCCGCTGCACCGCCTGCAACGGCCTCCTCGAGGAGGCCACCAAGGAAGAGGTCGCCGCCCAGCTCAAGGGCGGCACGAAACGGTCGTACGACGTCTTCGCCCAGTGCACGGAATGCGGCCGGGCCTACTGGAAGGGCGCGCACCACGATCAGCTGGAGGCGGTCGTGGAACGGGCGTTGAGCATGCGTACGCAGGGCGACTGAGTACCGGAGCCGATCCTTCGGGCACCCCCGGGGCGGTTGGCTGGGTCCATGACGACAGCGCATTCCACGCGGCCGCCGGCTCCCGGCCGTGCCCTCACCCGATGGTCGGCGTGGGGACTGGCCCTGCTCATCCCGAGCGTGCTCCTGGCGGCGATCGCCGCACTCAGCACCGAGCGCGGCAGCCGCTGCGTCGCGTACGACGAGTGCCCCCAGGTCCCGGGGGCACTCGTGTACGGCAGTCTCGCCGCGGCCGTCGTCGCGGGCCTCGCGGCCCTGCTCTGGCCGCGGCGCGGGTGGACCGATGGGCGGACCTGGGCCGTGGCGCTCCAGTGGGCCGCCCAGGTCCTGGTGGTCCTGCTGATCCTCAGCTACGGCGGCTGACGTCTCCCTTCCCGCAGGCCACCCCGTCCCGGTTCCGGTCCAGGCCCAGCGGATCGTCCCCGCCGTTGACCTTCAGCCGGCCGTAGCGGTTCTGCTTCAGCCAGGTGCAGCGGGCCGCGGTCGTCTTCTTCACCTGGGAGGGGAAGACCGTCGGCACGCACACGTTGACCGAGCCGTAGTGCCGGTCGCAGCCGGAGATCGTCGGGCTGACCGGCTGCGACGTCTTCTTCTTGGCGGGCCCGGAGACCTTGCCGGACAGGGCGTCGGCGAAGGAGTGGACGTGCGGGGAGACCGCGGAGGCGCTCAGGGCCGCCGGGCCCGACAGGTGCACCCACTTGGCCACCGAGGGCACCCCGCCCGCGTCCACCGCGAAGAGCATGTACCAGCCGGGCGGGGCCAGGTTGGGGTTGCTCGTCACGTTCAGGTCGACGTTGTTGCCGCTCACCGAGAGCGGCAGGTCGACGAAGCGCTGGTTCGGGTCGGAGGAGTGGGTGACCGCGGCCGGGCGGATCAGCTCGGCCTTGGCGATGGGCCGGTCGACGGTGATCCGCTGGGTGTCGCCGTACTTCCACTCCTGGTTGATCACCGAGGTGATCGCCGGCCGGGTGCCCTTGTAGAGGTAGGGCGGGGTGTAGATCGACACGTTGTGGTTCCAGGTGCCGTTGCCCGGGTTGTCGCCGGTGGCCATCACGCGGCCGTCGGGCAGCAGGAACGCCGAGGAGTGGTAGCCACGGGACTGGGGGTCGGCGTTCACCGGGTCGAAGGTGTTGGTGTTCGGGTCGTAGATCGAGGACTCGTACACCGGGTTGGCGCGGTTGTGCAGGGCGCCGCCCGTCTCCAGCACCTTGCCGTCGGGCAGCAGCACGGCGGAGACGTACATCTTGCCCTGGTTGCCGGTCTCGGCGATCTTGCCGTTGCCGAGGTCGACCGTGCCCTGCGGCATCGGCGGCCCGGCGACGTAGGACGGGTTCGCCTGCTTGAGGTCGATCAGGTCGGTCAGGCGGCCCGCGTCCGGGTTGGAGTCGATGTTGCCGCCGCCGATGGTGAGGACCTTCTGGTTCTGCGCCGGGGGCAGCAGCACGCTCGCGGACTGGTCCCGCTGGTCCTTGTTCTGCAGCCCGGGGACCTGCGTGACGGTGTTGGCGTTGTAGTCGTAGATCGCCGAGCCCGTACCGGGGATGTTGTTGCCGAAGACGTGGCTGCCCGTGTAGAAGAGCCGGCCGTCCTGCATCAGGACCATCGACGGGTACAGACCCCAGTACGACCAGGTCTGGTTGACCTGCCACAGCGCCAGCCACTTCTGCTGGGCGTTCGACCAGTACTCGGCGGTCACCGAGCCGGTGGAGTCCTCGCGCAGACCGCCGAAGGAGATGACGTCACCGTTGCCGAGCTCGGTCGCCGACGGGTACCAGTGACCGTCGTTGAGGTCGTTGGTCCTGCTGTAGGTCTCGGTCTTCGGGTCGAAGATGTACGAGTCCTTGAAGCCCTCGTAGCCGTGCCCGCCCGCCACCGGATAGGCCTTGTTGCCGCTCATGACGAGCACCCGCCCGTCCTGGAGCTGCACATGCCCCGCGCAGAACATGTCCTTCGGCGTCGGTATCAGCTTGTACGTGCCCTTGGCCGGGTCGTACACCGCGCTGGTGAAGCTGCCCGCGGCGAAGTTCTCCTCGCTGTTGCCGGAGCCCGCGATCAGCAGCACCTTGCCGTTGTTGAGCACGACGGAGTGCATGGACCGGACCGGGTTCTGCGTCGGCAGCACCGACCAGCTGCCGTTGGCGCACTGGTCGCCCGTGCCGGTGCACTGGGCGGGCGGCAGCGTGTCCGGGACCTGATCCATGGTGTAGTCGTCGGTGGTCGCCGAACCGGTGCCGTAGACGGAGACACCCCAGGTGATCCGGTCGGTACCCGCCGGGACCGCGGGGGTACGGACCGTGGCCCGCGTCCAGGCCGACGCCATGTCCAGGGTCTTGAGGTCGGTCCAGTACTGCCAGCCGGCGGTGGTGTCGTGCCGGAAGAGGGTGACGTTGGCGTCCGGAGTGCTGGTCTTGTACCAGAGCCCCAGGTCGTACTGCTTGCCGACGCTCACCACCGGCGCGCAGTCGGTGGACTCGGTGATCAGCGCCTTGCGGTCGCCGTCGACCCGGCGGGTCAGCGTGACCTTCATGGCCTTGGTGCCGGAGTGGGCGTCCGGCACCGTCGCGAAACTGAAGTCGTTGTCGCCCCAGCCGGACTTCTCCCAGCAGTACGGCATGCCGTCCGTACCGGCGGTCTCGAAGCCCGGGTTCTTCACCAGGTTCGCGGCCACCGCCGACTCGGGTGAGGTGAGCAGCAGACCGGCGGTCAGGGCCCCCACCCCGAGCAGCGCGGTCCGTCTGCGGTGCTTCTTCACGCGGCTCTCCTTGCGGTTGTACGACCCCCGCGGCGGCGTCGCGGGAGATAGACCAGCGCCTCGGTCCCGACGAAGCGCAGGACGAACGTCATGACCAGCGCGAGCGCGGTGGCCGGCAGCGCGCCCATCGCGAACCGGCCGACGAGCACCGCGATCAGCGGGATGCGCAGCACCAGGTCCGCGTTGGCGAGCAGCGTGAACCGGCCCAGGCGGTCCCACCAGCGGCGGTGCCCACGCCGGTCACGGAACAGCAGCTGCTCGATGAGCAGGAAGTTCCAGGCGACGCCGAGCTGGTTGGCGAGGATCTCGGCCGACACGTAGTGCAGGCCGAACACGGTCAGCGCCCACAGCCCGACCAGGTTCGGCACGAATCCGCTCGCGCCGATCAGCCCGAAGCCGACCATGCGGGCGACGGGTGAGGCGGTGCGCAGCCCGGCCAGGTGACGCAGGAAGCGGAGGCCCTCCTGCGCGGTCGACTTGGACTCGCCCGCGAACCGGTCCTGGAAGACGAACGGCACCTCGGCGACCTGCCGGGGACGGCTGCGTACGGCCAGCTCCAGGAGGATCTTGTAGCCGAGCGGCTTGAGCACGTCCGCGGTGACCGCGCTGCGCCGGATGGCGAAGAAGCCGCTCATCGGGTCGCTGATGCCGTGCAGCCGACGCGGGAACAGGGTCTTGGTGAGCCAGGTCGCGCCGCGCGAGACGGCCACCCGGTAGTTGCCGGCGAGGCCGGCCCGGCTGCCGCCCTTGATGTACCGGGAGGCGACGACAAGGCCGGCGTTCGACCGCTCGCCGGTGGCCACCAGCTCCGGTACGAGGGACGGCGGATGCTGGCAGTCGCCGTCCATCACGACGATCCACTCCGAGGCCGCCGCCCTCAGCCCCTCGACCACCGCCCCGCCGAGCCCGCCGACCGGTTCCTCGCGGTGCAGCACGGCCACCGGGAACGGGCAGTCCTGTGCGGCCTCGCGGATCACCTCGGGGGTGTCGTCGGTGGAGTCGTCCACGAAGACGACCTCGCAGGGCAGCCGCGCGGGTACCGACGCGGTGATCTGGTGCAGCAACTGCCGGATGTTCGCCGACTCGTTGAAGGTCGGTACGACGATGGTGACGGCGCCGGGCTCGGCGACCTCCGCGGCGTCAAGGCCGGCGGCCGGGACGGTGTGCTCGTGGCTGCTCATCGCGCGCCTCCCGCGGCTGCCGGCCCGATCCGCCGGATCTCGATGCGGTCTTCTCCGGTGCCGAAGGTGGCGACCGGCTCGGAGTGCCGGATGGCCGCCTTGACGTTGGGCAGGTCCCGGGCGTCGCGCCGGACGGTCGGCGAGGCGACGACGTAGTCGATGTCCCGCCAGCCGTGCGGCATCGTCTCGGTGACGGCCGGGTCGAGGTCCGCCTTGTAGAACCAGATGGCGCCGAGCCCGGGCCGGTATCCGGCGTGCACGAGGTCCAGCCAGAGGGCGTCGTCCACCAGGACCCGGGTGTCCTTCGGGTTCTCGACCTGTGTGCTGAGCCAGGTGGAGGCCTGCCGGTAGGGCCGGTTGGCGTCCGCGGTGAGGGCGGTGCGGTCGCCGTCGTACCAGTGCGGTACGACGTAGGCGCCCGCCGCGAGGGCCAGTACGACGGCCAGCGCGTACCGGCCGCCGGTGACGTACCGCTTCTCGCCCTCTCCGCGCCACCGGCGCAGCACCCCGTGGGCGACGGAGGCGGTGCCTCCCGCGAGGACCAGGGCGAGGAAGGGCAGGGCGCCGATGACGTACATGGCGGGCAGATAGCCGTTGGGGCGCAGGGCCACCGTGGCCAGGATCGCCACGGTCAGGGCCGGTCCGGCCAGGGCGCGGGCGGTGACCGACCAGCGCCAGGTGACGATCAGCAGCAGGGCTGCGGCCAGGCCGCCGAGGGGCAGGACCCGGTCGTAGTACAGCCAGGAGTGCAGCACGCCGTACGAGCCGGAGGCGCTGTCCAGGATGAATCCGGAACCGGGCCTGGACATCTGGTACTTGATGCCGTCCCAGAGGGAGACGTGCCCGCTGCCCGGGAACAGCTCACCCTTCAGCAGGGCGAAGAGCGGGTAGGAGAAACCGATCAGGACGCAGGCGGTGACGGCCCCGGTGAGGGCGAACTTACGCGTGTCGCGGTGGCTGTGCCGCCACATCGTGACGAACAGGGCGGGCAGGACGACGAGCATCGTCTCCTTGGTGAGGACCCCCGCGGCGGCCGCGAGACCCGCGCCGAAGTGGTGCCAGAGGTGCCGGCTGGGCGAGGCGGCGAGGCAGAACGCCAGCAGCAGCCACATCACGGCGATGTTGTCGAGGAAGATCTCCCGCTGGAGGACCACCGCCAGCGGGGAGAGCCCGAACAGGAGCATGCCGAGCCCGGCGGCCCAGCGGGGCAGGGAGAGCCGGCGCCCGAGCACGTACACCAGCACCGCGCTGAATGCGCTGATCACGAGCATGGTGGGCCGCATGCTGCCGACGGTCATCGAGCCGGGGCTGATCGCCGAGGGTATCCAGCTGAGCAGGGCTATCTGGACCCAGCCCAGCGGCGGATGGTCGTACCAGTAGGTGTAGTGGGCCAGGCCCTTGCCGTGCTGCACGGCCCAGGCCTGGGCGAGGTAGGTGCCCTCGTCGTCGCTGAGGGTCGGGTAGTCGGCGATGTTCCAGCCCTGGACCAGGAGGATCACCGCGAGCAGGAGTCCGCACAGCAGCAGGTCGGAGCGGAAGGACCGGAGCCGCTCCGGCGGGCTCGTTCGGCCGGTCGAACGTGTGTCAGGCGCAGGCTCGCGCTCCGCGGGGACCTTCGCAGTGGTCGCCGCGGGAAGAGTGGAGGTCACGCGGGAACGTCCTCTCGGATGGGCTCGGCCGCGGTGAGGTGCGCGCCGACGTGCGTGGTCAACTCCCAGTCGGTGCGGCCGTGTTGCTCGCGCCATACGGCGCGGATCGCGGCCCCGGCCAGGAGGACCTGGTAGAAGGGGCCGCCCACGACGAGTTTGACGTAGTGGACCGGGCGGACCCTGAGTCCGTACTGCTTGCCGAAGTCGTGCAGGCCGACCACCTCGAAGACGAAGGTGACGGCGGCCGTGACCAGCGGCAGGAAGGTGAGGAAGGCGACGCCGACGGGCACGTCGAGGAAGAGCGCCACGCCCGCGTTGAGCGGGATGATCACGCCGGAGAAGGCCTGCAGGAACGGGGTCATCAGCGTGTACCGGGCGAGTAACCGCTGTCCGAGCGCCGGGAGTTGCTTCCAGTCCTTCTTCCGGTACACCTGCAGGAAACCCTGGTTCCAGCGGGTGCGCTGCTTCAGCAGTGACATCAGCGAGCCCGGCGTCTCCTCACGGGTGACCATGTCCGAGTCGTAGGCGACGACGACCTTCTTGCCGACGCTGGACAGGCGCACGCCCAGGTCGCAGTCCTCGGCGAGGCAGTGGGGGTCCCAGCCGTCCGCTTCCCTGAGGACGTCGGTCCGCACGAAGACGGTGTTCCCGCCGAGCGGGATGAACCCCTTCTGCGCGTGCAGGTGCAGGCGGGAGCGGAACCAGAAGAAGTACTCCAGGCAGTTGCGCAGGCTGTACCAGCTGGAGTGGAAGTTGATGAGCTGGACCCCGCCCTGGACCACGTCCGCCGCGGTCGTGCGGAAGGCGTGGTCGACGTGGGCGAGCAGCTCCGGGTGGACCTGGTCCTCGGCGTCGAAGACCCCGACGACGTCACCGCGGCAGTGCGGCAGCGCCGTGTTCATGGCCTTCGGCTTGTTCTTCTTCTCGTGGGTGTCGACGACGACACGCACGCGCGGGTCGCGTTCGGCGGCCTGCTCGGCCACCGCGGTGGTCTCGGGGTCGTCGTGCCCGACGATCACGATGATCTCGAAGTCGGTGTGTGTGGACTCCAGCAGCCGCTGGATGGTGTGGTCGAGCACGGCCTGCTCGTGCCGTGCCGGCAGGAGCAGGGAGAACGACAGGTGCTCGTCCCCGTCCGGTCTGTTGAACCGGGTGGAGGCGAGCACCTCGGGCGTACGCCACGCGTGCATCTGCCACCACAAGGTGAAGGCCGCCACCCAGAACAAGGCCAGCGAGACGGCAGCGATGAAGACAGACGTCAGCAAACAGATCCCCCCAGATCCCCATGTACCCCCGGGGACGCAACGGTGAGTCACACCCGTCACGTCGCTGTGGAGAGACTAGGGGGGTTCCGTGAAGGGCGAGACCTGTTCCGATAAATAGTGTGTTTCGGAACGGTGGTGCGGGTAGCGGGATCTATCCGAACACCTGCTCACATTTGGACAGTTCGACGCTCCGCTCCCCCGCGCGTTTCCACCGCTCAGCGGGCATTGAGCGCCACCCCCAGTCGTTCCGCATCCGTCGTCGGCGCGTCACAGGTGAAGTTACGGCAGATGTACGCCGCCGGTTCACCGCCGACGAGCGGACGATCGGCGAGCAACGGGAACTCGTCACTGTCCGGAGTCCCGACGGCGACGACAGCACCCGGAGCGGTGCCGAGCAGGGCCGTACGGTGCAGGGCGGCTGTCCGCTCGTCGGCGAGGGACGGTCCGACGATCGCGACCTCCTTGGGCCCGTCGAGCAGTGCCTCCGCGACGGCCAGCCCCCAGCCGATGAACCGCGGCACACGCGGTCCGAGCGCCTTGACGACGCCCAACGCCCGCTCGGCGGCGGTCCGGTGGGCTTCGGCGCCGGTGTGGGCCGCATAACCCAGCAGCGCGCCGGCCGCCGCGGTCCAGCCCGACGGGGTGGCGTTGTCCGTGGGGTCCTGGGGCCGGCGGATGAGCCGCTCGGCGTCGGAGGCCGTGTCGTACAGGGCGCCGTTCGCGGGGTCGGTGAAGCGGGTCAGCACATGGTCGAGGAGCAGCCCGGCGAAGTCCAGCCAGACGCCCTCGCCGGTCACGGACGCGAGCGCCAGGAAGCCTTCGGCGACATCGGCGTAGTCCTCCAGTACACCGGCGTTGGGCCCCACTCGACCGTCCCGGCTGGTCCGGGCGAGCCGGGCGTGCTCGTCGAGATGCACCCGTACGAGGAGATCGGCGGCGCCGACGGCGGCATCGACGAGGTCGGGCCGCCCGAAGTACGCCCCGGTCTCGGCGAGCGCGGCGATCGCGAGCCCGTTCCAGGCGGCGACGACCTTGTCGTCCCGGCCGGGAGCCGGCCGCTGGGCCCGCGCCCGCAGGAGGCGCCCCTTGATCGATTCGACCTTCTCGGCCCCGAACACGCCCTCGCTCCGCGGAAGCTGGAGGACCGACTGCCCGTGCTCGAACGTGCCCTCCTCCGTCACCCCGAAGTACTGCGCGGCGAGGTCGGCGTCCTGCTCCCCGAGGATCCGGCGGAACTGCTCGGGGGTCCACACGTAGTACGCGCCCTCGACGTGCCGCCCGCTCCCGTCGTCGCTGTCGGCATCGAGGGCCGAGGCGAACCCTCCTTCACCGGTGCGCAGTTCTCGCACCAGGAAGTCGGCGGTCTCCAGCGCGACCCGCCGGGCGAGGTCGGACCCGGTGGCCCGCCACAGATGGGCGTAGACCCGGCACAGCAGCGCGTTGTCGTACAGCATCTTCTCGAAGTGCGGCACGATCCAGTCGCGGTCGACGGAGTACCGGGCGAACCCGCCGCCGAGCTGGTCGTAGAGACCGCCCCGGGCCATCCGCTCACACGTGTCCTGCGCCATCTGCAGCGCGCCCTCGGCACCCGTCCGCGCGTGGTGCCGCAGCAGGAACTCCAGGACCATGGAGGGCGGGAACTTCGGCGCGCCGCCGAATCCGCCGCGCTGCGGGTCGTACTCGCGGGTGAGCCCCAGCAGGGCCTGCGCGAGCTCCTGCTCGCCGGGAAGCTGGGCGGTCTGGTAGCCGATCTCCCGCTGGGCGAGATCGCGCACGATCTTCCCGGCCACCTCGCCGACCTCCTCCCGCCGCTCGTCCCAGGCCTGCCGGACCCCTTGCAGCACCTGCCGGAACGAGGGCATGCCGTGCCGGGGCTCCGGCGGGAAGTACGTCCCGAAGTAGAAGGGCTCGGCGTCCGGCGTGAGGAACACGGTCATGGGCCAGCCGCCCTGCCCGGTGGCCGCCTGCACGGCCTCCATGTAGACGGCGTCGACGTCGGGGCGTTCTTCGCGGTCGACCTTGATGTTGACGAAGTGCTCGTTGAGAAGGTCGGCGGTGGCCCGGTCCTCGAAGGATTCCTCGGCCATGACGTGACACCAGTGACAGCTGCTGTACCCGACGCTCAGCAGTACCGGTTTGCCACTCTCGCGGGCCTCCTCGAAGGCCGCGGCCGACCAGGGCCACCAGTCGACGGGGTTGTCGGCGTGCTGGAGCAGATACGGAGACGTCTCATGGGCCAGTCGGTTCACCGTTCCACTCTCCCACGGGCTCCGGCACCGCGTAGAAACGCATCAGCACCGGGCGCGCCTCGTCGGGCGCCGTCTCGCGTGGATGACCGTAGCGGTGGAGCAGGGCGTGGTAGTCCCGCATGAAGGCCAGCAGTTCGTCCCTGGTCATCCACGTACCGTGACGCTGGACCTGGGCCCAGCCCTCGGGGCCGCGGTACTCCTGGTGGGCGCGGCGGTAGAGGGCGGTGTCAAACTCGATCTTGAGGTGGGCGAGCTGTGCGGCGGCCGCGTACTCCTCGGGGGACATGGCGGCCGGGTCGGGGGTGGTGTGGCTGAAGGGCAGGGACCGCCACCAGCGCTCGCGCCCGCCGGACTTCTCCGGAATCTCCTCGATGAGCCGCTGCTCGGCGAGTTTGCGCAGGTGGTAGCTGGTGGTCCCGGAGCTTTCGCCGAGTTCGCGGGCGAGGACGGTGGAGTTCGCCTCGCCGTGCCGGCCGAGGTAGTCGAGGATCCGGCGGCGCAGGGGATTGCCGAGGGACTTGTAGAGAGCGGTGCGCTCAAGGCTGGTCATCTCGGGCATGCCGTCGGTCATGCGGCCACCGTAACCCTGAGCACCCCGAGTCGTCCCCGATGTTTGCCGATTTTCCTTTGCAGAAATTTCTCTGCGGTCTATGGTGGGGAGCAGACGAGAGACGATCGGACGGGGGTTCTTTCATGAAGGTCGCGCTGAAGAGGTGGATGCTGCTCCTGCTCGGGGCGGGAGCCGTCCTCCTCGTGCCGTGGATGGTGGTGCTCGCCCTGACCCTGCCCGGCAGCACGGAGGTACGGCACTGGTCACTGGCCTGGATCGGCCTCGACGCACTCCTGGCGGCGGGCTGCGCCACCACGGCCTTACTCGGACTGCGCGGGGATCCCCGGGCCCGCCTCACGGCCTCCGCGACGGCGGCGGTGGCGGTGCTGGACGCGTGGTTCGACATAACGACGGCATCGGCCGGTGCGCAGCTCGCCGAGGCGGTCGCGTGTGCGGTGGCGGAGGGGGTGTTGGCGGGGGCGTGTGTGCTCCTGGCGCTGTCCAAGGGGCGCGGCCACCCGGAGTCCTCGTAGCGTCGGCCCATGCCACGAGGTCCTTTCGGGTCCGCGCTCCCTGCCTCACGAGTCGTCAGTCCTCGCGCCCCCGCAGAAACACGGCCCGCCGCAAGGCGGTTGCCACCAAACCCTCACCCACCCCCTGATCTTCGCCCCCTCGCGCTGCCGGCTTCCCCCAAGGACACTCGTAGGCACAGGAGTTGCCGCCGGAGGGGGACGGGACATGCGGGACGGCCATCGGGTGGACGCCGAGCGGTTGCTGGCACGGGCCGTGGAGGAGGAGGTACGGCGCTCCGGCGGGCGGACCGACGGACACCTGCTGCTGGCGCGGGCGCGCGGCGCGCTGGACGCCATGGCACAGACGGCCGCCGAGGAGTACGAGGCCTACACGGGCACGCTCGACGAGACCGAGGCGGGCCGCCTCACCTTCGGCCAGCGGTACACGCGCGAGGGTGCCGGAACGGCCTTGCTGGTGGCCGCGGTCGCCGCGGTGGCCGCCGCCGTCGCCGACCTGTCCCTCGGCACGGGTGCCGGCACGGCCGTCGGAGCGGGCGCCGCCGTGGGCGCGGCGGGGGCCGCCGCCACCGTGCTGAAGGTGGCCGGCTCCCATCTGCCCGCCGCCCACCATCGCGCGGGCGCGGCCGGACAGCCCGGCGGCCCGGAGCAGTTGCGGCTGCAGTGGCTGACGGCACTGGAGGTGCGCGGCATCCGCCCGTTCCTCGACCAGCAACGGGTGCTCAGCGCCTCCACCGGCCCGAAGAAGGCGAACGGCCCGGCGCTGCGCGGCGCGGACAAGAGCGCGGCGGCCCGCAGGCGTACGGTGCTGGAGCAGTCGTTCGCACAACTGCCGGAGCCGGACGGCCCGTTCGCGGGGCGTCGCCAGGAGCTGGCGCGGATCAGGCAGTGGGCGCAGGCGGCCCGGGCCGCCACCGAGACCCGGCCGACGGTGGTCGTGCTGCACGGAGAGCCCGGCTCGGGCCGTACGACACTCGCGGTCCGTGCGGCGCACGACCTCAAGGACCACTTCCGTGGCGCGGTCGTCGTGGATCTGCGCGGCGACAGCCGCGAGGAGCCGCCGCTGCCCACCCGGGACGCCCTGCTGCACCTGCTCAACCGGCTCGGCGCCCCCCGCGAGCAGCTGCTGTTCCGTGAACGCTCCTCACCCGACCAGCAGGTCAAGCGGCTCGGCGAGCTGTACCACCGGCAGCTGACCGGCTTGCCGGTGACGATCGTGCTGGACGACGCCTCGGACGCGGAGCAGGTGCGCGCCCTGGTGCCCGAGCACTCCGACAGTCTGGTCCTGGTCACCGCCCGAACCTCGCTCGAGCTGCCCGCGGACCTGCCGGCCTGGGTGCACCACCTGCCGGTCCAGGCGCTGGACGCGGCGGGCGCCGAGGAACTGCTGAGCGCGGCCGCGCAGGACACGTCGGGCCCGTACGACGCCGAGTCCACCGACCGTATCCGGCAGTTGTGCGGAGGCCTGCCGCTGGCGCTGCGCGTCGCCGGTTCCTCGCTGGGCCCGCGCTCGTCCCGGCAGCTGGCCTCCGATCTCGGCGCCTACGGCCCGGTGGAGCCGGTGGAGCGCGTGCTGTGGCTGCGCTACACCGACCAGCAGGCGAGCGAGCGCCGGCTGCTGAGAAGGCTGGCGCTGGCCGGCCGGGCCTCGCTCGGCGCGGCGGCGGCCGCCGCGCTGCTGGCCACGGACGAGCAGGAGGCCACGCGCCGGCTGGTGGCACTCGCGCAGGCCGGCCTGATCGACCACGTGCGCGGCAGCCGCTACCGGCTGCACGACCTGGTGCGTGCCTTCGCGCAGGCCCGGCTGCTGGACGAGGAGGACCCGGCCGAGCGCACGGCGGCGCA
Source organism: Streptomyces sp. NPDC007905 (assembly GCF_042959345.1). Classification (NCBI taxonomy): domain Bacteria; kingdom Bacillati; phylum Actinomycetota; class Actinomycetes; order Kitasatosporales; family Streptomycetaceae; genus Streptomyces; species Streptomyces sp. NPDC007905. Next base: position 244,579 of record NZ_JBIBKS010000005.1, on the reverse strand, counting down.
GGAGCGGCTGATCGTGAACTACGCGGAACTGGCCGACTCGGTGCTGCGCCTGGTCGACGGCAACATGTCGACGCGCTCGGACCGGTTCGGCTCGCACGGCTTCACCTCGCTGGACGAGGCGCTGCGCTGGCTGGACGACGAGTCCAGTTTCATCACGGCGACGCTGCGCCACGCGGAGGGCGTGAACCAGTCGGCCGTGCTGAACCTGCTCGGCGCCCTGTGCGACTACTGCCTGCTGCGCGGCGACCTCTACCGGCTCGGCGAGATCAGCGAGCTGGCCCAGGCCGTGGACGAGGGCCTGCTGGTGCGCTCGGTGCAGTGGCGCACCGGTATCGCGGCCCGCCAGCTCGGTGAACTCGACAAGGCACGCACCACGCTCGCCTCCGTGGTGGACCTCTACCGGGAGGCCCACCACGACGCGGGCGCCGCCCGCGCCCTGACGTCCCTCGGGATCACCCTGCACCATCAGGGCCAGCTGACCGAGGCCGCAGCCAGGCTCCAGGAGTCCCTGGACCTGCAGGCCGCCCCGGAGCTGGCGACGGACCGCGCCTGGACGATGCACGCGCTGGCCGCGGTCCAGCGCGACCGCGGCCGCCTCTCGGAGGCCCTGGACCTGCTCACCCGTTCCCTGGTCCTGCACTCCCAGGGCGGCTCGGTGCACGGCGAGGCCTGGGCCCACTTCCAGCTCGGTCAGCTGGCCCTGCGCATGGGCGACGTACCGCGCGCGGAGACGGAGCTGCGGGCCGCCCTGGAGCGGTACGGCCGTACGCGCGACGCCCGCGGGGAGGCCTGGGCGCTGACCCAGCTGGCCCGGGCGCGGCTGGTCGACGGCGACCCCACCCCCGCCGTCGAGGCCCTGCGCCAGGCGGCGGCCCGACACCGGGAGAACGAGGACGCGCGCGGCGAGGCGTGGACGCTGTACTACCTCGGCCAGGCCCTGGAGGAGACCGGCGAGCTGGACCAGGCGGTCCGCGACCTCGAACGCTCCCGGCAGATGTTCTCCCGGATGCGCGATGTCTACGGCCTCGCCTGCGCCCGGCACCACTCGGCCCGGGTCACCCGTGACCAGCGGGCCGCGCAGACCGGCTCGCTGCGCAACTCGGGCTTCGCCCGCCAGCTGCTCGTGGACGCCCGCGCCGACTTCCAGCGCATCGGCGTCGCCCACGGGGAGGCCTGGACGTGCCTGGAGCTGGCGGTGGTGGACGCGGGCAACGCCCGGAACCAGCAGGCGCTGTCCCTGTGCGACGAGGCGCTGACCCTGTTCACGTCCTACGGCGACCGGCGCGGTGAGGACTGGGCCCGCTTCCTGCGCTGCACCCTGCTGCCGTACGCGTCGCCGGGCGGCGTCGACGTGGGCACCGCGGTCGCCCAGGAGGAGCTGGCCCAGCTGGCCCGCGCCACCCATCCGCTGCGCGACGAGAAACTGGACGACTGGCTGTCGGCCTACGCCCTGCTGCTGGAGCGGGGCGTGAACCTGGAGGCGGGCTGGCAGGCCTGGCGCCTGCGCATGACCCCGGACCGCCACGCCCGGGAGGTGATGGGGGTGGCGGTACCGGCGGGGCACTGACCTTGCGGTCAGCCCCGCTTGGCCGGGGAGTCGGGCTTCGCCTCCGCCACGCCGTCCGGGGCCTCCTTGAAGTCGACCTTCTGCAGGTGCTTGTTCATCGACTTCATCAGGCCCCACACCGCCAGGGCCAGCACCGCGAACACGATGAAGCCGAGGACGCCGGGGGTGACCTTGTTCTTGTCGACCTCACCGGCGAGGGGGACGAGGTGCGTCACTGCCAGGCTCACGCTTGCGCTCATGTCAGGCATTGTCGCGGATGCCCGCGAAGAGGTCGTCCTCGGGGAGGGAGGTATCGACGAGGGACTTCGCCAGCTCGTACTCCTCCGTCGGCCAGACCTCCTTCTGCAGCTCCATCGGCACCTTGAACCACCCGCCGTCCGGGTCGATCTGCGTGGCATGCGCGATCAGCGCCTTGTCGCGGATCTCGAAGAAGTCCGCGCACGGAACGTGCGTGGTCAGCGTCCGCTCCTTGCGCTCGAACTCCTTCCAGCGCTTGAGCCACTCCCCGTACGGCGACTCCAGGCCGCGGTCCAGCATGGCCTTGTGCAGGGCCTCGGTGCGGGGGCGGTTGAAGCCCTGGTTGTAGTAGAGCTTCTGCGGCTGGTAGGCCGGGCCGTACTCGGCCTCGGGGTACTTCTCGGTGTCCGCCGCTCCCTCGAACGCCACCATCGAGATCTTGTGGGTCATGATGTGGTCGGGGTGCGGGTAGCCGCCGTTCTCGTCGTAGGTGGTGATCACCTGCGGGCGGAAGGAGCGGATCTGCTTCACCAGTTCGCCAGCCGCCTTGTCGACGTCCTCCAGGGCGAAGCAGCCGTCGGGCAGCGGGGGCAGCGGGTCGCCCTCGGGCAGGCCCGAGTCGACGAAGCCGAGCCACTCCTGCTTGACGCCGAGGATCTCGCGGGCCTCGTCCATCTCCTTCTTGCGTACCTCGTGGATGTGCTCCTCGATGTACTTGTCGCCCTGCAGCTTCGGATTGAGGATGGAGCCGCGCTCTCCGCCGGTGCAGGTCACCACCAGCACGTCCACCCCCTCGGACACGTACTTCGCCATGGTGGCCGCGCCCTTGCTCGACTCGTCGTCGGGGTGCGCGTGAACGGCCATCAGTCGCAACTGGTCAGTCAAGACTCAATCCTCGGTAAGTCGGCGCCCCGCGTCGTGGGGTGCAGTTATACAGGTGCCGCCCCGCAGGGGCGTCCTTGAGGGGCGGTGCTCGGGCGGCGGGCGGGAGGCTTCTATAGTGACCGAATCGGGGGGCGAATAATTCCGCGGAGAGGACGATCATGAGTACGGCGAGCACGCGGCTGCCCGAGGGCCGCTACGGCCGCTCCTCGGACGAGCGCGTCGATCGCAAGCTCAGGATCGCCGGTTCGGTGCTGGGCGCGGCCCTGCTCGCACTGGTCGGCTACTTCGCCTACCACTACGTCGCGCAGAGCCAGATCAGCGCCCAGGTGATCGCCTTCAAGGCCTCGGACGAGGCGGTCCAGGTGCATCTGGAGGTCCACAAGGACTCCGGCGCGACCGGCTACTGCACCCTGCGCTCCCAGTCGGCCGACGGCGCCGAGGTGGGCCGGGCGGACTTCCGCTTCACCGGTTCGGCCACGCGCATCGACAAGGTCGTCACGCTCCGTACGACGGCCAAGGGGACGACGGCCGAGCTGCTCGGGTGCCACGCGGACTGATCCGCCTGACCCGTCCGGTCCGGCTGATCCCGCCGGTTCCGGCTGATCCGGCTGATCCGGCCGCTCCGTCACCCGGAATGCGTATACGCTGACCTGCGTTGATGTGATTCTGATGGCTTATGTCCTCCCCCTTCCGCCATTGAATTGTTAGGCTCGTGGTTTCGCCCATCCAAGAGGGAACATTCTTCTGGGTAGGGCGATGCTTTGTATTCCCAGTACCGACGAGGAGCACCCTGTGACCCAGACCAGCGAGAACGTCACCTGGCTGACCCAGGAGGCGTACAACAAGCTCAAGGACGAGCTTGAGTACCTTACTGGTCCTGCGCGCACGGAGATCGCCGCCAAGATCGCGGCCGCGCGTGAGGAGGGCGACCTGCGCGAGAACGGCGGGTACCACGCCGCCAAGGAGGAGCAGGGCAAGCAGGAGCTGCGTGTGCGCCAGCTGACCCAGCTTCTGGAGAACGCCCAGGTGGGCGAGGCTCCGGCCTCCGCGGACGGTACCGTCGCGCCGGGCATGGTCGTCACGATCGCCTTCGACGGTGACGAGGACGACACGCTGACGTTCCTGCTCGCCTCCCGCGAGTACGCGAGCTCCGACATCGAGACGTACTCGCCGCAGTCCCCGCTCGGCGCCGGCGTCATCGGCCACAAGGTCGGCGAGGACGCGGAGTACGAGCTGCCGAACGGCAAGAAGGCCTCGGTGCGGATCCTGAAGGCCGAGCCGTACTCGAGCTGACCCCGGCCCCCAGCTTGGACCACGCCCCCGGCGTCCATGGGATTCCATGGACGCCGGGGGCGTCGTCGTACCGTCAGGCGGTGGCCGAGCGGTACTTCCGCACCGCCAGCGTGCGGAACACGACGACGATCAGGACCGAGTAGGTCAGTGAGGCCGCGACCGAGTGCTGCATGGGCCAGGCGGTCGAGTCGGACTGGCCGGGGTCGCCGAAGAGCACGCGGGTCGCCTGGACGGTGGCGCTGAACGGGTTCCACTCGGCGATGTGACGCAGCCACGGGGTCATGTTGCTGATGTCCACGAACGCGTTGGAGAGGAAGGTCACCGGGAAGAGCCAGATCAGTCCGCCGGAGGTGGCCGCCTCGGGGGTGCGTACGGTCAACCCGATCAGGGCGCCGATCCAGGTGAACGCGTACCCGAGCAGGAGGAGCAGCCCGAAGGCGGCGAGGACCCTGCCGACGTTGGTGTCGTGGAAGGTGCCCACGCGCCAGCCGACCAGGAGCCCGACGACGGCGAGGACCAGCAGGGTGAGCGCCGTCTGGACCAGGTCGGCGAGGGTCCGCCCGGTCAGCACCGCGCCGCGCGCCATGGGCAGGGAGCGGAAGCGGTCGATGAGGCCCTTGTGCATGTCGTCGGCGATGCCCGCGCCGGAGCTGGCGGTGGCGAAGGTGACGGTCTGCGCGAAGATGCCTGCCATCAGGAAGTTCTTGTAGTCGGTCGCGCTCGTGCTGCCGTCGATCTTCATGGAGCCGCCGAAGACGTAGGTGAACAGGACCACGAACATGATCGGCTGAATCAGCCCGAATATCACCATTTCGGGGATTCTGGACATGCGAATCAAGTTGCGCTTGGCGACGATCAGCGAGTCGTGGACGGACCGGCCGATCGGGTTGCCGGGCGCCGCGAGGGGCACGGCGTCGTTGACGGCACTCATTTCACGGCCTCCTTGCCGTTCTCCTGGTCGTTTCCGGCTGCCTCGGCCACGTGCCCGGTCAGGGACAGGAAGACGTCGTCGAGAGTGGGGCGGCGCAGCCCGATGTCGTCGATCTCGATCCCCCGGGTGTCCAGCTCCCGGATGACCTCGGCGAGCAGCTTGGCGCCACCGGTGACGGGGACGGTGAGTTTGCGGGTGTGCTCCTCGACCGTGGTGTCCCCCTTGCCGAAGCCGCGCAGCACCTCGGCGGCGGACCGTATGCGCTCGCGCTCGTGCACCACGACCTCGACGCGCTCGCCGCCGGTGCGGGCCTTGAGCTGGTCGGAGGTGCCCTTGGCGATGACGCGGCCCTGGTCGACGACCGCGATGTCGTGCGCGAGGTGGTCGGCCTCCTCCAGGTACTGCGTGGTCAGCAGCAGGGTCGTACCACCGGAGACGAGCTGTTTGATGACCTCCCACAGCTGCTGGCGGTTGCGCGGGTCGAGGCCGGTGGTCGGTTCGTCCATGAACATCACGGGCGGTGAGACCACGAGCGCGGCGGCGAGGTCGAGCCGGCGGCGCATGCCTCCGGAGTAGGTCTTGGCGGGGCGGTCGGCGGCGTCCGCGAGGTTGAACTGGTCGAGCAGCTCGGCTGCCCGCTGCTTGGCCGCCCTGGCCTTCATCTGGTACAGCTGCCCGACCATCTGCAGGTTCTCCCGGCCGGTCAGGTATTCGTCGACCGCCGCGAACTGGCCGGACAGGCCGATGGAGCGGCGCACGGTGTCGGGGTGCTTGAGCACGTCCACGCCGGCTACGACCGCCCGGCCGCTGTCGGGGCGCAGCAGTGTGGTCAGGCAGCGGACCGTCGTCGTCTTGCCGGCGCCGTTCGGCCCGAGCAGGCCGAGGACGGTGCCCTCGGGGACATCGAGGTCGACGCCGTCCAGTGCTCTCACGTCGCCGAAGGTCTTCACCAGACCTTCGGCATAGATGGCGCCTGGCATGTGGTCTCCACGTCGTCGGGGATTCTTCGGAAAAGGCTAGGTATGCGCGCCCGGCTCCGCCTGCGGTTTTCCACCTGGGCTTTCCGCGAACACGGCGACGGATCGGCGGCCACACATCACACAGTAACGCGATGTATCGCGTCTCTCAATGGCTTTCCCCGAACGAGTGACACCGCTGCTTCGAGCCTCGGCCGCCTCAGTCGATGACCGTGTAGCCCGCCTCGCGCAGGGCCTGGCCGACCTCGGCGCAGTGCACCGGTCCCTTCGTCTCGAGGTGCAGCTCCACCTCCGCCTCCGTGAGCCCGAGCCGGGGGTCGGTTCGTACGTGGCTCACGTCGAGGACGTTAGCGTCGACCACTGACAACACCCCGAGGAGCGTGGCGAGGGCGCCCGGGCGGTCCGTCAGCCGCAGCCGTACGGCCAGGTAGCGGCCCTGCGCGGCCATGCCGTGCCGCAGCACCCGCTGCAGCAGCACCGGGTCCACGTTCCCGCCGGACAGCACGGCGACCACCGGGCCGGGGACGGCACCGGGCTCGCCGAGCAGGGCCGCGACCGGGCTCGCCCCGGCCGGCTCCACGACCAGCTTGGCCCGCTCCAGGCACAGCAGCAGCGCGGCCGACAACTGGTCCTCGCTGACCGTGCGCACCTCGTCCACCAGCTCCTCGATGATCCCGAACGGCACCAGGCCCGGCCGCCCCACCTTGATGCCGTCGGCCATCGTGGCCGGGTTCTCCACCGACACCGGACGGCCGGCGGCGAGCGAGGGCGGATAGCACGCGGCGCCCTCCGCCTGGACCCCGATGATCCTGACGTCCGGCCGCAGGGACTTCACGGCGACCGCGATGCCCGCCGCGAGCCCGCCGCCACCGATCCCGACGACGATGGTGCGCACCTCCGGGCACTGTTCCAGGATCTCCAGCCCGACCGTGCCCTGACCGGCGATGACGTCGGGATGGTCGAAGGGGTGGATGAACACCGCGCCCGTCGCGGCCGCGTACTCCTGGGCCGCGGCCAGCGTCTCGTCGACCACCTGGCCGTGCAGGCGCACCTCGGCGCCGTAGTCCCCGGTCGCGCTGATCTTCGGCAGCGGGGCGCCCTTCGGCATGAACACGGTGGCGTGCACGCCGAGCAGCGAGGAGGCGAGCGCCACGCCCTGCGCGTGGTTCCCTGCGCTCGCGGCCACCACGCCGGCGGCACGCTCCTCCGGCAACAGCCCGGCGATCCGGACGTAGGCGCCGCGCAGCTTGAACGACCCGGTCCGCTGCAGGTTCTCGCACTTGAGGTGCACCGCCGCGCCGACCAGCTGGGACAGATGCCGGCTGCCCTCCATCGCGGTCACGCGGGCCACACCGGAGAGCATCTTCTGGGCTCCGCGCACATCGTCGAGGGTGACGGAGCGCAAGGAGTCAGCCGTACCGTAGCTCATGACGCAAGTCTCGCAGTTCACGGTCGCGCACGACGGGTGTGACCAAGCTCCGAGACCGGTTTGCGCAGCGCCGGTACGGTCCGCCCCCGGGCCGCGTACCCTGTCCCCCAACCCAGCAGCCCTTCATGAAGCGAGCCTCCGGCCATGCCCACAACACCTGAAATGTCGATGGACATGACGACCGTCGGTGACCCCGGTCTTCTCGACACCCTCCAGCACGAGGTGGCGGTGTTCGCCCGCCGTGCCGAACAGACCCGGCTCGGCGGCGTCGGGCAGGTGCGCAACTCCATGGACCGCGCCGCGTACCTGCTGCTCAACCGCCTCGACAAGGAAGGCCCCATGGGCGTCAAGGCGCTCGCCGCGAGCATGGGGATCGACTCCTCCACGGTCACCCGGCAGGTGGCTCCCCTGGTCGACACCGGGCTCGTCAAGCGCACCTCGCACCCGGAGGACGGGCGTGCGGTGGTGCTCCAGCTGTCCCCGCGCGGGGTCTCGCGGCTGGAGGAAGTGCGCTCCTCGAGGCGTCAGTTGATGGCCGAGCTGACACACGACTGGGCACCGGAGGAGCGCGAGCAGTTCTGCACGCTCCTCACGCGCTTCAACACCGCGCTCTCGGCGAGGATGGCGGTCCAGGGGGTGCCGTCCGCGGAGCAGTCGCCGGCCTCCTGAGGAACACGGCACCGGTGCGGTACGGAGCCTTGACCGCGGGCCGCCGCCGGCCTCATATGAGACCGGGTCCTGCGGTGTACGCGGTTCGACCGTCCCGTACCGGACAGGGCCCCTCAGGGGGGAGGCGTGGTGCGTGATCGGCAGGCGTCCCGCGATGCCCGCCGGGCCCGGGAGTTCGAGGCGTTCGTCGCGGGTGCGGCAGGGCGGCTGCAGCACACCGCCACGCTGCTCACCGCGGAGGCGCCGGACGCGAACCCGCGCGCGCGGCGCCTGCTGACCCTGGCACTGGCCCACACCTACGCCTGCTGGGACCGGCTGCGCGGCGACGACCCCTACGACCACGCCCGCCAGTATCTCGCCACCCGCTTCGCGCGCGGGACGTGGCACGAGCACATCGTCCTCGGCCGCACCCGGCCGCATCCCGGCACTCCGCTCGCCGCCCTGACGGCGCGGGAACGGCTGATCCTGGTGCTGCGGATGTACGAGGGAGTAGCCGAGGAACAGACGGCGGCCCTGCTCGGCCTGCCCGTCGAGCGGGTGCACGCGATCTGCGACCGCGCCACGGCGACCGTGCTGCATCCGGCGCGTACGACCGCTCCGCGCACGGTGGGCACCGAGGTGGCGCCGTCATGAGGCAGCCGGCGCGAGGGAGGGCGCGGTGAACCGTCCCCAGAGGGAGGCCGCTGTACGGCGGATCCTGGAGCAGACCCCGGCGCCCGTGCCCCCGGACCTGTACGGCGAGGCCGTCCGCCGCGGCGACCGCCTGCTGCGGCGGACGCGGCTCGCCCACCGCCTGCTGTGGCTGCTGCTGTGCGCCGCGGCACTGGCGTTCACCGTGTGGGCGGCCGAGGCCCACCCCTGGGCGGAGCCGCCGTCCCAGACGACTCCACCGGTCACCGGCTGGTGACCGGGATCTGTCCTGCGGATCGGGCCGGCTCCGGGCAACGGTGACTTGTCGGTACAGGGGCGTGCCATGCCCCGCGATGCCGGCATGATCCGCCGGACAGGCCCTAACCCAGGGCCTGCTGCAGGTCCTCCAGCAGGTCGTCCACGTTCTCGATGCCCACGGACAGGCGTACCAGGTCGGCGGGGACCTCCAGGGCGGAGCCGGCCGCGGAGGCGTGCGTCATCCGGCCGGGGTGCTCGATGAGCGACTCGACACCGCCGAGGGACTCGCCGAGGGTGAAGACCTTGGCGCGGTTGCACACCTCGACGGCGGCCTCCTCCCCGCCCTCGACCCGGAAGGACACCATGCCGCCGAACGCCTTCATCTGCTTGGCGGCCACCTCGTGCCCGGGGTGCTCCGGCAGGCCCGGGTACAACACGCCGGTCACCCGCGCGTGCCGGGTCAGCATGTCGGCGATCCTGGTGGCGTTCTCGCTGTGCCGGTCCATGCGCACCGCGAGGGTCTTGGTGCCGCGCAGCACCAGCCAGGAGTCGAAGGGGCCGGCGACGGCGCCCATCGCGTTCTGGTGGTAGGCCAGCTCCTCGCCCAGCGCCTGGTCGGAGACGATCAGCGCACCGCCGACCACGTCCGAATGGCCGCCCATGTACTTGGTCAGGGAGTGCACGACCACGTCCGCACCGAGCGACAGCGGCTGCTGGAGGTAGGGCGTGGCGAAGGTGTTGTCGACGACGAGCTTCGCGCCCGCGTCGTGGGCGATCTGGGCGACGGCGGCGATGTCCGTGATGCCGAGCAGCGGGTTGGAGGGGGTCTCCACCCACACGACCTTGGTCTTCGGGGTGATCGCGGCCCGGACCGCGGCCGGGTCGCTGGTGTCGGCGACGGACCACTCCACGCCCCACCGGGTGACGACCTTGGCGAAGAGGCGGAACGTGCCGCCGTAGGCGTCGTTCGGGATCACCACGTGGTCGCCGGGGCTGAGCAGCGTACGCAGCAGGGTGTCCTCGGCCGCGAGGCCGGAGGCGAACGCGAGACCGCGGCAGCCGCCCTCCAGCGCGGCGAGGTTCTCCTCGAGGGCCGTCCTGGTCGGGTTGGCGCTACGGCTGTACTCGTAGCCGCCGCGCAGGCCCCCGACGCCGTCCTGCTTGTAGGTCGAGACCTGGTAGATCGGCGGGACGACCGCGCCGGTGAGGGGATCCGCGGTGTTGCCCGCGTGGATCGCGAGGGTCTCGAAGTGCTGACTGATGTGCCTGTCGCTCATGTGCACCGAGCGTAGTGCGCTCGGCCGGATGGTGACGTCCCCGTCGGCGTCCGACTCGGTCCCGAACTGCCGTGCGCGAGGTTTTCCACAGGCCGGCGGGCGGGGTTGGCCAATTGTCGGCGGCGTCTGGTTCGCTTGACGCATGGCGATTCTCTGGCTGCTCATGGCGCTGCTCCTGCTGAGCTTCGTGCTGCTGCCGCTGCTGCGGCGCAGGCGCGGGGCGATCGGGCTGGTTCCCGCGGGCCACCCGGACGCCGCCGACCCGGCGAACTACGGCTTCGTGCGCCAGGAGGAGCTGGACGTGCGGATGCCCGGTCCCGACCAGGACCTGCTGGACGTCCTGGACCTGGTGCAGCGGACACAGGACTACCGGGCGGCGCAGCAGCTGCTGGCCGGCACCGAGGCCGAGGGCGAGCTGCGCTGGCAGCGTGTGCAGGCCTTCGCCGGTGCGGCGGCCCTGGAGCTGCGGCAGCGGCCGGGCGGGGTGCACGAGACGCCGGGCGGGCAGTGGCTCAGGGTGTGGCGGGCCGAGCAGCCCAAGGACGCGGGCGCCGCGGCCGTGCACGCCGAGTTCCTGGTGCAACAGGCCTGGCGGACGTCGACGCCGGGCACGGACGACTTCCGGATCATCATGGAGGAGGCCGGGGAGGCCTGCGGGCAGGCGGCGCTGCTGGCCCCCGGCGACCCGGTGCCGTACATCGTCGAGCTGTCCATCGCCCGGGGCCTCGCCTATCCGCAGCCGGAGTTCGAGAAGCTCTGGTTGAGCATCCTGGACCGCGCACCCCACCACATGGGCGCGCATCTGGCCGCGCTGCACTACTGGTGCGAGAAGTGGCACGGCTCGCGCGAGCAGGCGTACGCCTTCGCCGAGGCCGCGGCGGCCCGCGCCCCCGACGGCTCGCTGCTCGCCGCCCTGCCGCTGTTCGCGGTCTTCGAGCACCTCCCCGAGGTGAACCTGGTCGCGAGCTTCTACCAGAGCGAGGTCGTCACCAAGGCGATGCACGGCGCCCTGCACGCGGTGCACGCGGCCCGCCCCGACGACCCGGTGCTCGCGCACGTCCGCCACCTGCTGGTCTTCTTCCTGGTGCGGGCCGAGCGCTGGGCGGAGGCCATGGGCCAGCTGATACACGTCGACGGCCACGTCGGCGCACTGCCCTGGACCCTGTCCGCCGACCCGGCCGCCGACTTCGCCCTCTACCGCGCGCTGGCGGTGGCCGGATACGAGGCGAACGGAGGCAGCCCGGCGAGCCTGCCCGGCTGACCGCGATCACCGGGATTGCCCTGCCGACCTGTGACAGGGCCGAGGAGACGTCCTGACCCGGACCGGAGAGGCGGCCCTGACCGGTACTCGAATCGGCGTCGCCCCGGCCGGCGGCTGACGACCGGCGCCCACGGCGCGGGGGGTGTTCGCCTCCATGGTGCGGGCGCAGCCACCCGTGACACCTGCTCGCGCGCCTCGGGGCACTGCTCCCAGCGCTGTGGTGGGCCGGACTGCCGTCGGCCCACCACAGTGCCACCCGTTTCCGCGGCACACTTACGCGGATCGTTGGGTGCGCTTCCCCGTTGGTCGACGCCGAGAAGACCGGCCTCGTGCTAGGACACGATGATCACGATGACTCCGTTGTCGAAGCGGTGGTCGAAGCGGTGGTCAAAACGGTGGTCGAAGCGGTTGTCGAAGCGGTTGTCGAAGCGGTTGTCGAAGCGGTTGTGGTCGAAGCAGAACCCGCGATGGTCGAAGCAGCGCCCGTTGTCGTTGTTGAAGCAGCGCCCATCGCCACGGTCGAAGCAGTTGTCGGTGACCGCATGGGTGTGCACGGCAGGGGCTGCTGCCGTGGCCGTGCCCGCTGCGCCGAGCGCGGCGCCGCCGGCCATCAGAATGCTTGACGCGGACGCCGCGACGAGACGCCTGACGCCTTGTGCTCGCATGATGGATACACCTTTCCTTCCATCGTCTCGGGCGACTCAGCCGCACGAGAGGGATGGCCGCAGCCGCACGCGGGTGCGGCACGGTCGCGGGCGTCGCCCCGCGCGTCGAGGAGCATCTCGCGCATCCAGGATCCCGCCGCACGGGGACCAGCCGACCAGGAGCGTGCCTCCAGACTTCACGTTCTACTTGCAATACGTGGGCGGCGCCCTTCGGGATTGGTGCCCGTGCCCGCAGGCAGAACGGCGTGCCCGCGGGGGACAATGGGACTCCCGGTCCGGATGAGGTGGTGGCGATGCCCGCCTGGCATCTGCGCGACTATCACGACGACGATCTCGACCAGGCCATTCAGATCTGGGACCAGAGCCGCCAGGCCGACGCGGAATCGGTGTTTCCGGTGTCCGAGGTGATGGCCGCGGCCAAGGCCGGCCAGCCGGCGGTGGTGGCGGTGGTGGGCGACGAGCTGGTGGGCATGGCCGTGGCTCAGGCGTACGGCAGGCGAGCGTGGGTCGTCCTGGTGGCACTGGCCTCCCGCTGGCGTGAGCGCGGGGTCGGCAGTGCGCTGCTCGTCGAGCTGGAGCGCCGCCTGCGCGCGCTGGGCGTGCGCCACATCAGCGCGCTGCTGCCCTCGGGCGCCGCCGGGACGAAGGCTCTGGAGAACTCGGGCTACCGGTTCCACGACGGCCTGACCTACTACGAGAAGCTCGAACCGCCCGGTTCCGGCAACGCCGACGTCCTCGCGGCGCTGGGCGGCCGCATGCTGCCCGAAGGCCTCTGGGACGCGATGGCCGGCATGGAGCGGGAGAAGCAGGTCGTCGAACGCCGTGTCGTGCTCCCGTTGACCGAACCTGCGCTGGCCGACCGTTACGGTGTCGACCCGCCCAAGGCGGTCATCCTGTTCGGCCCGCCCGGCACCGGGAAGACGAGCTTCGCCAAGGCGGTGGCCTCGCGGCTCGGCTGGCCGTTCGTGGAGCTCTTCCCGTCCCGGCTCGCGGCCGACACGAGCGAAGGACTGGCCGCGGCGCTGCGGGAGGCGTTCGCGGAGCTGGCGGAGCTGGATTCGGTGCTGCTCTTCATCGACGAGGTCGAGGAGATCGCCGGCGTGCGGTCCGGGAAGGCGGTCGATCCCGGGCACGGGGTGACGAACGAGCTGCTCAAACTCATCCCCGGCTTCCGCGAGCACGACGCGCGGCTGCTGGCCTGCGCCACCAACTCCGTGCGCTCTCTGGACGCGGCGTTCCTGCGGCCGGGCCGGTTCGACTACGTCCTTCCCGTCGGCCCGCCGGACCCGACCGCCCGCGCGGCGATCTGGGCCCGCTATCTCAGGTCCGCCGGCGACTCGGTGGACATCGGGCGACTGGTCGAGGCGAGCGAGCTGTTCACCCCGGCCGACATCGAATTCGCCGCCCGCAAGGGCGCGCAGGCGGCGTTCGAGCGCGAGATCACACAGCGGCAGGGCCGACCGGCCACCACCGAGGACTACATGGCCGCCATCGCCGACACCCGGCCCACGCTCACGGCACGCGCCATCGAGGAGTTCACCGAGGACATCGAGAAGTACAGCCGTCTCTGAGCCGGACGCCTGCGCGCGGCCGACCCGGTTCCGGCAACTCGGCCCGGTCGCTCGACTCCTCCCCGCTCGCCGGTGCGGGGTAGTCGGGGAGACGTGTCGGCTCCTGCCCCGTACATTCGCCCCTCGCGAAACTCGCACAAGGGGAGGAACCCGGATGGGCTCGGGTGCTCGGCACCGACCGCGCCCGGCCGGCCCACCACCCCGGCCGGCCCACCGCCCCGGCCGGCGCCCGTTGGGGCTGCCGGGCCGGGCGGGGCCGGGACGGTCAGATGGTGGCGGTGTCGATGACGAAGCGGTAGCGGACGTCGCTCGCCTGCACCCGCTCGTACGCCTCGTTGATCTCGGTGGCGCTGATCAGTTCGATCTCGGCACCGAGGCCGTGCTCGGCACAGAAGTCGAGCATCTCCTGGGTCTCGGCGATGCCGCCGATGCCGGAGCTGCTCACGCTGCGGCGGTTGCCGAACAGCGACTGGAGCTCGATCTGCACCGGCTCCTCGGGGAGGCCGACGTTCACCATGGTGCCGTCCGTGCGCAGCAGGGACAGGTAGGCGGCGAAGTCGAGCGGGGCCGAGACGGTGTTGAGGATGATGTCGAAGGTGCCCGCCAGCTCCTCGAAGGTCTTCGGGTCGCTGGTGGCGTAGTAGTGATCGGCACCGAGCTTGAGGCCGTCGTCCTTCTTGCGCAGGGACTGCGACAGGACGGTGACCTCGGCGCCCAGCGCGTGCGCGATCTTGACGCCCATGTGGCCGAGACCGCCGAGACCGACCACCGCGACCTTCTTGCCGGGGCCGGCGTTCCAGTGCTTCAGCGGGGAGTAGGTGGTGATGCCCGCGCAGAGCAGCGGCGCGGCCACGTCCAGCGACAGGCCCTCGGGGACGCGGACGACGTAGTTCTCGTCGACGACGATCTTCCGCGAGTAGCCGCCGTAGGTGGGTTCACCGTCCTTGCCGACGGAGTTGTACGTCCAGATGGTGCCGCCCGTGGAGCAGTACTGCTCCAGGCCGGCCTTGCAGTTGTCGCACTCGCGGCAGGAGTCGACCATGCAGCCGACGCCCACCCGGTCGCCCACGGCGAACTTCGTCACACCGGAGCCGACCTCCGAGACGACGCCCGCGATCTCGTGCCCGGGGACCATCGGGAAGATGCCGGGGCGCCAGCCGTCCTGGGCCTGATGGATGTCGGAGTGACAGATACCGGCGAACTCGATGTCGATCAGGACGTCGAACTCGCCGACCGCGCGCCGCTCGATGGTCGTCCGCTCCAGCGGGGCCTTCGGGGCGGGCGCGGCGTAAGCAGCAACAGTGGTCATGCCGGGGTTCTCCTAGCAGAGTGTTCCGTGCCCGGTTGCCTTCCGACCGGGTACGGCATCCAGCCTGCCCCAGGTTTCGCCCGGCACCCAGGCCACACGTCTTCGTACGACTGCTGTGCCTACCACTGGCGGGATCAGGTTGGTGTGCGTACGACCATGAATACTGGGCTCATGGACGAACAGCCGGAAGCGGTCGCCGCCGGCCGGCCCCTGGACCGGCGGGCCGAGCTGAGCGAGTTCCTGCGCAGCCGACGGGCCCGGCTGAAGCCGGAGGACGTGGGGCTGCCGGACTTCGGGCGGCACCGCCGGGTGCCGGGGCTGCGCCGCGAGGAGCTGGCCCAGCTGGCCGGGGTGTCCGTGGCCTACTACACCCGTCTGGAACAGGGCAACGGACGCAATGTCTCCGCCGAGGTGCTGGGCTCGATCGCCCGTGCCCTGCGCCTGACGGACGCCGAGCAGGCGCACCTCACCCACCTGGCCAAGCCGAAGGCGCACAAGAAGAAACCGGCGGCACGGCAGCAGCAGGTGCGGGCGGCACTGCGCCAGCTGCTGGACACTGTGGACGGCGTGCCCGCGTACATAGCCGGCCGCCGCGCGGAGATCCTGGCCTGGAACCGGATGGCAGCCGCGCTCTTCGGCGACTGGGCGGAGCTTCCGCCGGCCGACCGCAACTGGGCCCGTCTGGTCTTCCTGCGCCCCGAGTACCGGGATCTGTTCATCGACTGGGAGCAGAAGGCGATCGACATCGTCTGCGTCCTGCGCATGGACGCCGGCTGCTATCCGGACGACCCCCGCCTGTCCGCGCTGGTCGGCGAGCTGTCCGTCAAGAGCGAGGAGTTCCGGCGGCTGTGGGCGACCCACGACGTCAAGGAGAAGGGCCACGGCGTCAAGCGGCTGCACCACCCGCTGGTCGGCGACCTCCTGCTCAGCTACGAGACGTTCAGGGTGGCGGACGACACCGACCAGGCCCTGATCACCTACCACGCCGAGCCGCACTCCCCCTCGGCGGAATCCCTGCGCCTGCTGGCCAGCTGGGGCACGGACGCGACCCGGGCGGTGCCCTCCGCCTGAGACGGCCACGCGAACGGCCCGCCGGAAGCATGGCTTCCGGCGGGCCGTCCGTTACCCGTCCACTCGGCTACTGGTGGCTCACTTGCCGTAGTACGCGTTGTAGATCGTGATCGCCGAGGTGTTGCCCTTCTTGTCGGCGATCTTGGCGCGGAAGGAGATGGCCTTGCCCTTCGCCGGGTTCTTCACGGTGATCTTGCCACCGCGGACGTCGACCTTCTTGAAGGTCTTGCCGTCGTAGGAGACGTACACCGTCAGGGACTTCAGGTTGCTGCCCGCGGCCGCGCCCTCCACGGTGACCGGGAAGGTGACCGTCTTGCCGGCCTCGACCCGGCTGTCCAGGCCGGTCGTGGCGCCGAAGTGCAGGGCGGACACGGGGAGCTTGGCGACGCCGTTGGACGGCTTCTTGGAGCGGAAGGTCCACGTCGCGTCGATCCGCGAGGAGGCCTCCGCCACCTTCGCCGAGCGCTTGACCGAGGTGGTCAGCTTGTACGCGGCGTCACCGGCGGGAACCTTGAAGGGCTCGCCGAACAGCGGGTCGTGGTTGGAGCCGACCTTGGTGCCGTTGCGGTACAGGGTCGTGTCCACCGAGGTGAAGAGCGAGGAACCGGCGTGCTTGGCACCGTCTGCGAACAGCGGCAGCGAGCCGTAGATCTCGTTGCCGTCCCGGTAGACGCCGAAGTCGGCGTTGACGTGCGGGCCGAAGACCGCGGTGTTGAAGGTCTTCGTGTACGTCTTGCCGGCCGCGTAGGCCTGCGCACCCAGGCCGTAGCCCGCCTCGGTGATCGGGAAGCCGTCCTGGTCGACCCCGCCGTCCTGCTCGAACTCCAGCTCCCACTTCACGCCGCCCTTGGCGGACAGGTGCAGGGTGCGGGTGCCGGGCAGGTTCTGTGTGAGGCCGACGGAGGAGGCGCCGGAGCTGCCGGGCAGCCAGCCGACCGCGCTGACGGAGCCCTTCTTGCCGCTCGCGGCGGCACCCAGCCGGGCCTTGACCGTGGCCAGGTCGCTCGCCTTGTAGTGCTTGGTGAAGCCGGTGGCGAGCTGCTTGACCGGGCCGCCGGAGGTGACGTCGTACTCCTCGGTGGCACCCTTGGACCAGTGGCCGTCCCACTGCTGGTACAGCGTGCCGGAGGGCAGCTGGGGGCCCAGGTGGGCGGTGTGGAAGTTCTTGTACGAGTCCAGGAAGAAGCCGTAGCCGTACTGGCCGTCGCCGATGGTGACGTCCCACTCGGGCGAGGCGAACACGGACTTGGCGCCCGTGGCCGGGACGGTGACGTTCACCGGCTTGGCCTTGCGCGCGTCGATCGTGATCGTCTGCTTCTTGGAGACGGTCAGCTTCGGCTGGGCGATCCAGTCGATGCCCTTGGTCGCGTCCTCCGGGTCACCGTAGACGGCGGTGTTGAGGATGTACGTGCCCTTGGGCGCGCGCACCTTCACCGTGCCCGACTTGTCGTACGGGTTCAGCCACTGGCCGTTGGCCAGGCCGGCCACACCGGTCAGGTCGGTGTCGTAGTACGGGGCCGGCTTGCCGTCACGGCCGATGAACTTCAGCGTGACGTCGTACGACTCCACCTCGCGCTGGACCGCGGCGGCCGTGCGGATGGTCTGCCCGTCGCCGGTCGCGGTCACGTAGGAGGAGTAGGCGCCGTCGACCGTACCGCCCAGCTTGGTGTTGACGGTGAAACCGACCGAGGCCGTGCCGTGGGCCGGGACGGTCACCGTCGTCCTGGCCAGCTTGAAGAAGCCCGACGGAGCCGCCTGGCCCTTGGGGTTGGTGGCGGTGCCGGCCAGCTGGAGCGTGACGTCCTTGTCGCCGAGGTTGCGGTACGTCAGCTGCTTGGTGACCGGCTTGTCGTCGGTGTGCGGCCACTGCTGCACACCGAAGCTGATCGAGACCGGCTCGGCGATCACGGACTGCTTGATGGCCTTGTCGACCGCGATGCGGCCCGACCCCTGCTGGAACGGCGTGTAGTTGCCGCCCTTGGCGGAGCCGGTGAGCGCGCCCTTCAGCTCGGCGTAGCCCCAGTCGGGGTGCTCCTGCTTCAGGATCGCGGCGGCGCCCGCGACGTGCGGGGTGGCCATCGACGTGCCGGAGATGGTCAGGTAGCCCTCGGGCTTCTCGCCGACCTCCTGGTCGATGACGCTGCCCTTGGCCGCGGCGGCGGTGATGTTCACGCCGGGCGCGGTGACGTCCGGCTTGATGGCGCCGTCGCCGGCGCGCGGGCCGGTGGAGGAGAAGTCCGCCAGCTTGTCCTTCTTGTCGACGGCGCCGACGGTGAGCGCGGCGTCCGCGCTGCCCGGCGAGCCGATCGACTGGGGGCCCTCGTTGCCCGCGGCGATCGCGAACAGGACGCCCTTCTCGGCGGAGAGCTTGTTGACCTCGGCCTCGAGCGGGTCGATCTCGGGCGTGTCGTAACCGCCGAGGCTCAGGTTGATGACGGAGGCGCCCTGCGAGGCGGCCCACTCCATGCCGGCGAGGATGCCGGAGTCGTCACCGGAACCGGTGTCGTCCAGGACCTTGCCGTTGAGGATCTTGGCGTCCGGAGCGACGCCCTTGTACTTGCCGCCCGACTTGGCGCCGGTGCCGGCCACGATGGAGGCGACGTGCGTGCCGTGACCGAAGTGGTCGGTGGCGTCGGCGGCGGTCGAGAAGTTCTTGGACTCGATCACCTGGTCCTTCAGGTCCGGGTGGGTGGTGTCCACACCGGTGTCCAGGACGGCGACCTTCACGCCCTTGCCGGTGTAGCCGGCGGCCCATGCGGTCGGGGCGCCGATCTGCGGCACGGACGTGTCGAGGGCGGCCTTGCGTACGCCGTCGAGCCAGACGTGGGCGATGCCGGAGGCGGTCTTGTCGCCGTTGGTGACGGCGTCCCACAGCTCGGCGGTGTCCTTGACGGGGGTCTGCACGGCGTCCGCGTTCAGCGCCTTCAGGCTGCGGCGCAGCCGGCCCGCGTCCCGGACGTCGGCCTTGGCGCCCGTGGCGGCACCGTTGTAGCCGACGATGACCTTCAGGCCGTTCTTCTGGGCCTTGCGGGTTGCGGCCTTGTTCAGCTCGGTGACGTCGAACAGGCGCTGGTCCAGCTTGCCGGAGGCGACCAGGTGGGCCGCGTCGGCGGGGACGACCAGCGTGTGTCCGGCCGCCTTGCGGACTTGGAAGGGTATGTGCTCACGGCCCTTGGCTCGCTGCAGGCCGACGACGCGGCCCTTGGCGTCGAGGGCGACGCGGTCACCGGTGATCAGGGTGACGTGGTGCTTGGCGGTGAGTGACGCGGCAGCGACCGAGGTCTGCTGCGCGGGCTTCGCCGACGCGGGGCTGGTCATACCCGCTGCGAGGGCGACGGCTGCGGCGGTGGCCACCGTGGCCGCAGCTGCTCTTTTCACTTGTCTGCGCAAGTTCTCCCCCTGGAGATGAAGTACCGGGCGAAATCCCCATTCACCCGGCCGGGGGTAGTTTCGTACACCTGCACGTCAACCCCCCGGGTCACGAAGTATGCCGGGGGGCGATCAGACGCCTCAAGAGATGAGAGGACCGCAAGAAAGCGCTGCCCGGAACTGTTACGCGCCGGGGCAGACACCGTTACAGAATCGGGAAGTCCCTTACGTGCGAACGGTGTTATACGTCGTCAGGCGCCCGCGGAGGGCAGGTCGGCGAGGCGCTCGCCGAGACCGACCGAGGTCAGCGCCTCGGCGGCCCGTTCGCGCCGTTCCCTCCCCTTCACGCCGAGCGGTACGAGGGCGGTCTCCACGTTCTCCTGCGCGGTGCGGGTGGGGATGAGGTCGAAGGACTGGAAGACGAAGCCGATGTTCTCGCTGCGGACCCTTGTCAGGCGGGCCTCGGAGAGTTTGGCCTCGCCGGTGCCGTCGAGGACGACTTCGCCGGAGGTGCGACGGTCGGGACCGCCGAGCATCTGCGGGAGGGTGGATGTGCCGCCGGCCCGGCCCTGGATGACGAGGCCGTCGCCGACGGTGAGGTCCACGCCGTCGAGGGCATGAAGGGTCCTTGTCCTGCGCCTTGCCCATGCCGTTGGACACGGAGCTGACCAGGATGACCGGGATGACCCGTGCGATGCCCAACGCGGGTCCGTGGGCGACGACGAGGGTCGCCTTCCCACGGCGGCGCTGTTCGCGCCTCAGGTAGGTGAAGAACATGCGCCGCAAGCTGGGTACGGCAGGTGGTGACTCGACAAGGCCGGGATGAAAGACGGATGAGAAGGCTGTGCCGGGGCCCGGAAACACCAGTGCCGCCCCCGGGGGCGGCACTGGAAGGACTGTGAACCAGGTGTCAGACGGCCGAACCGGCCTTCCACTGCGCCCAGTCCAGGTTCCAGCCGTTGAGGCCGTTGTCCGGGGCGACGGTCTTGTCGCCGGTGTTCTTGATGACGACCACGTCACCGATCAGCGAGTGGCTGTACATCCACGCGGCCGGAGTGTTCGGGTCCTTGGCGCCCTTGGCGTCGGGCAGGCCCACGCAGCCGTGGCTGGTGTTGACGCTGCCGAAGATGGACGGCGCGCCCCAGTAGTTGCCGTGCAGGAAGGTGCCGGAGTTGGTGAGGCGTATGGCGTGCGGCACGTCCTTGATGTCGTACTCGCCCTTGCCGTCGTCGTCGGTGAAGCCCACGGTCGCGCCGTTCATGCGCGTCTGCTGGAACTTCTCGGACATCACCATGACGCCCTGGTACGTCTTGTGCTCCGGCGAACCCGCGGAGATGGCGATGGTCTTGACGACCTTGCCGTCCTGCGTGACCTTCATCTGCTTGGTCTGCGCGTCGACGTAGGAGACCTGGTTGCGGCCGATGTGGAAGGTGACCGTCTTCTGCTGCACGCCGTAGACGCCGCTGGCGCCCTGGACACCGTCGAGGTCGAGCTTCAGCGTGACGGTGGAGTTCTCCTTCCAGTACGTCTCCGGACGGAAGTCGATGCGGTTGGCGTTGAACCAGTGACCGACGACCTCCTGCCCGCTGCTGGAGGTGACCGAGATGCCCTTCTGGACGGCGGCCTTGTTGGTGATCGCCTTGTCGAAGTTGATCGACACCGGCATGCCCACGCCGACGGTGGCCCCGTTGTCCGGCGTGAAGTTGCCTATGAAGCTGTTGGCCGGGGAGACCGTGGTGAAGGAGGCGTTCTCGTTGGCGACCCGGCCGGCGGAGTCCTTGGCCTCCGCGGCGACCTTGTAGGTGGTCGAGCGCGCCAGCTGGACGGTGGGCTTCCAGCTGGTCTTGTCGGCGGACAGCGCGCCCGCGACGGCCTTGCCGTCGGCGGTGGTCATCGTCACGCCGGTGAGCGTGCCCTTGGCGACCTTCACGGCGGCCGAGTTGTTGATGGAGGCGTTGTTGGAGCCGTCCTTGGGCGTGATCGTGATCTGGGCCTCGGACGACTTCTTGGCCGCCGCCTCGTCGGCCTTGGCCTGGGAGGTGTCGCCGTTGTCGGTGGCCTTGGCGTTGCCGCCGCCGGAACATCCGGTGAGTGCCAGCACACCGCCGAGCAGTGCGGACGCGACCGTCAGG
The DNA here is from genome assembly GCF_042959345.1 of Streptomyces sp. NPDC007905. NCBI lineage: Bacteria > Bacillati > Actinomycetota > Actinomycetes > Kitasatosporales > Streptomycetaceae > Streptomyces > Streptomyces sp. NPDC007905. The sequence goes on along the minus strand of NZ_JBIBKS010000005.1, from coordinate 223,048 downwards.
CCCTTGCGCCGCTTACTGTCCGTCATCACACGCTTCTCCATCGTTGCTGAAATCGCGGAAACCCCGAGTCCCCGTTGAGAACCTTCAACGCTACGAACGCTTCGCCCCTTTCCACATGGTTCGCATGTGTGGGCCGCACCACGTCCGCCCGCGGCGGGTGGTGCGGAAGTCGTCCGTGCGCCCCCTGAGACGACAAAACCCCGGACGGCGGTTGCCGTCCGGGGTCATGGGTGCCCCGGGACGCTCAGCCGATGCCGTCCTCTTCTTCTTCGTCGTCCTCCCCATCATCCTCGTCCAGGTCCCACTCGGGCGAGTCAGGGTCGTACTCGATCCGCTCGCTGGACCAGGAAGCCTGCTGGAGTTCCACGCCGGGTACCTCGCTGACCAGGTCGAACGGGTCCACGAGATAGGCGAGGGCCTCCGCGGTGTCTTCCGTCACAGCGTTCTCGGCGTGCGTCCGCTCCTCCAGGGGCAGCTCCGCATCGGAGGCCAGCCGGCGCAACGCGGCCTTGGTCAGCTCGCCTTCGCCCTGCACCTCGAGGACCAGCTCCACCCGAAGTCGTACAAACCGTGATGTCTCTTCCGTGCTCATGACGAGAGCCTACGGCTGAAACCTCCCGTGACTTTCCCGTGACCCGCGACTTTCACTAACATCGCCCCACACGGCCAATTCGCCAGCGCCACAAGGGGGATCGATATTCCGTGTCATCCGCTCGCCGTCCGTTGCTGACCGCCACCGCCGCGGGGACCCTGCTGTGCGCCCTGTGGTTCGTTCCGTCCGCCAACGCGTCGCAGGACGACTCGGCGAGAGAGACGACGGCCACGACCGCGACGTCGCAGGTCACACAGCAGGCGGAGGCGCTGTCCGAGGCCGCGGCCGACGACGGCACGGGCAGCCCGGACAGCACACGGCTCGCGGACACCGGCAGCTTCGACACCACGCCGTACGTCATCGGCGGCAGCGCGTTCCTCGCCATCGGCGCCGGATTCGTGGTGTATTCGGTGCGGCGGGAACGCCTCGGCTTTTAATCCCGCTTGACGATTCCTTGACGGAGAACGCCCAGTCCGCCCATGAAGAGATCATCGGGTGTGCGGCTGTGCGCCACCGTGGCTGTCGGTGCACTGTCGCTCGCCCTCATCACGGATTGCTCCGACGGGGGTTCGAAGGACGCCGGGGACGGCAAGGGCGGCGAGGCCGGGCAGCCGGCCGCGAAGGCGCTGAGCGCCGCCGAGCTGAAGAAGCTGATCCTCGCCAAGGGCGACGTGACCGGCTACAAGGTCGAGGCCGTCCAGGGCGGCACCCCCGCCAAGAGCGCGGTCAAGGCCGATGACGCGCAGTGCGGCCCGCTGCTCCGCGTCATGACCGGCATCGCGCCGGGCGACGCCGCGACGGAGACCAACCGCACGGTCCAGGAGGACAAGAAGGACCCGACGGACGACGCCACGTCCATGGCCGACCTGACCGACGGCAAGTTCGAGGACGCGCTCAAGGACTCGATGGACCGCGACACGACGGTGGTCGTCCTGTCCTCGTACGACGGGGACGGCGCCGAGAAGGCGATGCGGTCGGTCTCCGACGCGGTGAAGGCCTGCGCGGGCGGCTTCACGGGCGACCAGGCCGGCGACAGGGCGAAGTTCGCGAAGGTGGCCGAGGAGAAGTCCTCGGGTACGGGCGACGCGTCGGTGGCCTTCGCCGCGACCAGCGACATGGAGGACGGGGACACCGCTCCGGTCCACGTCCAGGTGGTGCGCCACGGGAACAACCTCGCGCCGTACACCACGGTCAACATCGGCGCGATGATGGCCGAGAAGGCCTACTCGGTGCCGGGCGCGGTCGTCACGGCCCAGGCGGCCAAGCTGAAGTGACGTCAAAAGGGGGCCCTGCCGCACGAGACGGGCCCCCTTTGCGCTTGCCCTTACCGCAGCGGTCCTTGCTCTTGCTGCAGCGGTGCTGGTTCTTACTGCAGCGGTCCGGTGACCGTCTCCACGGCGGCGACCAGGTGGCCCCCGCGGACGAACGCGTCGGCGGCGGCCAGGTCGGGCGCCAGGAACCGGTCCGGACCCGGGCCCTGCACACCGGCGGCGCGCACGGCCTCGATCACGGCCTGCGAGGCGGGCGCCGGGGCCAGGCCCTCGCGCAGTTCGATGCCGCGGGTGGCGGCGTACAGCTCGACGGCGATGATCCGGGTGAGGTTGTCGACGGCGGTGCGCAGTTTGCGCGCGGCCGACCAGCCCATGGACACGTGGTCCTCCTGCATCGCGGAGGACGGGATGGAGTCCGCGGAGGCCGGTACGGCGAGCCGCTTCATCTCGCTGACCAGGGCGGCCTGCGTGTACTGGGCGATCATCAGACCGGAGTCCACGCCGGCGTCGTCGGCGAGGAACGGCGGCAGGCCGTGGCTGCGGTTCTTGTCCAGCAGCCGGTCGGTGCGGCGCTCGGCGATGGAGCCGAGGTCGGCGGCCGCGATGGCGAGGAAGTCCAGGACGTAGGCCACCGGCGCGCCGTGGAAGTTGCCGTTGGACTCGACGCGGCCTCCCCCGGAGCCGATGCCCCCAGGCAGCACGACGGGGTTGTCGACGGCGGAGGCGAGTTCCCGCTCGGCGACGAGGCGGGCGTGCGCGAGGGTGTCGCGTCCGGCGCCGGCGACCTGCGGGGCGCACCGCACGGAGTAGGCGTCCTGGACGCGCGGGGCGTCGTCCTGGTGGTGTCCGGTGAGCTGGGAGCCCTTGAGCACGGCGAGCATGTTGGCGGCGGAGGCGCCCTGGCCCGGGTGCGGGCGGATGGCGTGCAGCTCCGGGGCGAGGACCTTGTCCGTGCCGAGCAGCGCCTCGAGGCTGAGGGCGGCGGTGATGTCGGCGGACTTGTAGAGGGTGTCCAGGTCGGCGAGGGCCATGATCAGCATGCCGAGCATGCCGTCGGTGCCGTTGAGGAGGGCCAGGCCCTCCTTCTCGCGCAGCTCGACGGGCTGGATCCCGTGCTCGGCGAGCAGCTCGCCGGCGGGCCGCACGATCCCGTCGGGGCCCTCCGCGTCCCCCTCGCCCATGAGCGCGAGGGCGCAGTGGGAGAGCGGAGCCAGGTCGCCGGAGCAGCCGAGGGAGCCGTACTCGTGCACGACCGGGGTGATCCCGGCGTTCAGCACGTCGGCCATGGTCTGCGCGACCTCGGGCCGGACACCGGTGTGGCCGGAGCAGACGGTCTTCAGGCGCAGGAACATCAGGGCCCGTACGACCTCGCGCTCGACTCGCGGGCCCATGCCGGCGGCGTGCGAGCGGACGATGTTGCGCTGCAGCTGGGCGCGCAGTTCCTGGCTGATGTGCCGGGTCGCCAGGGCTCCGAAGCCGGTGGAGACGCCGTAGACCGGCTCCGGCTTGGCCGCCAGCGCGTCCACGATCTCCCGGGCCGCCGCGAGGGCCGCCACCGCCTCCGCCGACAGCTCGATGCGGGCACCGCCGCGCGCCACGGCGAGAACGTCGGACGCCGTGACCCCGGACGTCCCCACCACCACAGTGTGCATATCCATATTCAGGAGCGTACGCATTGAATGCGTTGATGTCACTAGCGGAGAACCGGAGTGACCCTTACCGATCCGTGTGCTTCACCTCACGGTCGGCCCCCCACGACCGGCGGCCGCGGAAGCGGCGCCGCTCGCCCCGCTCGGCCTGCTCGGGCGGCGGTTCGTCGGCGAGGCGTACGACAGGATCGTCCGGCCCCTCCCGGCCCGCCACCACCGGCCGGTCCGCCCGCATGGCCTTGGCCCGGTACTGCGCCGCGTCGGCCAGCCGGAACAGCCGCCGGGCCGAGGGCACCGGTCCGATGGCGTCCTCGGTCGAGGCGAGCCCGCACGCCACCCCCTCACCCAGCTCCAGCTCCGCCGCCCGGCGGCACAGTTCGTCCGCCGCCTTGACCACGTCGTCGGCGGGTGGGCCCACGGCCAGCAGACAGAACTCGTCACCGCCGAGCCGCGCCGCCAGCGCGCCCGGCACCATCGCCCCGCACAGCGACAGCACGGAGCCGAAACGCTCCAGCAGTCGGTCGCCGACGGCGTGCCCCAGGGTGTCGTTGACCCGCTTGAGCCCGTTGACGTCGCAGACGACGAGGCTGACGACCACGCCGTCCGCGCGGTGCCGCTCGACGGCCTCCTCCAGGCGCACGTCGACGGCGCGGCGGTTGGCGAGGCCGGTGAGGGCGTCGGTGAACGCGAGCCGGTGCGCCTCCTCCAGTCGCTCGGTCTGGGCGAGCCCGGCGGCGACGACGGCGGCCAGCACGGTGGCGAAGTCGGCGTCGGGCCGCCCGTACACCGGCACCCCGATCGCGCGGGCCACATACAGCTCGCCCCAGGCCCTGCCGTGCAGCACGACCGGGGCGACGACGCAGCAGCCGCGCCCCCTGCGGCGCAGGGCGGCGACCCGCTGGTGGAAGTAACCGGGGGTACCGGCCGCCGTGCCCTCGGCGGTCTCCACCCACGCGTTCGGCCCGCCGCCTCCTGCCCACCGCTCGTGCAGGAACTCGGTGATCTCCGGGAACTGGTGCACCGGATAGGCCTCGAGCTCCGGGAACTCCTCCTCGTCCGGGCGGCGCTCCCCGACGTTCACGAGCACCCGCAACCGCCCCAGCTCCCGCTCCCACACCGACAGCGCGGCGAAGTTGCCGTCCAGCGCACGGCACGCACCGAGAGCGGCGGCCCGCCACGACTCCCGCGGAGTGTGTGCCGCCGCCATCCCCTGAGCCAGCGCCACCACAGCGGCGAGCCGCTTGTCCTCACCCATCACTCCAGGTTAGGAGAAATGGCGCCATTCGGGACATTGGTGCGGCGATCAGGTGGACTGCAGCCGGCTCGTCCCGGGCCGTAGCCGGTGCCCCAGCCCCTCACTCGCCGGGCCACTCGGGCTTGCGCTTCTCGTTGAACGCCGCCACCCCCTCCGCCCGGTCACCCGAGAACGCCACCGAGCGCCACGCCGCGTCCTCGACCTCCAGTCCGGCCCGCAGATCCAGCCCGTGCCCCAGCCGCAGCGCCCGCTTCGCCGCCCGCAGCCCCACCGGCGAGTTCCCGGCGATCCGCGCCCCCAGCGCCAGCGCCTCCTCGCGGTCCCGCCCCTCCTCCACCAGCTGGTCCACCAACCCCAGCTCGGCGGCCTCCGCCGCCTCCACCCGCCGGGCCGAGAAGATCAGCTCGGCCGCCCGCGCCGCCCCCACCCGCCGCGGCAGCAGCTGCGTACCGCCGCCCCCGGGAATCACGCCCACGGACACCTCCGGCAGCCCCACCACCGCCGTACGGTCCGCCACGATCAGGTCGCAGGACAGGGCCAGTTCGAAACCGCCGCCCAGCGCGAAGCCGTGCACCGCGGCGATCGTCGGCATCGGAAGCTCCAGCACCCCGGTGTACGCCCCGCGCGCCACCGGCCGCTGGCGCACCAGGTCCGCGTCACTGAAGGAGTTCCGCTCCTTCAGGTCGGCCCCCACGCAGAACGCCCTGTCATGGGAGGAGGTCAGCACGACCACGCGCGCCTCCCGGTCGGCGGCGAGCGCGGTGCAGGCACTCCCGAGGGAGCGGGCCATCCCCGTCGAGACGGCGTTCATGGCCTTGGGCCGGTCCAGTACCAGCTCCGCCACGTGCCCGTGCCGCCGCACCAGCACGAACTCCCCGAACCGCTCCTCGCTCATGACACCCTCCGGTTAACGCGGGTTAACTCACTGTCGGCCCGATCATCGCAGCCGTACCCCGCACCGGGAAAGAGCCGCCCCCGCCCGCTGTTCTACCCCCGTTCGAGTGACATCCCGGCCGTCTCACCCCACACCGCCCACAGGAGCGCATAGCGTGCGCTCCGCCACGACGCGCCCCCGGCGCGCGGCGGGGAGGGAACCTCATGACACCGATACGTGCGCAGGACCAGCAGGCCGATCGGGCGGCAACGGCGGAACAGGGCCCGCACGCCGCGGCCCGCGGCCGGCACCGCAAGCCCCGCCCCCGCAAGATACTGCTCGCCGCCGGCGGCCTCGCGCTCGTCGCCGGTGTCCTCAGCCTGGTGCGCGTCGCCCCGGAGACCAGGGTCGGCGCCCCGGGGACGGCGGAGGCGGAGCCGCGGCTCGACCCGACCGGTGACGTCACCGACAGCTCGGCCGCCCCTCAAGGCTCCGACCCCACGGCACCGCCCTCGGCCACCTCGGTCATGGGCGGGGTGAGCGCCGCACCGACGACGGGCAGGGCCACTCCCACGCCGTCGGCCACCCCCACCTCGCTCCCCGGCAGCACCGGCGTCCCGACCACCATCCCGACGGGCACCCCGCGGCCGACGAGCACACCGACCACGACGGGACCGCGCCCGGCGACCACGACACCCACGCCCGCCCGGACCCCGACACCGACCCCGAGCCACAGCACGACCGCGCCCGCGCCGGGTGGCGAGGCGTGCGTACCGGTGATCGGCCTGTGCGTGGACCTGCCGGGCGTCGCGCGGCGGTAGCCCTCAGGCCTGGCTGTCGCGACGGGTGAGCAACCACGGCTCGACCACGCCGAGCCCACGGACCGGGCGCTGCCACATCGGCTGGAGCGCGAAGCGGTACGTCGGCGGCTCCTCGCCCTCCTTCTCCGCCGCGGCCGCGGCCTCCGCCGCCTCCGCCTCCGAGGCGGGTGCCTCGCCGCTGCGGATCAGCTCCTCGGCGAAGGCGCTGTCCACCAGCACGGCGTCGCGCGGCGCTATGGACGTCAGGCGGGAGGCGAGATTGACCGTCGTACCGAAGACATCACCCATGCGGGTGGTCACCGTGCCGAAGGCCATGCCCACGCGCAGCTCCGGCATGGTCTCGTCGTTCGACATCGTCTCGACCAGCCGCAGGGCGATGTCCGCGGCCGTGCCGGCGTCGTCCGCGGCGTACAGCACCTCGTCACCGAGGGTCTTGATGAGCCGGCCGCCACGCGCGGCCACCAGGTCGGCGGCCGTCGTCTCGAAGGCCTCGACCAGCTCGCCGAGCTCCTCTTCCTCCATCCGGCGGGTCAGCCGCGTGAACCCCACCAGATCGGCGAAGCCGACCGCGAGCCGCCGGTCGACCATCTCCTCGTCGTCGGCGGTCTGCACCACACGGCCCGCCGAGGCGGCGAGCTGGCGGCGCCAGACGTAGACCAGGAACTCCTCCAGCTCGGGCAGGAGCAGCTCGACGATCGGGTACGTCACCTCGGTGCGGGTCATGCCCGGCTCGGGCGGCTCGGTCAGCCCCTCCAGGAAGGAATCGATCTGCCACTCCGCCAACCGGGCGGTGGTCTGCCCCGTGGACCGGGCCACCTGCACCGCCATGGCCTCGCTCAGCAGCCCCGCCTCGACCAGACCGGCGAGGCGCCGCAGCGCCAGTACGTCGGCCTCGGTGAGCGCCTTGGCCTGTCCGATGTCCGCGAACCCCATGGCCCGCCAGAACCGCGACGCCAGCTCCATGGAGACACCGGCGCTGCGGGCCGCCTGGAAAGGGGTGTAGCGCCGCTCGGCGCCCAGGATGAGCTGCTCGAGACGCAGGGCAAGCGGATCCTCGCCGGAGTCGGCGGCGTCGGGGTCCACCCGGCCGTCCGCGTCCGCGCCGGAGCCCGTGTCGTCGACGGTCACGCCTGCTGCCCTTCCGATCTGCCACGGTCAGGTTCGACCGGCCTCAACTCTACGGCAGGTGTGCGCCAGCTCACTCGGTCGGGTTCGGCCGAGGGAGTCAGCCCACCCCCGGTCATCCACGGCGGGGAAGGGGACGGGTCGGGGGTGTCCGCCCGCAGCGGTTGGCGCGTCGACACCAGCACGTCGGCGGCCGACCGATTCCGCGCCGTTCCGAGGACGGCACCCCCGGACACGGCCGCGACACCCGGCGACACCGGGCGCTGGGCGCACCCCCACCCAACCGCACATGCGCCGCACCTGCCACACACACCCCACCCGCCGCACACGCCACGCATACCCCACCCGCCGCGCAGACACCGCAGCCCCCCAACGCACCGCACAGAGGCCAGGCACACCCCACGAGCCGCACAGGCGCTTCCTGCACCCCGCCCAGTCACACAGACACCGCAGGCACCGTCACGCAGGCCGCACGGACGCCACAGAGACGCGCCACCCAACTGCACAGGCGCTCCGCACACCCCACCGAACCGCACGGACGCCAGGCGCACCCCCAACGCACCGCACAGAGGCCAGGCGCACCCCCACCGAGCCGCACGGACGCCGGCGCACCCCAGTGGACGCACGGGCGCTACCCGCAACCTCCCAGGCAGCCGCACAGACGTCACAGATGCCACGACGCCCGACCAGCCCCACAGACACCAAGGGCACCCTCACTCCGCGCGCAGGCGCCGCAGGCACCCTCACGCAGGTCGCAGATGCACGATGTCCCCCGCCCCCACCGGCTCCTGCACGCCCGACTCCGTGGCGATGACCAGGCGTCCGTCGCCGTCGACCGCCACGGCCTCCCCCACCACGGAACGATCCCCGGGCAGCTCCGCCCGCACCACCCGCCCGAGCGTCGCGCACCCCGCGGCGTACGTCTCCTGCAGCCCGCTGGCCACCGGATCACCGCTCGCCGCCCGCCACCGCCCGTACCAGTCCTCCAGCGACCGCAGCAGAGCCCGCAGCAGCGGATCCCGGTCCGTGCTCACCGCGCCGGCCAGCACCAGCGACCCGGCCTGGGGGACCGGCAGCTCCTCCGCCCGCAGGGAGACGTTGATGCCCACGCCGATGACCACGCCGTCGTCGCCGGCCCGCTCAGCGAGGATGCCCCCGGCCTTGCGCTCCTCGCCTCCCACGGTCACCAGCAGGTCGTTCGGCCACTTCAGGGCCGTGTCCACCCCTGCCGCCCGGGACAGCCCCGTCGCCACCGCCACCCCGGTGAGCAGCGGCAGCCAGCCCCAGCGGGCCACCGGCACCTCGGAGGGCTTCAGCAGGACGGAGAAGAAGAGACCGGAGCGCGCCGGTGCCGTCCACTGGCGGTCCAGGCGGCCCCGCCCGGCCGTCTGCTCCTCCGCGACCAGCACCGCTCCCTCCCCCGCCTTGCCGGCCGCGGCCCGGGCCACCAGGTCGGAGTTGGTGGAACCGGTGCGCTGGACGAGCTCGACCTCCGACCACAGGCTGCCCTCCCGGACGAGCCCGCGGCGCAGCGCCGCGGCGTTCAAGGGCGGACGGTCCAGGTCGGACCAACGGCTGTCGTCTGATGCATTGTGCGGCGTCATGCAAGTCACCCTAGGTGTGGGAAACGCCGCACTGCCGACACCGAGACACACCACTACTCTACGGATGAGTAACCGTCCCCCCTTTTGAGCAGGCAGGGAGCCGCGATCCCGATGTCCGAGCCGGAAGAGATCGACATTCACACGACCGCGGGCAAGCTCGCGGATCTGCAACGCCGTATCCATGAGGCGACGCACGCCGGCTCGGAGCGCGCCGTCGAAAAACAGCACGCGAAGGGCAAGCTGACGGCCCGTGAGCGGATCGAGCTGCTGCTCGACGAGGGCTCCTTCGTCGAACTGGACGAGTTCGCCCGGCACCGCTCCACCAACTTCGGGCTGGACAAGAACCGCCCGTACGGAGACGGCGTCGTCGTCGGCTACGGCACCGTGGACGGCCGCCCCGTCGCCGTCTTCTCGCAGGACTTCACCGTCTTCGGCGGCGCCCTCGGCGAGGTCTACGGCCAGAAGATCGTCAAGGTCATGGACTTCGCCCTGAAGACCGGCTGCCCGGTCATCGGCATCAACGACTCCGGCGGCGCCCGCATCCAGGAAGGCGTGGCCTCCCTGGGCGCCTACGGCGAGATCTTCCGCCGCAACACCCACGCCTCCGGCGTCATCCCGCAGATCAGCCTGGTCGTCGGCCCCTGCGCGGGCGGTGCGGTCTACTCCCCGGCCATCACCGACTTCACGGTCATGGTCGACCAGACCTCGCACATGTTCATCACCGGCCCGGACGTCATCAAGACCGTCACCGGCGAGGACGTCGGCTTCGAGGAGCTGGGCGGCGCCCGCACCCACAACTCCACCTCCGGCGTGGCCCACCACATGGCGGGCGACGAGAAGGACGCCATCGAGTACGTCAAGCAGCTGCTGTCGTACCTGCCGTCCAACAACCTCAGCGAGCCCCCCGTCTTCCCGGAGGAGGCGGACCTCTCGGTCACCGACGAGGACCGCGAGCTGGACACGCTCGTCCCGGACAGCGCGAACCAGCCGTACGACATCCGCACGGTGATCGAACACATCCTGGACGACGCCGAGTTCTTCGAGACGCAGGCACTGTTCGCACCGAACATCGTCACCGGCTTCGGCCGGGTCGAGGGCCACCCCGTGGGCATCGTCGCCAACCAGCCCATGCAGTTCGCCGGCTGCCTCGACATCGACGCCAGCGAGAAGGCCGCCCGCTTCGTACGCACGTGCGACGCCTTCAACATCCCGGTGCTCACCTTCGTGGACGTGCCGGGCTTCCTCCCGGGCGTCGACCAGGAGCACACCGGCATCATCCGCCGCGGCGCCAAGCTGATCTACGCCTACGCGGAGGCGACGGTCCCGCTGATCACCGTCATCACCCGCAAGGCCTTCGGCGGTGCCTACGACGTCATGGGCTCCAAGCACCTGGGCGCCGACCTCAACCTCGCCTGGCCCACCGCCCAGATCGCCGTCATGGGCGCCCAGGGCGCGGTCAACATCCTGCACCGCCGCACCATCGCCGAGGCTGAGGCGACGGGAGAGGGCGAGGCGACCCGGGCCCGGCTCATCCAGGAGTACGAGGACACCCTGCTCAACCCCTACGTCGCGGCCGAGCGCGGCTACATCGACGCGGTGATCATGCCGTCCGACACCCGCGCCCATGTCGTCCGCGGATTGCGTCAGCTGCGCACCAAGCGGGAATCCCTGCCTCCGAAGAAGCACGGCAACATCCCCCTCTAGGCCCCGCGGACCCTGGGAGCGGTCATGAACATCAAGGTCGTACGAGGCAACCCGACCCCGGAGGAGCTGGCCGCCGCCCTGGCGGTGGTCCGCGCCCGCGCCGTGGCGGCAGCGGCAACGCCGCCCGGCGCGCCCGGCCCCCGGGACTCCTGGTCGGACCCGTCCCGCATCGCGGCCGCGCGCCTGCCCCAGCCGGGTCCGGCGTCCTGGACCCGGACCTACTGGCCGAGCTGAGGGCAGCCGGCCGGGGGCGCGGACTGTGCCGGTATGCGGCCCCGCCGCATACCGGCACAGTCCGTACCCGGCCCCGCCGCGTGGGCGCGGTTCAGTGCGGTGCCGGGTGCAACATGAGTACGCGTACTCAGGCACCCGGCACACAGCAGGCCGCACGCTGGAAGAATGCTGTGGTCAGACCCCGAGAACGAGCCGCCCGAAGAACTGCGCGACATGCAGGAGATGCTGCGGCGGCTCGGTCTCGTCCTGGCCCTGGCCATGCTGCTCGGGATGATCGTGATCGGCCTGCGGTAGCGCAGCGACCCCGGGCGGCGACCCCGCTAACCTGACCGCATGACTGCTAAGCCGCGCAGACGACTCGTGCTCGCCTCCCAGTCCCCCGCCCGGCTGGGCCTCCTGCGCCAGGCAGGCCTCGCGCCCGAGGTGATCGTCAGCGGGGTCGACGAGGACGCCGTCACCGCGCCCACCCCCGCCGAGCTGGCGCTCGCCCTCGCCGAGGCCAAGGCCTCCGTCGTGGCGGCGAAGCCCGAGGTGCAGGGCGCCCTGGTGATCGGCTGCGACTCGGTGCTGGAACTGGACGGGCAGGCCCTCGGCAAGCCCGCCGACGCCGAGGAGGCCACCGCCCGCTGGAAGTCCATGCGCGGGCGGGCCGGCACCCTCCAGACGGGCCACTGCGTCTGGGACACGGCGGCCAAGCGGTACGTCTCCGGGACCGCCTCGACCGTCGTGCGCTTCGGCGAGCCCTCGGACGAGGAGATCGCCGCGTACGTCGCCTCCGGCGAACCCCTCTACGTCGCCGGAGCGTTCACCCTGGACGGCCGTTCGGCGCCGTTCATCGAGGGCATCGACGGCGACCACGGCAACGTGATCGGCATCAGCCTGCCCCTCGTGCGGCGGCTGCTGGCCGAACTGGGTGTCGGCATCACGGAGTTGTGGGCGCCGGCTGAGTGACCTGGGCCGGGACGGAGTCCTGCGGTTCCTCGTCCCCGTCCTGCGGCCCACCCGTACGACTGTGCGACTCGGCCGCTCTGCCCGGAGCATCGACCGGCTCGTCCTGCGCCCTCGGGTCGCCGCCCTGCCCTCCGGCGCCACCGCCGGAGGCACCCTGTGCCCGGCCGCCGTCATGGTCGTACGTCATCAGGAGCAGCACGACGAGGGCGAGCACCACCACCATGAAGAGGAAGGCCGTCCAGCCCACCAGACCCCAGGCGAACGCGCCCAGCAGGCCGTGCACCACCGCGGCGCTGACCAGCAGAATCCGGCCGAATCCGGCGGGAGCCCGGTTGCGTATCGCGACGAGCAGCGCCACCAGGGCGCACAGGGCGAAGTAGAGGCCGAAGACGAGGCCGCCGATCTTCGAGGACGTCGACATGACGTCGGGGTCGAGGCCGGCCAGGGACATCTTCTGCCGGTCCACGACCACTCCGAGGAACCAGTTCAGCCCCGCGATCACGAACGCCTCGGCCAAGAGGACGACCGCCACGACCCACGCCACCGGTCTGCGTACCACCAGCCCCCACCCACTTTCGACCTCAGCCCGAGCAGAGCTGCTGTTACCTGAAGTACGTTCGAGTCATCGCGAACGCTACTAACGGGTAAACCCTGGGACAAGGGTTCGGTCGGCGGCAAAGAATCATTGGGCCATTCGTAGGGACTCGACAAAGAAACGGAGTGGCCCGCGGCACGCTCTCACAGAGACCTTGACCACACGACGGAGCTAGGGTTTCCCGAAGGAGTCCTGCGTACCAAGGGGTGACAAGGGATTTCGCGGGTCGGGCGAGCCCCGCATCACGCTCCGTGTGGGCAAGCTCACCACTGGGGACGGGTCGAAGTGCCGTGTCGGCAGTCCCTAAACTCGGCTTGTTTCAAGGAGGGAGCCTCAATCGTGCGCAAGGTGCTCATCGCCAACCGTGGCGAAATCGCTGTCCGCGTGGCCCGGGCCTGCCGGGACGCCGGGATCGCGAGCGTGGCCGTCTACGCCGACCCGGACCGGGACGCTCTGCATGTCCGCGCCGCGGATGAGGCGTTCGCTCTGGGCGGTGACACCCCGGCCACCAGCTATCTGGACATCGAGAAGGTCCTGAACGCCGCACGCGAGTCCGGTGCGGATGCCGTTCACCCCGGCTACGGTTTCCTCTCGGAGAACGCCGAGTTCGCGCAGGCGGTCCTGGACGCCGGTCTGATCTGGATCGGCCCGCCCCCGCAGGCGATCCGCGATCTGGGTGACAAGGTCGCCGCCCGGCACATCGCGCAGCGCGCCGGTGCCCCGCTGGTGGCCGGCACTCCGGACCCCGTCTCCGGCGCGGACGAGGTCGTCGCCTTCGCCGAGCAGCACGGTCTGCCGATCGCCATCAAGGCCGCCTTCGGCGGCGGCGGTCGCGGCCTGAAGGTCGCCCGCACCCTCGAAGAGGTCCCGGAGCTGTACGACTCCGCGGTGCGCGAGGCGGTCGCCGCCTTCGGCCGTGGCGAGTGCTTCGTCGAGCGCTACCTGGACCGTCCGCGCCACGTGGAGACCCAGTGCCTCGCCGACAAGCACGGCAACGTGGTCGTGGTGTCCACCCGTGACTGCTCGCTGCAGCGCCGCCACCAGAAGCTGGTCGAGGAGGCGCCCGCGCCGTTCCTGTCCGACGAGCAGGTCGCCGAGCTGTACCGGGCCTCGAAGGCGATCCTGAAGGAGGCCCACTACGAGGGCGCGGGTACCTGTGAGTTCCTGGTCGGCCAGGACGGCACGATCTCCTTCCTCGAGGTGAACACCCGCCTCCAGGTGGAGCACCCGGTGACCGAGGAGGTCGCCGGCATCGACCTGGTCCGCGAGATGTTCCGGATCGCCGACGGCGAGGAGCTGGGCTACGACGACCCGCCGCTGCGCGGACACTCGTTCGAGTTCCGGATCAACGGCGAGGACCCCGGCCGCAACTTCCTGCCGGCCCCCGGCACGGTGACCACCTTCGCCCCGCCCTCCGGCCCGGGCGTCCGCCTGGACGCGGGCGTGGAGTCCGGCAGCGTGATCGGCCCCGCCTGGGACTCGCTGCTCGCCAAGCTCGTCGTCACCGGCCGCACCCGCAAGGAGGCCCTGGAGCGGGCCTCCCGCGCCCTGGAGGAGTTCCAGGTCGAGGGCATGGCCACCGCGATCCCGTTCCACCGCGTGGTGGTCAGGGACCCGGCGTTCGCCCCGGAGCTGACCGGCTCCACCGAGCCGTTCAAGGTCCACACGCGGTGGATCGAGACCGAGTTCGTGAACGAGATCAAGCCCTTCGCGGCCCCGGCCGACACGGAGGCGGACGAGGAGACGGGCCGCGAGACGGTCGTCGTCGAGGTCGGCGGCAAGCGCCTGGAGGTCTCCCTCCCGTCCTCGCTCGGCATGTCCCTGGCCCGTACCGGCCTCGCCGCCGGCGCCAAGCCCAAGCGCCGGGCGGCCAAGAAGTCCGGCCCGGTGGCCTCCGGTGACACCCTGGCGTCCCCGATGCAGGGCACCATCGTGAAGGTGGCCGTGGAGGAGGGCCAGGAGGTCAAGGAGGGCGACCTGGTCGTCGTCCTGGAGGCCATGAAGATGGAACAGCCCCTCAACGCCCACAAGGCGGGCACCATCAAGGGCCTCAACTTCGAGGTCGGCGCCTCGGTCACGTCGGGCGCCGCGATCTGCGAGATCAAGGACTGACAGCGAGAACCTGCGTGGCGCCCGGCGGACACCAGCTCTGCCGGGCGTCGCCTTTTCCAGTCCCCGGGGGCAGCCGGCCCGAGGGACGCGGGGAACTGCGCGACCCACCACGACGAACCCGCACCCGCCCGACCACCACAAGCCCTACGGCGGCCGGGCACCACACCCGATCACCACAAGCCCTACGGCGACCGGGCACCACACACCCGACCACGACAAGCCCTACGGCGACCGGGCACCACACACCCGACCGGCACAAGCCACACGGCGAGGGCCGCCGGAGCCACGCAGTACCTAGCGGCGCCGCAGATCCGCGACACGCCCCCGCTCGGTCCCCGCAGGCTGCTCCCCCAGCATCCCGCGCAGTCCCCCTCCGGGAACCCCCCGCCGAGGCCCGGGCAGAGCCCGCTGACGCGCCGCAGGCCCCTGCTCACCCCCCGGGCTCCCACTCGCCCCGGCCACGGCGATCTGCACCCCCTGATCCGCGAGAGCCTGCAGCTCCGTGGCGGCGCGGTCGTCGTGCGGTGGCGGCTCGTCGGTGACCAGCCGGGTGATGACGTCGGTCGGCACCGTCTGGAACATGGTGTCCGTGCCCAGCTTGGTGTGGTCGGCGAGGACCACGACCTCCGCGGCGGCCTGCACCAGCGCCCGGTCGACGGACGCCGAGAGCATGTTGGACGTGGACAGGCCCCGCTCCGCGGTCAGGCCGCTCCCCGAGAGGAACGCCCTCGACACTCTCAGCCCCTGCAGGGACTGCTCGGCGCCGGAGCCGACGAGGGCGTAGTTGGAGCCGCGCAGGGTGCCGCCGGTCATCACGACTTCCACCCGGTTGGCATGCGCCAACGCCTGCGCCACCAAGAGGGAGTTGGTGACGACGGTCAGCCCGGGCACCCGCGCGAGCCGGCGGGCCAGCTCCTGCGTGGTCGTACCCGCCCCGACCACGATGGCCTCGCCCTCTTCGACGAGGCCCGCGGCGAGGTCGGCGATGGCCGTCTTCTCGGCGGTCGCGAGATGGGACTTCTGCGGAAAGCCGGACTCCCGCGTGAACCCGCCCGGCAGTACCGCACCGCCGTGCCGGCGGTCGAGGAGTCCTTCTGCCTCCAGTGCGCGCACGTCCCGCCGTACGGTCACTTCGGAGGTCTGGACGACGCGGGCGAGTTCACGGAGCGACACGGCCCCGTTCGCTCGCACCATTTCGAGGATCAATTGGCGACGTTCTGCAGCGAACACGAAACTGACAGTAACCCCAACGACCGTCTGCTTTCAGCAGTTTGCGCCGAATAACAGAAGTTGTTCGTACGGCAGGGCGGTGAGTGGTATAAGGCCTAGTCTCCCCGCCTATGCCGTACGCATGCGCGACAACTCCCCGTGACCAGCGGGAAGTCGGGACCGCGCGTCAGGCCTCGGCGCCCGCCTTGCGCGTGTGCAACTGCCGTGCCACCTCCGCGATCGACCCCGAAAGGGAGGGATACACGGTGAATGCGTTCGCGATCTGTTCGACCGTCAGATTGTTGTCGACGGCGATCGAGATGGGATGGATCAGTTCCGAGGCGCGCGGCGCCACCACGACACCGCCCACGACGATGCCCGTACCCGGCCGGCAGAAGATCTTCACGAAGCCGTCCCGGATGCCCTGCATCTTGGCGCGCGGGTTCCGCAGCAGGGGCAGCTTCACGACCCGGGCGTCGATCTTGCCCGCGTCCACGTCCGCCTGGCTGTAACCGACGGTGGCGATCTCGGGGTCGGTGAAGACGTTGGAGGAGACGGTCTTGAGGTTCAGCGGGGCCACCGCGTCGCCGAGGAAGTGGTACATGGCGATGCGCCCCTGCATCGCCGCCACCGAGGCGAGCGCGAAGACGCCGGTCACGTCGCCGGCCGCGTACACACCCGGCGCGGTCGTCCGGGACACCTTGTCGGTCCAGATGTGCCCGGACTCGCGCACCTTGACGCCGGCCCCCTCCAGGCCCAGCCCCGCGCTGTTCGGAATGGCACCGACGGCCATGAGGCAGTGCGAGCCGGTGATGACCCGCCCGTCGGCCAGCGTCACCTCGACCCGGTCGCCGACGCGCTTGGCGGACTGCGCGCGGGAGCGGGCCATGACGTTCATGCCGCGGCGCCGGAAGACGTCCTCCAGCACGGCGGCCGCATCCGGGTCCTCGCCCGGCAGCACGCGGTCACGGGACGAGACGAGCGTGACCTTCGAGCCCAGGGCCTGGTAGGCACCGGCGAACTCGGCACCGGTGACACCCGACCCGACCACGATCAGCTCGTCCGGCAGCTCGGTGAGGTCGTAGACCTGGGTCCAGTTGAGGATGCGCTCGCCGTCGGGCTGGGCGTCGGGCAGCTCGCGCGGGTGACCGCCGGTGGCGATGAGGACGGCGTCGGCGGTGAGGGTCTCCTCGGTGCCGTCTGCGGCGGTGACGACGACCTTGCGGGAACCGTCGAGGGCCTGCATGCCGTCCAGCCGGCCGCGGCCGCGCATGACCCGGGCGCCGGCGCGGGTGACGGAGGCGGTGATGTCGTGCGACTGCGCGAGCGCGAGCCGCTTCACACGGCGGTTGACCTTCCCCAGGTCCACCCCGACCACCCGGGCCGCCTGCTCCAGCGGCGGGGTGTCGTCGGCGACGATGATCCCCAGCTCCTCGTAGGAGGAGTCGAAGGTGGTCATCACCTCGGCCGTAGCGATAAGGGTCTTCGACGGCACGCAGTCGGTCAGCACCGACGCTCCGCCCAGACCGTCGCAGTCGACGACGGTCACCTCCGCGCCGAGCTGGGCGGCCACCAGGGCCGCCTCGTATCCGCCGGGTCCGCCACCGATGATCACGATCCGAGTCACGTACCCCATTGTCCCGCACGCTTCAAGGTGCTACTGCCCGGGGGCCGACGAGGGGTCGTCCCCGGGACGCGAGGGACGGCTGATCCCCCCTGCCGTACCCTCTCCCCATGTCGTTCTACGCCGCGTACGCGGGCAACCTCGACGCGCGGCTGATGTCCCGCCGCGCCCCGCACTCCCCGCTGCGCGCCATCGGCTGGCTGAACGGCTGGCGGCTGACCTTCGGCGGCGAGCAGCTGGGCTGGGAGGGCGCGCTGGCCACGATCGTGGAGGAGCCCGGCGACCAGGTCTTCGTCGGTCTGTACGACATCGCACCCATGGACGAGGAGTCCCTCGACCGGTGGGAGGGCGTCGGTCTCGGCATCTACCGGCGCGTGCGGGTACGCGTGCACACCCTGGACGGCGAGGAACCGGCGTGGGCGTACGTCCTCAACGCCTACGAGGGCGGCCTGCCCTCGGCCCGCTACCTGGGCGAGATCGCGGATGCCGCCGAGTCGGCCGGTGCGCCCCACGACTACGTGATGGAGCTGCGGAAACGGCCCTGCTGACCGGGGCCCCGGCCCCGAAGGACCCCCTCCTCGTCGAAAACGACAAGACAACGATCGCATTCCCGTGGGCTCCGTCATCTACGCGCGTAGGCGAAGACCGGCTACCCTCGTCGCGTGAACGCATCTCTTCTTCCGGACGACATCCAGGGCGACCCCTACGCCGCCGCCGACGCCGCCGCCGCGCGCCTGCGCGAACTCTCCGGCGCCGAGACCCACGACGTCGCCCTCGTGATGGGCTCCGGCTGGGCTCCGGCCGTCGACGCCCTGGGCGCTCCCGACGCCGAGTTCCAGGTCACCGAGCTGCCCGGCTTCCCGCCGCCGGCGGTCGAGGGGCACGGCGGCAAGATCCGCTCGTACTCCTTCGGTGACAAGCGTGCCCTGGTCTTCCTGGGCCGCACGCACTACTACGAGGGCCGCGGGGTGGCCGCGGTCGCGCACGGCGTCCGTACGGCCGTGGCGTCGGGCTGCAAGACCGTCGTGCTGACCAACGGCTGCGGCGGCCTGCGCGAGGGCATGCGCCCCGGCCAGCCGGTGCTGATCAGTGACCACATCAACCTGACGGCCACGTCGCCGATCGTCGGCGCCAACTTCGTCGACCTGACGGACCTGTACTCGCCCCGCCTGCGCGCCCTGTGCAAGGACATCGACTCCTCCCTGGAGGAGGGCGTCTACGCACAGTTCCCCGGCCCGCACTACGAGACACCGGCCGAGATCCGTATGGCCCGCGTGATCGGCGCCGACCTGGTCGGCATGTCCACGGTCCTCGAGGCGATCGCCGCCCGTGAGGCCGGCGCCGAGGTCCTGGGCATCTCCCTGGTCACCAACCTCGCGGCAGGCATGACCGGCGAGCCCCTCAACCACGAGGAGGTCCTCCAGGCAGGCCGCGACTCGGCAGCCCGCATGGGCCAGCTGCTGGCACAGGTACTGGGCCGGCTGTAAGCCGACCCGAGCCCTGCGACGGCGCCGACGCGTCGCGGGGCACCGCGGCGGCGAGTGGGCCGTGGGTACTGCTGCGGCGACACAGCGACGCAGGTGGGCCACGGACGCCGCGGCGGCACAAGCGGGGCATGGTTGCTGCGGCGGCACGAACGGGCCGTACCGCGCCGGAGGCGTACGCGGTCCACGGTTGCGGCGAACCGCGGCAGCCGGTGCCGGGGGCCTGCCGTGGTGTCGGCGCGCCACGGCGGCGCGCGGCGCCGAGCGGCCCACGGCCCTGCGGCGATGCGAGCGGACCGCGGCCACTGCGCCGGGGTCGAGCATGACCCCGCGCGGCCACTTCTCAGCCGAGTGAGTCGGGTGGGTGGGCAAGGACGGGGGGTCCGGGGGCGGAGCCCCCAGGGGACCAGGCAGACACAGGAGAGGTTGATCCCAAGGTGCACGACGATCTCATTGCCAAGGCCGACGCATGGCTCGCCGAGGACCCGGACCCGGAGACCCGCGACGAACTGGCCAAGCTGATCGAGGCCGGGGACGTCGCCGAACTCTCCGCCCGCTTCGGCGGCACCCTCCAGTTCGGCACAGCCGGCCTGCGAGGCGAACTCGGCGCCGGCCCCATGCGCATGAACCGCGGCGTCGTCATCCGCGCCGCCGCCGGCCTCGCCGCCTACCTGAAGAAGAGCGGCCAGACCGACGGGGTGGTCGTCATCGGCTACGACGCCCGCCACAAGTCCGCCGACTTCGCCCGGGACACCGCCGCCGTCATGACCGGCGCCGGCCTGCGTGCGGCCGTACTGCCCCGCCCCCTGCCCACCCCCGTCCTGGCCTTCGCCATAAGGCACCTGGGCGCGGTGGCCGGCGTGGAGGTCACCGCCAGCCACAACCCGCCCCGGGACAACGGCTACAAGGTGTACCTCGGCGACGGCTCCCAGATCGTCCCGCCGGCGGACGCGGAGATCGCCGCCGAGATCGACGCGATCGTCTCCCTGAACGACGTACCCCGCCCGGAGGCCGGCTGGGAGACCCTGGACGACGCGGTCCTGGACGCCTATCTGGCCCGTACGGACGCCGTCCTGTCCCCCGGCTCCCCGCGCACCGCCCGCACGGTCTACACGGCGATGCACGGCGTCGGCCGGGACGTCCTGATGGCCGCCTTCGCCCGGGCCGGCTTCCCCGAGCCGGTGCTGGTCGCCGAACAGGCCGACCCGGACCCGGACTTCCCGACGGTCGCCTTCCCGAATCCGGAGGAGCCGGGCGCGATGGACCTGGCGTTCGCGCAGGCCCGCACCACCGACCCGGACCTCGTCATCGCCAACGACCCCGACGCCGACCGCTGTGCCGCGGCCGTCAAGGACGGCGCCGGCTGGCGCATGCTGCGCGGCGACGAGGTCGGCGCGCTCCTCGCCGCCCATCTGGTGGGCCGCGGAGCCACCGGCACCTTCGCGGAGTCGATCGTCTCCTCCTCCCTGCTCGGCCGCATCGCCGAGCGGGCGGGACTGCCGTACGAGGAGACCCTCACCGGCTTCAAGTGGATCGCCCGCGTGGAGGGCCTGCGCTACGGCTACGAGGAGGCCCTGGGCTACTGCGTGGACCCCGAGGGCGTACGGGACAAGGACGGCATCACCGCCGCGCTCCTGATCACCGAGCTGGCCTCCGTGCTCAAGGAGCAGGGCCGCACCCTCCTCGACCTCCTCGACGACCTGGCCGTCGAGCACGGCCTGCACGCCACCGACCAGCTGTCGGTCCGCGTCCAGGACCTCTCCGTCATCTCGGAGGCGATGCGCAGGCTGCGCGAGCAGCCCCCGACGGAGCTGGCGGGTCTGCCCATCACCCGTGCCGAGGACCTCACCCGGGGCACGGACAGGCTCCCGCCCACCGACGGCCTGCGCTACACCCTCGAGGGTGCCCGTGTCATCGTCCGCCCCAGCGGCACCGAGCCCAAGCTGAAGTGCTACCTGGAGGTCGTCGTACCGGTCGCGGCCCACGCCGATCTGCCGGCCGCCCACACGCGCGCGGCCGAGCTGCTCGCGGCCATCAAGCGGGACCTGTCCGCGGCCGCCGGCATCTGAGAAACCGCCTCGTGGGGGTGGTCCGGGCTCCGGGGCACCCCCTGCGCGTCCCCGCGGAACAGGCCCCGCGGAAGCAACCGGGCCGCCGCCGGCCCCACCCCGGCCGGGAGCCTTTCAGGCAGGGCGGAGGTGGGCCGCGGCAGCAACTGCCCGGGGACGGTGTTCATCGGTTTTCCGGACAGTCGGACGGCACGGGAGATTGCCGTCCCCCGCCGTCCCCGCGGCTGCGGGGACGGGCAGCCGATGGTGGCCGTGACGACGGTGAGCGGGCCGGGACCCGCTGCCCGGCGGGCCGGGCCTCAGCCCGTCGCCAGCAGGACCGCCAGCAGGACCGCCCCGGCGACCGCGGGCGCGATCACCTCGTAGGCCCAGCGCACGGTGACCTCTCCCTGCGCCGACCGGGCCTTTCCGCGCCGTTCCATGGTCGTGCGCAGATCGTCGATGACCTGGTCGGTCTCCGCACGGGTCGGGCCCTCGTGACCGCCGAGGCCCCCGGGGCTGCCGAACCCGCCGAATCCCAGACCCCCGGACCGGCCGTCGCGCTCGGCGGCGCGCTCCGTCCGGGTCTGCCGACGCGCCGCCTTCTTGCGGGCGCGCAGCGAGACGGGGATGGCCCACAGCTGGTACTTGGTGCCGGAGTTGGCGATGACCTCGTTGGTGTAGCCGGAGCGCAGGGAGGCGACTTCGCCCCAGGGCAGGATGATCACCCGGAACGGATTGCGGACCCGCAGCCGGTCCTCGCCCGCGAAGACCGCCGGACGCAGGGTGAAGGCGATCACCAGCGGGACGGTCAGGATCAGCCCGGCGAGCGCCAACCAGGGGGTGCGCCCGTGTCCGCCGACCAGCGCGTCGAGGCCCAGCCAGCCGACCAGCACGAGCAGCAGCACACCGGCCACCAGCGCCATGGGCGAGCGGTAGATCAGGTCCTTGGTGGTGGACGCCGGAGACTGTGGCGGGGGTGACTGGTGGTCCGGGGTCGTCATGGTCCCGATTCTGCCGCACGCCTGCGGCGCTCGGCCGACCACCCGGGCGTGGGGCGGGTCCGCCCCCCGCGCCGCCCAGGAACCGTCCCCCGGGGTATACATCCGCTACGCGCGTAGATATGCTCGTCTGGTGACCATGCCCACCTCCCCCAAGCTCTCGGCTTCGCTCGAACAGGGCGGTGCCCCCACCTCCATCGCACCCGCTCTCGCCGACGTCACCGCGTCCGACAGCACGCTGCGCCGCTTCCTCCACGGGCTGCCCGGCGTCGACGCGGTCGGCCTGGAGGCGCGCGCCGCGTCTCTCGGCACCCGTTCCATCAAGACCACCGCGAAGGCGTACGCCATCGACCTCGCCATCTCGATGGTCGACCTGACGACGCTGGAAGGCGCGGACACCCCGGGCAAGGTCCGGGCGCTCGGCGCCAAGGCGGTCCACCCCGACCCGACGGACCGTACGACCCCGGCCACGGCCGCGGTGTGCGTCTACCCCGACATGGTGGCCACCGCCAAGGAGGCCGTCGCCGGCTCGGGCGTGAAGGTCGCCTCGGTCGCCACCGCCTTCCCGGCCGGCCGCGCCGCCCTCGACGTGAAGCTGGCCGACGTACGCGACGCCGTCGCCGCGGGGGCCGACGAGATCGACATGGTCATCGACCGGGGCGCGTTCCTCGCGGGCAAGTACCTGAAGGTGTACGACGAGATCGTCGCGGTGAAGGAGGCC
Organism: Streptomyces sp. NPDC007905; assembly: GCF_042959345.1. Taxonomy (NCBI): domain Bacteria; kingdom Bacillati; phylum Actinomycetota; class Actinomycetes; order Kitasatosporales; family Streptomycetaceae; genus Streptomyces; species Streptomyces sp. NPDC007905. Next base: position 200,174 of record NZ_JBIBKS010000005.1, on the reverse strand, counting down.
TGCGGGGCGAGCGCCCGTCTGAAGGTCATCTTCGAGACGGGCGAGCTGTCGACGTACGACAACATCCGCCGGGCGAGCTGGCTGGGCATGCTGGCGGGCGCGGACTTCATCAAGACGTCCACCGGCAAGGTCGCGGTCAACGCCACGCCCGCCAACACCCTGCTGATGCTGGAGGCGGTGCGCGACTTCCGCGCCCAGACGGGTGTCCAGGTCGGCGTGAAGCCCGCCGGCGGTATCCGCACCAGCAAGGACGCGATCAAGTTCCTGGTCCTGGTCAACGAGACCGCGGGCGAGGACTGGCTGGACAACCACTGGTTCCGCTTCGGCGCCTCCTCGCTCCTGAACGACCTGCTGATGCAGCGTCAGAAGCTGGCCACCGGCCGCTACTCCGGCCCCGACTACGTGACGGTGGACTGATCCCCCATGGCTTTTGAGTACGCACCCGCCCCCGAGTCCCGCGCGGTCGTCGACATCGCGCCCTCGTACGGCCTCTTCATCGACGGCGAGTTCACCGAAGCCGCCGACGGCAAGGTCTTCAAGACCATCTCGCCGAGCACGGAAGAGGTGCTGTCGGAGGTCGCCCAGGCCGGTTCGGAAGACGTCGACCGTGCCGTCAGGGCCGCACGCAAGGCGTTCGAGAAGTGGTCGGCGCTGCCCGGCTCCGAGCGCGCGAAGTACCTGTTCCGCATCGCCCGCATCATCCAGGAGCGCAGCCGTGAGCTGGCGGTCCTGGAGACGCTGGACAACGGCAAGCCGATCAAGGAGACCCGCGACGCGGACCTCCCGCTGGTCGCCGCGCACTTCTTCTACTACGCGGGCTGGGCGGACAAGCTCGACCACGCCGGCTTCGGCGCCGGTCCCCGGCCGCTGGGCGTGGCCGGCCAGGTCATCCCCTGGAACTTCCCGCTGCTGATGCTGGCGTGGAAGATCGCCCCGGCCCTCGCGACCGGCAACACGGTCGTCCTCAAGCCCGCCGAGACCACCCCCCTCTCCGCGCTCTTCTTCGCGGACATCTGCCGCCAGGCGGGCCTGCCCCGGGGTGTCGTCAACATCCTTCCGGGCTACGGCGACACGGGCGCCGCGCTCGTCGCGCACCCGGACGTCAACAAGGTCGCCTTCACCGGATCGACCGCGGTCGGCAAGGAGATCGCGCGGACCGTCGCCGGCACCCGCAAGAAGCTCACCCTCGAACTGGGCGGCAAGGGCGCCAACATCGTCTTCGACGACGCCCCGATCGACCAGGCCGTCGAGGGCATCGTGACCGGCATCTTCTTCAACCAGGGCCAGGTCTGCTGTGCGGGCTCCCGCCTCCTCGTCCAGGAGTCCGTCCAGGACGAGTTGCTGGACGCCCTGAAGCGCAGGCTCTCCACCCTGCGCCTCGGCGACCCGCTGGACAAGAACACCGACATCGGCGCGATCAACTCCGCCGAGCAGCTGTCCCGGATCACCGCGCTGGCCGAGCGGGGCGAGGCGGAGGGCGCCGAGCGCTGGTCGCCCGCATGCGAACTCCCGGAGAGCGGCTACTGGTTCGCCCCGACGCTGTTCACGGGCGTCACGCAGGCCCACACCATCGCCCGTGACGAGATCTTCGGCCCGGTGCTGTCGGTCCTCACCTTCCGTACGCCCGACGAGGCGGTGGCCAAGGCGAACAACACGCAGTACGGCCTGTCGGCGGGCATCTGGACCGAGAAGGGTTCGCGGATCCTGGCCGTCGCCAACAAGCTGCGCGCCGGTGTCGTCTGGTCCAACACGTTCAACAAGTTCGACCCCACCTCGCCGTTCGGCGGCTACAAGGAGTCGGGCTTCGGCCGCGAGGGCGGCCGCCACGGCCTGGAGGCGTACCTCGATGTCTGAGAAGTCTGACAAGCACGAGAAGTCCGTGAAGTCCGAGCAGAGCCGTCTGGCGGTCTTCAAGACCTACAAGCTGTACGTCGGCGGGAAGTTCCCGCGTTCCGAGAGCGGCCGGGTGTACGAGGTGACGGCGAAGACATCAGCGGCCGGCGAGGGCAAGTGGCTGGCCAACGCTCCCCAGTCCTCCCGCAAGGACGCCCGTGACGCGGTCGTGGCCGCGCGCAAGGCGTTCGGCAGCTGGTCCGGCGCTACCGCCTACAACCGCGGCCAGGTCCTGTACCGCGTCGCGGAGATGCTGGAGGGCCGCAGGGACCAGTTCGTCCGGGAGGTCGCGGACGCGGAGGGCCTGTCGAAGTCGAAGGCGGCCGCGGTCGTGGACGCCACGATCGACCGCTGGGTCTGGTACGCGGGCTGGACCGACAAGATCGCCCAGGTGATCGGCGGCGCCAACCCGGTCGCGGGCCCGTACTTCAACCTGTCCTCCCCGGAGCCGACCGGCGTGGTCGCCGTGCTGGCCCCGCAGGAGTCGTCCTTCCTCGGCCTGGTGTCGGTGCTCGCCCCGGTGATCGCCACCGGCAACACGGCGGTCGTCGTCACCTCCGAGAAGGCCCCGCTGCCCGCCCTGTCCCTGGGCGAGGTGCTGGCCACCTCGGACGTCCCGGGCGGTGTCGTCAACGTCCTGTCCGGCCGTACGGCGGAAATCGCGGCACCGCTGGCCGCGCACCAGGACGTCAACGCGATCGACCTCGCGGGCGCCGACGAGGTGCTGGCCAAGGAGCTGGAGATCGCGGCGGCGGACAACCTGAAACGCGTCCTTCGTCCACAGCCTGTGGATTACTTCGAGACGCCCGGCATCGACCGCCTGACGGCGTTCCTGGAGACCAAGACGGTCTGGCATCCGACGGGGTCGCTGGGCGCGTCCGGTTCCTCCTACTGAGCCGGGGCTCCCCAGAACGAGAGCCGCGCCGCCCCTCCGTCCGGGGGCGGCGCGGCTCTCCTCATGAGCGTCGGCGTTCAGCCCAGCGGTGCGCCCGTACCGCCGCCCAGCAGCCCGGTCACCTGCCCCGCCACCGGTACCGCGCCGAGCGACCGCGCCTCGGCGACCGGCCGGGTCAGGGCCTGCGAGGTGAGCGGCTTGAAGTCGGCGACCTGGGTGCCGACGCCGTTGTCGAGCGGGTCGACGCCGGTACCGGCGAGCGGGTTCGGCTTCAGACCCGCGACCGGACCGGTGACGTAGCCGACCGTGCCGGTGAGGGACGCCAGGCCCGCCTTCGGGTCGATGTTGCCGAGCGAGGTGGGACGCCACGGCACCTCCACGGGCCGACCGGCCGCGTCCGCGTGTGCCGCCGCAGCGCCCGCGCCCAGGGCTGCCCCGGCGGTGGCGAGGGCGATCAGGGCGCGCTGCGCGGCGGGGTACTGCAAGGAAGTGTGTCGGGCCATCGCTGGTGCCACCTTCTGGTGCGCAGGGTAATGAGGTCGATACACAGGGTAGTTGAGGTGGGACTCACGCTCAAAAGCCGACCCGCGGGGTCGGCAGGGGGCCTGCCATACGTCAAACTGGTGTTCCGTGAGCATTCATCCGCCGTCCCCCGCCCGTGTCGTGCTGCTGTGCGGCCCCTCGGGTTCGGGCAAGTCCCTCGTCGCCGCCCGTTCCGGGCTGCCCGTGCTGCGCCTCGACGACTTCTACAAGGAGGGCGACGACCCGACACTGCCGCTGGTGGACGGGAGTTCGGACATCGACTGGGATCACCCGCAGTCGTGGGACGCGGACGTCGCGATCGAGGCCATCGCCCGTCTCTGCGCCACGGGTTCGACGCCGGTGCCGGTCTACGACATCGCGCTGAGCGCCCGTACCGGCGAGGAGACGCTGCACATCGGGCGCACCCCGCTGTTCATCGCCGAGGGCATCTTCGCCGCGGAGGTCGTGGAGCGCTGCCGTGAACGGGGGCTCCTGGCCGACGCGCTGTGCCTGACCCGCGGTCCGGTCACGACCTTCCGCCGGCGTTTCCTGCGGGACCTGAAGGAGGGCCGCAAGTCGGTGCCGTTCCTGCTGCGCCGCGGCTGGCGGCTGATGCGCGCGGAGCGGTCGATCGTGACTCGCCAGGTCTCCCTTGGCGCCCACCCCTGCGACCGCGACGAGGCTCTGGGCCGGCTGGCGGCGGCAGCGGCGGGTCGGCAGACGCGTCAGCGGACCGTGGCGTAACCGGACGTACGGAAACGCGAAAACGGGACTGGACGGACCTCCGGTCCCTCCAGTCCCGCTCCCCGTGCTCCCCCGTATCCCCGTGGGACCACCCCCCAGTGGTCCCCCGTGGCTCCCCCGTTGCTCCCCCCGAACCTTCAGGCCACCAGCTCGCCGAAGGCGTTCTCCTCGTCACGGCCGAAGCTGAGGACCTCGTCCTCGCGCAGGCGGCGCAGCGAGCGCCAGATGCTGGACTTCACCGTGCCGACACTGATGCCGAGGATCTCCGCGATCTCCGGATCCGTACGGCCCTCGTAGTACCGCAGAACCAGCATGGTGCGCTGGAGTTCGGGCAGCCGGGCCAGCGCCTGCCACAGGACCGCGCGCAGCTCCGTGCCGCGCATCGCGTCCGTCTCGCCGGGCGTCTCCGGCAGTTCCTCGGTCGGGTACTCGTTGAGCTTGCGGCGCCGCCAGGCGCTGATGTGCAGATTGGTCATCGTGCGGCGCAGATAGCCGCCGACCGCCGCCTTGTCGCTGATCCGCTCCCACGCCTTGTACGTCGAGAACAGCGCGCTCTGCAGCAGGTCCTCGGCCTCGAAGCGGTCGCCGGTCAGGTGGTAGGCGGTGGCGTACAGGGAGGCGCGGCGCTCCTGGACGTAGGCGGTGAACTCCGCCTCCGTCAGCGAACGGCGCTCCCCCGAGTCCTCCCTGTACGCGGATCCCCCGTGCGTTTCCCCCGTGTACGTGTCAACCACCGTTATGTAACCGGTGTGCTGACGCCCGGTGCCGCGAGCGCACCCCCGCCCGCTCACGGCACCGGACTTCTCGGAACCCCGGTGCACGTCGTGCAGACGCGTGACCACTGCGCTGGTGCTGATGCTGTGCAGCGTGCTCATCTCGCGCTCCCCCGTCGTGAACTGCCGGTGTTCGGTCTGCTCGGTGTTGCTTCCTTGCCTGTGCCGAGAAGCTTGCCGAGTGACCTTCATGGCCGTGTCAGCCGACTGTCACAGACCTGTCACAGGGGGCCCGCCCAGGATCGTCACGGAGAGCGCACAGGTGGTGGCGGTAGAGACGGCATGGTGCCGGCAGGTCGTACGAGAGCCCGTCCATGGGCCAGAATGTGTGCGTGCCTTCCCTGTTGCTGATCGAGGACGACGACGCCATCCGTACGGCCCTGGAGCTCTCCCTGACGCGCCAGGGACACCGGGTGGCCACCGCTGCCAGCGGTGAGGACGGTCTGAAGCTGTTGCGCGAGCAGCGGCCGGATCTGATCGTGCTGGACGTGATGCTGCCCGGCATCGACGGATTCGAGGTGTGCCGGCGCATCCGGCGCACCGACCAACTGCCGATCATCCTGCTGACCGCGCGAAGTGATGACATCGACGTGGTGGTCGGGCTGGAGTCCGGTGCCGACGACTACGTGGTCAAGCCCGTGCAGGGCCGGGTGCTGGACGCCCGGATCCGGGCGGTGCTGCGGCGCGGGGAACGCGAGTCCAGTGACTCGGCGACGTTCGGCAACGTCGTCATCGACCGGTCGGCGATGACCGTGACCAAGAACGGCGAGGACCTGCAGCTGACGCCGACCGAGCTGAGGCTGCTGCTGGAGCTGAGCCGGCGGCCCGGTCAGGCGCTGTCCCGCCAGCAGTTGCTGCGGCTGGTGTGGGAGCACGACTACCTGGGCGACTCGCGCCTGGTGGACGCGTGCGTACAGCGGCTGCGTGCCAAAGTGGAGGACGTGCCCTCGTCCCCGACCCTGATCCGCACCGTCCGTGGTGTCGGCTACCGCCTGGACGCTCCTCAGTGACCCATACCCAAGGGGGGCTGCGCGGCTGGGCCGCGGGGCGCAAGGGAAGTCTGTCGCGGCTGCGGTTCACCAGCCTCAGGCTGCGGCTGGTCGTCGTCTTCGGTCTGGTCGCGCTCACCGCCGCGGTGTCGGCGTCGGGCATCGCGTACTGGCTGAACCGGGAGGCCGTGCTCACGCGTGCCCAGGACGCGGTGCTGCGCGACTTCCAGCAGGAGATGCAGAACCGCACCGGTGCGCTGCCCGTGCACCCCACGCAGGACGAACTGCAGCGGGCGGCGGGCCAGATGGCCGGCAGCAGCCAGCGGTTCAGCGTGCTGCTGGTCGCCCAGGACGCGAACGGCAAGACGGTGTACGGCAACTCGGGCGGCATCAACGGGTTCTCGCTCGAGGACGTGCCGGGGTCGCTGCGCGAGGCGGTGAACAAGCAGCAGAAGGTGACCGACGGCAACAAGTCGCCGTACCACCTGTACTGGCAGCGGATCGACGAGCACGGCACGCCGTATCTGGTGGCCGGTACGAAGCTGATCGGCGGCGGGCCGACGGGTTACATGGCGAAGTCGCTGGAGCCGGAGGCCAAGGACCTCAACTCGCTGGCCTGGTCGCTGGGAATCGCGACGGGTCTCGCGCTGATCGGCTCGGCACTGCTCGCGCAGGCCGCCGCCACGACCGTGCTGAAGCCGGTGCACCGGCTCGGGGTGGCCGCCCGGCGGCTCGGCGAGGGCAGGCTGGACACCCGGCTCAGGGTGTCGGGCACGGACGAGCTCGCCGATCTGTCCCGCACGTTCAACAACGCCGCCGAGGCGCTGGAGAAGCGGGTCGACGACATGGCCGCCCGCGACGAGGCCTCCCGCCGCTTCGTCGCCGACATGTCGCACGAGCTGCGGACGCCCCTGACCGCCATCACCGCCGTCACGGAGGTGCTGGAGGAGGAGCTGGAGTCCGAGGCCGGGGGCATCGACCCGATGATCGAACCCGCCGTACGGCTGGTCGTCAGCGAGACACGACGGCTGAACGACCTGGTCGAGAACCTGATGGAGGTCACCCGCTTCGACGCGGGCACCGCACGCCTGGTCCTGGACGACGTCGACATCGCCGATCAGATCACCGCATGCATCGACGCCCGCGCCTGGCTGGACGCCGTCGAACTGGACGCCGAACGCGGGATCCACGTCCAGCTCGACCCGCGCCGCCTGGACGTCATACTGGCCAACCTGATCGGCAACGCCCTCAAGCACGGCGGATCGCCGGTCAGGGTGTCGGTGCGCATGGACAGCGAAGAGGACGACGATCTCGTCATCGCGGTGCGCGACCACGGGCCCGGCATCCCCGAGGACGTCCTGCCGCACGTCTTCGACCGCTTCTACAAGGCCAGCGCCTCCCGGCCGCGCTCGGAGGGCAGCGGCCTGGGCCTGTCCATCGCCCTGGAGAACGCCCACATCCACGGCGGTGAGATCACGGCCGCCAACTCCCCCGACGGGGGTGCGGTGTTCACGCTGCGGCTACCCCGGGACGCCTCACGGCTGACGGAGGAGAGCGGCGACGGCGATCAGGACAACGGGTCCGGGGACCGTGGGAAGGAGGGGTCATGAACGCGGGGACCATACGAGGACTGCTGGCGGCATCCCTCTTCGCCGCGCTGCTCGCGGGGTGCGGGATCCGGCCCACCGAGGTGCCGACGGACTTCGGTGCGGCGCCCTCCCGCGTGCCGTGCTCGCTGTCCGGCCCCGGCGTCTCCACGCAGTCCTCGCACGGAGTGCCGGTGCAGGTCTTCCTGCTGTGCGGCTCGTCCCTGGTGGCCGTCGACCGGACCGTGCGGGTCCCGGACGGCACGCCGGACGCCCGGCGCCGGGTGATCGTGGCGCAGGGCCTGCTGGACCAGCTCGCCGCGTCCCCGGCGGCGGCGGAGAAGGCGGCGGGCTACACCACGTACGTGCCGGGCGGTCTGAGCGTCGCCGGGCCGGGCCCGAAGGACCCGGAGGACGCGCTGCGGCTGAGCACCGCACCTGACCGGCTGCCCCCCTACGCCCGCGCCCAGCTCGTGTGCACGCTGTCCGACTCGGCGGCGACGGAGGGCGACGGCTCGGTGACCCTGGGCGGCCCGGGCGCCCCCTTGCGCCGCTACGAGTGCACCGACGATGTCCGCAACCACCCGGGCAGCGACGAGCCGCCGACGAGCGAGGTCGGGGCGGGCTGAGAAGCCGGACCCCGGGGCGTCCGGCCGGATGGCCGCGGACCGAGGACCCGGGATCGCGGAAGGCGCCGGCAGCCATTCCGGCGCGGGTTCGGAAGCCGCCCGCGGGCCGGTGTGGCCGACGCCTCATGTGCATCCGCGTGACGGATGCGGAACCGATCGTGCACACGGGTGCGTCTAGGGGGGCGTGCAGCGTCAAGGCTCCATCGGCGGCAGCGCCGCGATTCGCATCCGTGTGACGGGGGGTGTCCTCCTCGTCGCACATCTCGGGCTCGTGGCCTGGCTGATGCTGCGGCCCCTGGACGTCCCCTGGGTGATGCCCGCCAACCTGCGCCCGCTGGCCGGCATCCGGGCCGACCTGGCGCTGGGCTGGCCGGAGGCCGCCAGACGCCTCGGCGAGGGGCTCGCCCTGCTCGCACCGATGGGCGTGCTGCTGCCGATGGCGCAGGGCAGGCTCGCCGTCTCCCCGCTCGCCTCCCTGATCCGTACGGCGGCCACGGGCGCCCTGCTGTCGCTGGGCATCGCCCTGCTGCAGACCGGTGTGCCCGGCAGGGTCGTGGACGTCGACTCGCTGCTGCTGAACACGGTGGGGGTGGTCCTGGCCCACCTGGCCGTGGTGCCGGCGGGCCGGGCCTGGCTGCGGCGGCGGCGGGGTGAGCGCGCACCCCGCGAGACCGCGAGGGTCACCGTCCAGGAGGACCTCCCTCAGGGTCGGACCCCGACGATTCCCAGGGTCGGGATCGCCCCGTAGAGCGAGGCTTCGTCCCGTTCGTCTCCTTACCGTGGTAGGCAGATGAGGCAACCGACCGGGAAGCCTCGCACGATGCTCGCGAAGGAGCCGCGGATGTCCAGCCTTGCCCGCCCCACCAACGGCCGCATGATCGGCGGAGTGTGCGCAGCGCTGGCACGGCGCTTCGGCACCTCCCCGACGACGATGCGGATCGTCTTCGTACTGTCCTGCCTGCTGCCCGGCCCGCAGTTCCTGCTCTACATAGCGCTCTGGATCCTGCTGCCGTCGCAGGACAAGGCCCGGACCGCCGCCTGGTAGTCCGTGTGCCCGCGAACGCCGCTGGGGCGCCCCGGACGTGTCCGGGGCGCCCCAGCGGCGTCGTGCGCGCAGTGGGCGTCAGCCGAGCGGGAGGCCGTTCACCGGCACACCGTGCGTGGGCAGGCCCTGCAGCGGCAGCCCGCCGAGCAGGCCGGCGACCGGCGCGGTCGGCCCCCCGGCCAGAACCTTCTCGACGGCCGGCTGCGCGGCGGCCACCCCGGCACCGACGGCACCCTGCCCCTGGGTGAGCGCCTGACCGGCGCCCGGCAGCGCCTTTCCGACGTTCTCGGCCGGCAGCGTCCTGGTCACGGTGTCCAGGGCCCGGGTGGCCTGCGTCGCGTCCGGGACGGCCGGGGCCGCGTTGGCCGCGCCCGCGCCTACGGCGGCGAAAGCGGCACCGAGGGCGGCGACACCGAGGGTCTTGGCAGCAGACTGCTTCATGGTGAATGCGTCCTTGAATGCGGAGACGGGAGATCACAAACGATCTGAGCGGTCCACGACCGTAAACATGCCGAGCCACCCGCCGCAAACACCGAAATGCGGACGGCTTGTGAAAGCCCGTCCGCATTCCGTGCCCCGCCGCGGAGCGCTCCTACCCCTCCGAACCGGAAGACCCGCTGGTGGACGCGGTCTGCTGGAACAGCCATTCGGATTTCAGCTCTGCATATCCGGGCTTGATCACGTCATTGATCATCGCGAGCCGTTCATCGAAAGGAATGAACGCTGATTTCATCGCATTGACGGAGAACCACTGCAGGTCGTCGAACGTGTAACCGAACGCGTCGACGAGATGCTCGAATTCCCGGCTCATGCTGGTGTTCGACATCAACCTGTTGTCCGTGTTGACCGTCGTCCTGAAATGAAGTCGCCGCAGCAGCCCGATCGGATGCTCGGCGTAGGAGGGCGCGGCCCCGGTCTGCAGGTTGGAGCTGGGGCACAGCTCCAACGGGATGCGCTTGTCCCGGACGTACGACGCCAGCCGCCCGAGCCGCACCGAGCCGTCCTCGCGGACCTCGATGTCGTCGATGATCCGCACCCCGTGCCCGAGCCGGTCGGCGCCGCACCACTGCAGCGCCTGCCAGATGGACGGCAGCCCGAAGGCCTCGCCTGCGTGGATGGTGAAGTGGTTGTTCTCCCGTTTGAGGTACTCGAACGCGTCCAGGTGCCGGGTGGGCGGGTAGCCGGCCTCGGCACCGGCGATGTCGAAGCCGACCACGCCCAGGTCCCGGTACCGGTTGGCGAGTTCGGCGATCTCCAGGGCGCGGGCCGCGTGCCGCATCGCGGTGAGCAGGGCGCCGACCCGGATGCGGTGACCGTTCTCCCGGGCGAGCCGCTCCCCCTGCCTGAAGCCCTCGTTGACCGCCTCGACGACCTCTTCGAGGCGCAGCCCGCCCTCCAGGTGCTGCTCGGGGGCGTACCGCACCTCCGCGTAGACGACCCCGTCCTCGGCGAGGTCCTCGGCGCACTCCCGGGCGACCCGGACGAGCGCCTCCCGGGTCTGCATCACGCCGACGGTGTGCGAGAAGGTCTCCAGATACCGTTCCAGCGAGCCGGAGTCGGCGGCCTCGCGGAACCAGATGCCCAGCTTGTCGGGGTCGGTCTCGGGGAGAGGGGAGTACCCGGTCTCCTGGGCGAGTTCGACGACGGTCCCGGGGCGGAGCCCGCCGTCGAGGTGGTCGTGCAGCAGTACCTTGGGCGCCCGGCGGATCTGGTCCGGCGTCGGGACGTGCGTCGGGACGGCCCCAGTCGGTGCGGTCTGGCTCGTCATCTGCGCACTCTAACGCCTACGCGCGTAGAGGACCCGCTGGACGGCCTTTACTTTTCCGTCGATATGTAACGGTGACCGCACGGACGGGTTTCGTACACCGTGGCTTCTGACACTGTTCTGTCATGGGACAGCAAGCGACGCCGGTCCGAACGGCCGGGCTGGGCAGGGCAGTCGGTCCGGCGCCGACCGCGGTGAGCGGGGCGGTGCTGCTGCTCCCCGGCGGCGAGGAGGTCTCCGCCCGCCGGCCGTCCCTCGTCCGGGCGACGGCCCTCGGCCGCTCCCTCGGCCGCAGGTTGGCCCGCGCGGGCCGGGCGGAGGGCTTGGCTGTCCACACCGTCCACTACCGCTACCGGGGCTGGAACGGCGGCGAGGCGCATCTGGCAGCCGATGCGCAGTGGGCCGCCGACGAGGTCGTACGACGGTACGGGGATGTCCCCGTGTGTCTGGTCGGCCTCGACATGGGCGGCAGGGCGGCGCTGCGGGCGGGCGGGCACGAGGCGGTGAACTCGGTCGTGGCGCTGGCTCCCTGGCTGCCCGAGGAGGATGTGGCCGCGCCCGCCGAGCCGGTGAAGCAGCTGGTGGGGCGGCGGGTGCTGATCGTGCACGGCACGAACGACGAACGGACCGACCCGGAGCTGTCGTTCCGGCTGGCGGCGCGGGCGAAGAAGGTGAACCGGGACGTGTGCCGGTTCGAAGTGCACTCCGACGGTCACGGGTTGCATCAGCACCGGGACGAAGTACTGTCCCTGACCCTGGACTTCGTGACGGGGGCGCTGTTCGGGAGTGCGTTCGCGCGTCCGCTGGAGGACGCGTTGGCCGCTCCGCCGCCGATCGGGCTTCGGATGCCGCTGGCCGCGGGGTTCGGGCGGTCGCTTCGCAAGGGCTGACACCCCTGGGACGACAGGCCCCAGGGCCTTTCGCACCACCCTTCAGGTGGGCAGGAGGCTTCCTCTTCTGGAAAGGAGGAACTTCTTGAAGGCCGCCACGGGGGGTGTGTCCGGGCGGTCGGCCAGCCAGGCCACGCCGATCTCCCTCGCCGCCCTCGGGGCCGTCACCGTCAGTTCCACGACCCCTGGCCTCGGGACCGTGGGAGGGGGGAGGAGAGCGACCCCGAGCCCGGCCGCCACCAGGCCCCTCAGCGTCTCCGCCTCCTCCCCCTCGAAGGCGATGCGGGGCTTGAAGCCGGCCTCGCGGCACAGGGCGTCGGTGATCCGCCGGAGGCCGTAGCCGGGCTCCAGGGTCACGAAGGTCTCGTCGGACGCCTCCGCCAGCCGGATACGGCGGCGGGTGGCCAGACGGTGGTCGGCCGGGACGACGAGACGCAGCTTCTGCTCGTCCAGGCGGCGGGCGACCAGGTCCGGGGCGTCGGGGACCGGAGAGGTCAGGCAGAGGTCCAGCTCCCCGGCCCGCAGCCCCTCCAGCATCGCCTCGCCGTAGTTCTGGACGAGGCTGAAGCGGATGCGCGGGTGGTCGGCACGGAACGCGTGCAGCAGGCCCGGTACGGTCTCGGCGCCCATGGTGTGCAGGAAGCCGAAGGCGACCTTGCCGGTGGCCGGGTCGGCGTCGGCCCTGACCTCCTCTGCGGCTCGCTCCACCTCGGCGAGGGCGCGTTCGACGGAGGCGAGGAAGGTGTGGCCGGCGGGGGTGAGGGAGACCGTACGGCCGTGGCGGGCGAACAGGTCGACACCGAGGTCCTGCTCCAGTCTGGCCATCGCGCGGGAGAGGGTCGACTGGGGGACGTTCATCTCCAGGGCGGCCCGCGTGACGTGCTCCGTGCGGGCCACGCCGGCGAAGTAGGCGAGCCGGGGCGCGAGCACCGTCGACATCGCAGCCATGTCTTCTGTGTCACTGGACGGTGACAGTCGAGCCTGTGATCTTTGCTGATGCATCATGGGAACGATTATGGCGAATCCATGCATTGGACGGATGAGCCGGCTCGTCCGTAGCTTCGAGGCATGTCTCCCGCCAGTACCGGGGCGCCCACCAGCGGGGGCGCCGCACCGCTCGTCCGTTCCGCCGCCGCCTCCCCCGGCTCCCCCGGCTCCTCCGCCTCCGATTCCTTCGACTCCTCGGTGTCCTCCGGCTCCGACTCCCGGCTGGCACCGGGCGGCCCCGGCTACCGCCGGATGAGCTTCGCCCTCTTCCTCGCCGGCGTCGCGACCTTCGCCCTCCTCTACTCCACCCAGGCCCTGCTGCCGCTGATCTCCGGGGAGTTCGGGGTCGCGGCGAGCGAGGCGAGCTGGACGGTGGCGGCCGCGACCGGCGGGCTGGCGCTGTTCGTGCTGCCGATGAGCGCCCTCTCGGAGCGCTTCGGCCGCCGTACGGTGATGACGGCCTCGCTGGCGGTCGCGGTGGGCGTCGGGATCCTGGTGCCCTTCGCACCCTCCCTCGGCACGCTGGTGGTGCTGCGAGCGGTGCAGGGCGCGGCCCTGGCCGGTCTTCCGGCCTCGGCGACGGCGTACCTGGCCGAGGAGGTCCGGCCGAAGGCGCTGGTCACGGCGATCGGGCTGTTCGTGGCGGGCAACAGCGTCGGCGGGATGAGCGGCCGGGTGATCACCGGCTGGGTCGCGCAGGAGTGGGGCTGGCGGGTGGCCGTCGGCGTGATCGGCGTGATCGCGGTGACCTGCGCGGTGGCGTTCCGCCTGCTGCTGCCTGCCCCGAAGCACTTCAGGCCCGGCTCCCTGCGGCCCCGCGTCCTGCTCGGCACGGTCCGCGACCACCTCTCCGACCCGCTGCTGCGGCGCCTGTACGCGATCGGCGCGCTGTTCATGACGGTGTTCGGCGGCGTCTACACGGTGATCGGCTATCGCCTGACGGAGGCGCCCTTCTGCCTGCCCCAGGGCATCGTCGGCTCCATCTTCCTGGTGTACCTGGTGGGCACGGTGTCGGCGTCGACGGCGGGCCGCCTGGTGGGCCGCCTCGGCCGCCGGGGCGCGCTGTACCTGGCGGGCGGTACGACCGCGACGGGCCTGCTGCTGTCCCTGGCCGCGTCCCTGCCCCTGGTCCTGCTGGGCCTGGTCCTCATCACGGCGGGCTTCTTCGCGGGCCACGCCGTCGCCTCCTCGGCGGTCAGCAAGACGGCCACGCACGGCCGCGCCCAGGCCTCGGCCCTCTACCAGTCGGCGTACTACATCGGCTCCAGCGCGGGCAGCACGGTGGGCGCCATGGCCTTCCACGCGGGCGGCTGGACCGGCACGGTCGGCGTCGGCCTCCTCGCGGTCCTCGGCGTCGTGGCCATCACGGTCCTCGGCTCACGGGCGGCCCGGGTCGCGGCCCGCCGGGAGCCGATCCCCGCGCACTGAGCCCCCGGCCCATGTCCCCCCGGGGAGCGCACCAGCACCAGCACCTGCTCATGTCCGTGAAGCAATCGGTCTGAGCTGCGCTTTTTCTTGCTCCGGGGGCCATTGTCAGCGGGCTGCGGTAGCTTCCGAAGTGCTGGGGCGCGAAGGTGCGCGAACACAACGGCCACAGGGGTGGGTGGACGATGGGCGACAGCACGGCGACGGCGGACCTCGAGGTCGCACTGGAGAAGCACCGGACGGAGCTGACCGGGTACTGCTACCGCATGCTCGGCTCCTCCTTCGAGGCCGAGGACGCGGTGCAGGACACCCTGGTGCGGGCCTGGCGGAGCTACGACAAGTTCGAGGGCCGTTCCAGCCTGCGCTCGTGGCTGTACCGGATCGCGACGAACGTCTGCCTGGACATGCTGACGGCCGGGAACAAGCGGGCCCGCCCGATGGACCTGACGGAGTCGACACCGCTTGCCCGGGCCGCCCTCGCCCCGCGCCCGGACAACACCTGGCTGGAGCCGATGCCGGACGCGCGCGTGCTGCCGACGGTGGAGGACCCGGCCGAGGCGGTCGTCGCCAAGGAGTCGATCCGGCTGGCGTTCATGGCGGCGCTGCAGCAGCTGCCGCCCAAGCAGCGGGCGGTGCTGATCCTGCGCGAGGTGCTGGCCTGGAGGGCGAGCGAGGTCGCCGAGCTGCTGGGCACCACGGTCGCCTCGGTCAACAGCGCACTGCAGCGGGCCCGGGCCACGCTCGCCGAGCGCCGGGACACCGGCGTCGAGGGGTCGGTCTCCGACCCGCTGGACGAGGAGCAGCAAATACTCCTGGAGCGCTACGTCAAGGCCTTCGAGGGGTACGACATGACGGCGCTCACGGCCCTGCTCCACGAGGACGCCGTCATGACGATGCCGCCGTTCGACCTGTGGCTGCGCGGCACGGCCGACATCACCGGCTTCATGACCACCCTGGGCGCCTCCTGCGCCGGCTCCCGCCTGCTGCCCGTCCAGGCCAACGGCCTGCCCGGTTTCGCGCACTACAAGCCGGACGAGGACAAGGGCGGCTTCAGCCCCTGGGCGGTACAGGTGCTGGAGATCTCAGACGGCCGGATCACCGGTTTCCACTGCTTCCTCGACACCCGGCGCTGGTTCCCCCTCTTCGATCTGCCCCTCCACCTGGAAGCGGAGGCCGACGAGGTCCAGTAGGGCGGGCAGCGCCGGGTCGGGGTCGCGCAGCCGTATCCGCCCACCGGCCCGGCGGGCGGCCAGCTCCAGCCGCGCCAGCAGATCGACGACACCCAGCCCCGGCGGCCCGAGCCCACCCACATCGCATACGACGACCCGCGCGCCGGTCGCCTCCAGCAGCGCCCGCACGCCGTCGCACAACCCCGGCACCTCGTTGCGGGTGACGGGGCCCGCGAGCGTGAGCACGGGCGGTGTCCTGGCGTCCACGTGCGGTAGACCGGCGGGTGGGCGACAACTCATCGCCGGCCGGTCCGTCGGCAGAGATCACATTGACCCGCGCCCCTGCTCCACCGGAGGGTTGGCCCCGTGCAGGGGGTGCTGAGCGGGTTCGCGGTGATCGCGGTCGTCATCGGGGTGGGCTATGTGCTCGGGCGGCGCGGCTCGCTCGGTGAGCGGGGCGGTGAGGTACTGACGAGGCTGGCGTTCAGCGTGGCCGGCCCGGCACTCCTGTTCACGACCCTGGCCAGGGCCGACCTCGCGGTGCTGTTCTCCAGCCGCCTGCTCGTGACGGCCCTGAGCACGGCAGTGGCCTCGGGCGTCTTCGTCGCGGTCGGCGCACTGCGCCGCTGGGGCGTGGGCCGCACCACGATCGGCGCCCTGTGCTCCGGCTACGTCAACTCCGGCAACCTCGGCATCCCGATCGCCGCGTACGTTCTGGGCGACGCGTCCCTGGTAGCACCGGTCCTGCTGTTCCAGGTCGTCCTCGTCACCCCCGTCGCCCTCACGGTCCTGGACCTGTCCGGGATGGGCGAGAAGGGCACGGTGTGGCGGCGCCTGTTGACCCCGCTGCGCAATCCGATCGCGGTGGGCTCGCTGACGGGCGTGGTGGTGTCGGCCGTCGGTCTGCACGTACCCGGCCCGGTCATGGATCCCCTCACGCTGATCGGCAACATGTCCGTCCCCGCGGCCCTGCTCGTCTTCGGGATGTCCCTGCACGGCAGCGCGGCCCCCGGACGGGGGCGGGACCGTCAACCGGTCCTGCTGTCGGTGGCGTTGAAGTCGGTGGGGCAACCGCTGGTGGCGTGGGTGCTGGCGAGGGGGGTCTTCGGGCTGCACGGCGCGCCACTGCTGGACGTGGTGGTGACGTCGGCTCTTCCGGCCGCGCAGAACCTGTTCACCTACGCGAACCGTTACCGGGTGGCCGAAGGCCTGGCCCGGGAGTCGGTACTGCTGTCGACGGTGGTTTCGGTGCCGGTACTGGTGGGGGTGGCGGCGGTCCTGGGGTGATCTCGTCAGCCGACAGGGAAGTCGCCTGTACCCAGCTTCAGGTCGAAGGGCTGCGGCAAAAAGATCTCCTCGCCGAATTTCCCCGCACGCAGGACACGGTAGACATCGGCCTGTGGTTCGCCGTACAGCGTGACAGTGGGCCCACCCTGTGCCCAGCGATCGATGAGCAGGTAGAGAGGGATGCCGGCTGCCGCATACGCCGCGGGCTTGCTGACGCGGTCGTGGCGAGCGTTGGACTTCGAGGTGACCTCTACGACGAGTTCAGCCGCAGCTGCTGGGATGTAGTGGCCCGGACCGTCCACTTCGTCCTTGGGCGCCCCCACGAGATCCGGGATGAACATACCCAGTCGTGACGGGACGCGATGGCCAGCGTCTGAAAGATCCCCCAGTCATCGGGAATCACCGCGTACAGGCGGCGTTGGACCGCCTCGGCGATCAGGTTGTGCTGGTTGGCGGGAGGAGGCGACACGGTGACGATCCCCTCGATGATCTCCACCTTGCTGCCCTCTGGCCATTCCATCTCCTCCCAGAACCGGACGAGATCGTCCCAGTTCTGGTCGGGATCCTGGCTGACGGTGAGTGCGCTCACGGCGGTCTCCTTCGGTGCGTCACCGATCCCAGCATGCCGAACGGGACCGGCGGAGGTCCACCGATCCCGTTCACCCCAAAGATAAATCCCCTGGTCAGGCGATACGTTCCAGCACCACCGGCGACGCCGTGAAGTCCGTCCCCGGCGCCGCGATGTCGTACGAACCCTCCACCGCCTGCAGCGCGTACTCGAAGCGCTCGGGGGTGTCCGTGTGGAGGGTGAGGAGGGGCTGGCCCGCCGTCACCGTGTCACCCGGCTTGGCGTGCATCTCCACGCCCGCCCCGGCCTGCACCGGGTCCTCCTTCCGGGCGCGGCCGGCACCCAGGCGCCAGGCGGCGACGCCGATGTCGTAGGCGTCGAGGCGCGTCAGGACGCCCGAGGACGGCGCCTTGATCACGTGCTGTTCCTTCGCCGTGGGCAGCTCGGCGTCCGGGTCGCCGCCCTGGGCCGCGATCATCCGGCGCCAGACGTCCATCGCCGAGCCGTCGGCCAGGGCCTTCGCCGGGTCCGCGTCCTTCACGCCGGCCGCGTCGAGCATCTCGCGGGCCAGGGCGATCGTCAGCTCGACGACGTCCGCGGGGCCGCCGCCCGCGAGGACCTCGACCGACTCGCGGACCTCCAGGGCGTTGCCCGCCGTGAGGCCCAGCGGGGTGGACATGTCCGTGAGGAGCGCGACCGTCTTCACGCCGTGGTCCGTGCCGAGGCCGACCATCGTGGACGCCAGCTCACGGGCGTCCTCGAGGGTCTTCATGAACGCGCCGGAGCCGACCTTCACGTCCAGGACCAGCGAACCCGTGCCCTCCGCGATCTTCTTCGACATGATGGAGGACGCGATCAGGGGGATCGCCTCCACCGTGCCCGTCACGTCACGCAGGGCGTACAGCTTCTTGTCGGCCGGTGCCAGACCGTCGCCCGCCGCGCAGATCACCGCGCCCGTGGTGTCCAGGACGTTCAGCATCTCCTCGTTGGAGAGGAGGGCCCGCCAGCCCGGGATCGACTCCAGCTTGTCCAGCGTGCCGCCCGTGTGACCGAGGCCCCGGCCCGAGAGCTGGGGCACGGCCGCACCACAGGCCGCCACGAGCGGGGCCAGGGGAAGGGTGATCTTGTCGCCCACGCCACCCGTCGAGTGCTTGTCCGCGGTCGGGCGGGACAGCGAGGAGAAGTCCATGCGCTCGCCGGAAGCGATCATGGCCGCCGTCCAGCGGGCGATCTCACGGCGGTTCATGCCGTTGAGCAGGATCGCCATGGCGAGCGCGGACATCTGCTCGTCGGCGACCTCGCCACGGGTGTACGCGTCGATGACCCAGTCGATCTGCTCGTCGGTCAGCTCACCGCGGTCCCGCTTGGTGCGGATGACGGAGATGGCGTCCATGGCCATGGCCTTCCTTCCGGGAAGTGCGAAGTGCACGGCCCCCCTGAGCAGGTCAGGGGGGCCGTAGAGGAGTTACTTGGTGAGATGGTCCGGGCCGAAGGCCTGGGGCAGCATCTCGGCGAGCGGCAGGACGCCCGCCGGGGTGTCGAGGAGCAGCTCGGGGCCGCCGAACTCGTACAGCAGCTGGCGGCAGCGGCCGCACGGGACGAGCAGGGCGCCCGTGCCGTCCACGCAGGTGAAGTGCGTGAGGCGGCCGCCCCCGGTGCGCTGCAGCTGCGAGACCAGACCGCACTCGGCACACAGGCCGAGGCCGTAGGAGGCGTTCTCGACGTTGCAGCCGGTGACCGTGCGCCCGTCGTCGACCAGGGCCGCCACCCCGACCGGGTAGCCCGAGTAGGGGGCGTAGGCATGGGACATGGCCTCCCGCGCCTCGGCCCGCAGCGCCTCCCAGTCGAAGTCGGCGGCGGGGCTCGTCACTTGCCCTGCCCCTTCCGGTACGGCAGGCCGTCCGCCTTCGGCATGCGCAGCTTCTGCGCGGACAGCGAGAGGACGAGCAGCGTGACGATGTACGGCGTCGCTGTCACCAGCTGGCGTGGGACCTCGTTGGTGGAGGTGTACCAGAGGAACATCAGGGCCGCGATGACGACCGTGACGACGGCGGGGACGTACTTCTTCCGCCATGCCAGGTAGGCGGCGCCGAACACCAGCAGGATCGCCAGCAGCAGGATCAGCGCGTGGACGTTCACCGTGCCGCCGCGCAGGTTGAGGCTGTCGGTGTAGCCGAACAGGCCGGCGCCGAGGGCGAGGCCGCCCGGCATCCAGTTGCCGAAGATCATCGCGGCGAGACCGATGTAGCCGCGGCCGGCCGTCTGGCCGTCGAGGTACACGTTCGAGGCGACGATGGACAGGAACGCGCCGCCGAGGCCGGCGAAGCCGCCGGAGATGATCACGGCGATGTACTTGTACTTGTACACGTTGACGCCGAGGGACTCCGCCGCCACCGGGTTCTCGCCGCAGGAGCGCAGGCGCAGACCGAAGGAGGTGCGCCACAGCACCCACCAGGTCAGCGGGACGAGGGCGACCGCGACGACGGTCAGCGGCGACAGGTCGGTGACCAGACCGCCGAGCAGGCCCGCGATGTCCGAGACCAGGAACCAGTGCTTCCCGTTGAGCGTGGTCAGCCAGTTGGACAGGCCCGGGATGCTGAACTCGCCGAGAGAGTCGATCGGCGGGGACTGCTTGGTGGAACCCTGCGGGGCGTTGGCGAAGGTGAACTTCGACAGGTAGCGGGTCACGCCGAGGGCGAGGATGTTCAGCGCCACACCGGAGACGATGTGGTTGACGTTGAAGGTGACGGTGGCGATGGCGTGCAGGACGGCGCCGAGCGCGCCGCCGATGATGCCGAAGGCGACACCGGTCCACGGGCCCCACTGGTAGCCGGCCCAGGCGCCGAACCAGGTGCCGAGGATCATCATGCCCTCGAGACCGATGTTGACGACGCCCGCGCGCTCGGACCACAGGCCACCGAGGCCGGCGAGCCCGATCGGCACCGCGAGCTGCAGCGCGGTGGACATCTGCCCGACCGAGGTGATGCCGTCCGCGCCGGTGATCAGGCGGACGATCGAGGTCAGCACCAGCACACCCGCGATGACCAGCAGGAGTACCGGGAGCGACATGCGGCGGCCGCCCTTGCCGGGCTGCTTCGCCTGCGGCTTGGCGATGGTCGCGGTGGACATCAGGCAGCCACCTCCTTGTTGGTGTTCTGGGCGGCGGCCGCGGCCAGCTCGGCGCCGACCCGGCGCTGCTGGCGGCGCAGGGCCCACTGCTGGACGGCCGCGTACGAGATGACGACCGCGAAGACGATCAGGCCCTGCATGATCGTGGCGATCTCCTTGTCGTACGCCACGGGGGTCGCGTAGTCGAGGGCGGGCGAGGCCTTGTCGAGGAAGGCCCACAGCAGGGCGGCGAGCGCGATGCCGCCGGGGTTGTTGCGGCCGAGCAGGGCGATGCCGATGGCGGTGAAGCCGAGGCCCGCGGGGAAGCTCAGGCTGTAGGTGTGGGTGTCGCCGAGCAGCAGCGGCAGACCGGCCAGGCCGGAGATGGCGCCGGAGATCAGCATCGCGGTCAGCACCATGCGCTTGGCGTCGACACCGGAGGCCGCGGCGGCGGTCTCGGAGGCGCCGGTGGCGCGCAGGTCGAAGCCGAAGCGGGTGCGGTTGAGGACGATCCAGTAGCCGATGCCGAGCAGGACGGCGAGGAAGACGAGGCCGTAGATCTCGCCGACGTCCGAGCCCAGGTTGATGCCCGGGAACCAGCCGGACTTCTTCATGACACCGGTCGTCACGTTGTCGCCGACCTGCACGCCCCACACGTCGGTGAGGGTGACGTAGCCGATGACGGCGGTGGCGATCGAGTTCAGCATGATCGTCGCGACGACCTCGCTGACGCCCCGGGTGACCTTCAGGACACCGGCGATTCCGGCCCAGAAGGCACCGGTGGCCATGGCGACGATCAGCAGCATCGGGACCTGCAGGACGCCGGGCAGGGCCACGTGGGCGCCGACGACGGCGGTCATCACCGCGGCGAGGCGGTACTGGCCGTCGACGCCGATGTTGAACAGGTTCATGCGGAAGCCGAGGGCGACCGCGATGGCGGCGATGTAGTACAGCGACGCCTGGTTGATGATCAGCACCTGGATGTCCGAGTACGGCAGCTGCTGGAGCATCAGGATGTACGGCTCGATCGGGTTCTTGCCCGAGGCGAGCAGGACCACGGAGGTCAGCACGATCGCCAGGACGAGCGCGATGACCGGTCCGGCCACCGCGACGAGCACCCGCTCCTTGTCGAACTTCTTCATCGGGCCTCGTCCTCCGGACCGGCGTTGTCGTCGCCCTCGGGGGCGGTCTCTTCGTGCTCCAGGTGACCGGACGCGGCACCTGTCATGGCCGAGCCCAGCTCCTCCGGCGTGATGGTGGCCGGGTCGGCGTCGGCGACCAGCCTGCCGTCGTAGATGACGCGCAGGGTGTCCGACAGGCCGATCAGCTCGTCCAGGTCGGCGGAGATCAGCAGCACGGCCAGACCCTCGCGGCGGGCCTCGCGGATGCGGTCCCAGATCTGTGCCTGGGCGCCGACGTCCACACCACGGGTCGGGTGGGCGGCGATCAGGAACTTCGGGTCGTGGCTCATCTCGCGGCCGACGATCAGCTTCTGCTGGTTGCCGCCGGACAGGGAGGCAGCGGTGACGTCGATGCCGGGGGTGCGGACGTCGTACTCCTCGACGATCCGGCGGGTGTCGGCCTGGGCGCCCTTGGGGTTCAGCCAGAAGCCCTTGGCGTTGGGCTTCTCGGTGACGTGACCGAGGATGCGGTTCTCCCAGAGCGGGGCCTCCAGCAGCAGGCCCTGGCGGTGGCGGTCCTCGGGGATGTAGCCGACGCCGGACTCGCGGCGCTTGCGGGTGGCCCAGGGGGTGATGTCCTCGCCCAGGAAGGTGATCGAGCCGGAGTCGGCGTGCTTGGTGCCGATCAGGGCGTCGATCAGCTCGGTCTGGCCGTTGCCCTCGACACCGGCGATGCCCATGACCTCGCCGGCGTGGATGGTGAAGGAGACGTCGTCCAGGACCCGCTTGGTCTCGCCGGCGGGCGCGAACTCGGTGAGGCCCTCTGCGGTGGGCTCGTCCTCCGTGCCGAGGGAGACGGCGCCGCGGGCGTAGACGGTGAGGTTCCGGACCTCGATCACCGCCCGGTCGGTGACGGTGGACTCGGCGGTCTCCGGGGTGGGCAGCTCGCTGCCGACCATCAGCTCGGCGAGCTGGCGCGGGGTGGTCTCGGAGGGGATCGCGGTCCCGACCGTCGTACCGCGCCGGATGACGGTGATGTCGTCGGCGACGGACAGCACCTCGCCCAGCTTGTGGGAGATGAAGATGACGGACAGGCCCTCGGACTTCAGCTCGCGCAGGTTGTCGAAGAGCGCGTCGACCTCCTGCGGGACGAGCACGGCGGTCGGCTCGTCGAGGATCAGGGTGCGCGCGCCGCGGAAGAGGACCTTGAGGATCTCCACGCGCTGGCGGTCGGCCACGCCGAGGTCCTCGACCAGGACGTCGGGGCGGATGCCCAGGCCGTAGCGGTCGGAGATCTCCTTGATCTTCTTGCGGGCGCCGCCGCCGATGCCGTGCAGCTTCTCGCTGCCGAGCACCACGTTCTCCAGCACGGTCAGGTTGTCGGCCAGCATGAAGTGCTGGTGGACCATGCCGATGCCGCGGGCGATGGCGTCGGCGGGGCTGGAGAAGCTCACCTGCTCACCGTCGACCGCGATGGTGCCCTCGTCCGGCTTCTGCATGCCGTAGAGGATCTTCATCAGGGTCGACTTGCCGGCTCCGTTCTCGCCGACGAGGGCGTGGACGGTGCCCTTGTGGACCGTCAGGTGGATGTCGTGGTTGGCGACGACACCCGGAAATCGCTTGGTGATGCCCGCGAGCTCGACCGCGACTGTCGACTGAGCGGTGAGCGGAGGGCTGCTGGACGCGTCGATGGCGCACTCTCCTCAGGAAAGGGGCCACTCTACGCGCGTAGCGCCCCTGCTTTAAATAGTGCCCGGACCTGATCGGCCTTGTTCAAGAACAGCCGTCTTGTGCAAGTACCCGATCCGTTCCGAGCATTCTGCCGCGCGAACGGGGGCGTCCCTGCCGTTGTCTCCCGTCGTCCGCCCGGAGGGCGGCCCGCGCGGCGTCCGGTGCGTGCGATCGCAGGGCGCCGAAGCGTCCTCGTGGCTCCGCCACGAGGACGGTCCGGCAACGCGGCGAGCGTGCGCGCCAGGCGTCGCGCGGCAGGCGGGAGATCACGGCAGGGGTGCAGACAGGTCATCCTCTCCGCACCCCGTTCCGTGGCCGTAACGCTGTCATTACAGCGTTCTGTTGGCCAAGGCTTCTGACCCAGATCGTCAGGAGGTCTTCACCTTGATGGTGCCGTTCTTGATGCCTGCCTCGGCCTTCTTGACCGCGACCTGGATGTCGGCGTTGCTCTTGAAAGCCGGGTTGGAGTCGGCCAGACCGACACCACCGTTGGCCAGCGAGCCGCGGATCTCACCCGAGAGCGGCTTCTTGTCCTTGATGACGGACTTGGAGAGCTCGTAGACCGCGCCCTCGACGTTCTTCAGGGCCGAGGTCAGGATGTACTTCTTGTACTGGGCCAGCGCGGCCTGGTTGTACTGGTCGGAGTCGACGCCGATGGCCCACACCTTGTGCTCGGCGGCGGACTTGATCACGCCCTGGCCGGAGAGGCCGGCGGCCGCGTAGACGACGTCGGCACCCGCGTCGATCTGGCCGTTGGCCGCGTTCTCGCCCTTGTCCGGGCTGGAGAAGCCACCCTCCTGGGCCGTCTGGGTCAGGTACTGCGACTCGACCTTGATCTTCGGGTTGACCGACTTGGCACCCTGGATGTAGCCGGCCTCGAACTTGTGGATCAGCGGGACGTCCACGCCGCCGATGAAGCCGATGTGGTTCTTCTTGGTCGCCTTGGCGGCCGCGACACCGGCGAGGTACGAGGACTGCTCCTCGTGGAAGACCATGTCGGCGACGTTCTTCGCCCGGGTCTGGTTGTCGTCGATGATGCCGAAGGTGACCTTCGGGAACTTCGCGGCGGCCTCCTTCACGGCCCCCGCGTAGGCGAAGCCGACGCCGATGACCGGGTTGTAGCCCGCCTTCGCCAGGGTCTCCAGGCGCTGCGCCTTGTCCGCGTCCGTCTCGTTGTCCTGCGGCTCGACGTCGCGGGCGCCGACACCGAAGTCCTTCTGGGCCTTCTGCAGGCCCGCGTAGGCCGCGTCGTTGAAGGACTGGTCACCCTTGCCGCCGACGTCGTACGCCAGGCCGATGCCCTTGGACTTGCCCTCGGTGGAGGAGGACGAGGACGAGCTGCCGCAGGCAGAGACGGTGACGGCCAGCGCTGCGGTCGCAACGCCTGCAATCGTGATACGGGACACCCGGCGCATGGAACGTGACTCCTTTGTGCAAGCGCCCAAACCAGGCGCTGGTTCCGCCGCAGCGTAACGCGCGTAGACCGGACGGAACACCCCCAATGTCCGGTCCGTTATCGAGCTGTGGCCACAGTCACTGTCAAGGTTACGGACAGCAGTACGCCCCTTGCGGTAGGCAAGGGGCGTACGAGGGCGACGGCGCCCGGGCGGGCCCGGAAGCGGGGATCAGATCACTTGGTGTCGACCGTGATCTTGCCGGCGATGATGTCCTGCTTGGCCTTGTCCACGGCCGAGGCCACGTCGGTCATCGCCTTGTACTTCGGGTTGGAGTCGGCGAAGCCGACGCCGCCGGACTTCAGGTCGCCGCGGACCTCGCCGCTGAGCGGCTTGCCCTCGTAGACGGACTTGGCGAGGTCGTAGACGGCGCCGCCGACGTTCTTCAGGGCCGAGCCGAGGATGTGGTCCTTGTACTTGGCGAGCGCGCTCTGCGTGTACTGGTCGGAGTCCACTCCGATGGCCCACACCTTGTGCTCGGCGGCGGACTTGATCACGCCCTGACCGGAGAGACCGGCCGCGTGGTAGAGGACGTCGGCACCGGCGTCGATCTGGCCGTTGGCCGCGTTCTCGCCCTTGTCCGGGCTGGAGAAGCCACCCTCCTGGGCCGTCTGGGTCAGGTACTGCGACTCGATCTTGATCTTCGGGTTGACGGACCTGGCACCCTGGTCGAACCCGGCCTCGAACTTGTGGATCAGCGGGATGTCCACGCCGCCGATGAAGCCGACGTGGTTCTTCTTCGTGGCCTTGGCCGCGGCCACGCCCGCCAGGTACGAGGCCTGCTCCTCGTGGAAGACCATGTCGGCGACGTTCTTCGCCTGGATGGTGTTGTCGTCGATGATGCCGAAGGTGACCTTCGGGTACTTCGCGGCGACCTGCTTCACGGCCGGCGCGTAGGCGAAGCCGACGCCGATGACCGGGTTGTAGCCGGACTTCGCCAGGGTCTCCAGGCGCTGCACCTTGTCGGCGTCGGACTCGTTGGCCTGCGGCTCGATGTCCCGGCCGCCGATCTTGAACTCGTCCTGGGCCTTCTTGAAGCCGGAGTAGGCCGCGTCGTTGAACGACTGGTCGCCCTTGCCGCCGATGTCGTAGGCGAGGCCGATGCCCTTGGCGGAGTACTTGCCGTCCTTGGAGGACGTGCCGGAGGAGTCGGTGCTGGACTTGCCGCACCCCGCGGCCGCGAGGGCGACGACCGCGACGGTCACCGCAGCTTGGGAGAACCTCGTCCTCCGGGAGATCTTCCGAGAGAGCAGACGCACAGCAAGCACCCCTTCATCCCCACGGCGCCGTCACGGGCCGCTGTCCCCAATGTGCCGCCAGTGGTGGCGATTTCGGCGCACAGTAACGCGCGTAGAAGGGAAGGGGCACGGGGTTTGTCCGGGCCGTTATCGATTCGTGCCGACTCCGGGTTACAGACGAGCACCGCCGGTTACGCCGAGGTGACACAGGGGGACGAAGGGGCGCCAACCGGGCGCCCCTCCTCCGGGGCCGCCTACTGGGTGTCGAGCAGGGCGGCGGCGGTGAACAATTCCACGCCGACCGTGATCGCGTGCTCGTCGGCGTCGAAGTCGCCCTGGTGCAGGTCACGGACGATGCGGTCGCCGGGGGTGCGGACGCCGAGGCGGGCCATGGCGCCGGGCACGTTCTCCAGGTACCAGGAGAAGTCCTCGCCACCGAGGCTCTGCTCGGTGCTCTCGACGGAGCGCATGCCACGCCGGGCGACCATGGACCTGCGCAGCAGCTCGGTGGACTCCCGGTCGTTCACGACCGGCGGCACGCCCCGTACGTAGTTGATCTCCGACTTGGCCCGGTGCAGGGTGGCGACCTCGTCGATGGCCGCGTGCACGATGTCGGGGGCCTCGCGCCAGGCGTCGAGGTCCAGGCAGCGGATGGTGCCGGACAGCTCCGCGTGCTGCGGGACGACGTTCGGGGCGTGGCCCGACTCGATCCGGCCCCAGGTCAGGGCGAGGCCGGCGCGGGTGTCGACGCGCCGGGCGACGAGCGCGGGCACGTCGATGGCGACACGGGCGGCCGCGGTGACCAGGTCGGTGGTGAGATGGGGGCGGGCGGTGTGGCCGCCGGGGCCGTCGAGGGCGACCTCCAGCCGGTCGCAGGCGCTGGTGATGGCGCCGTGCCGCAGCCCGATCCGGCCGGCGTCGACCTTGGGGTCGCAGTGCACGGCGAGAATCCGGCCCACGTCGTCGAGCGCGCCGTCCCCGATGGCGCCGAGCGCGCCGCCGGGCAGCACCTCCTCGGCGGGCTGGAAGACCAGCCGCACCGGGCGGGGCAGCAGCCCCTTGGCGTGCAGGTCGGCGAGGACCAGCCCGGCGCCGAGCACGATCGTGGTGTGCACGTCGTGGCCGCAGGCGTGGGCGCGGTCCGGCACGGTGGACCGGTACGCGCAGTCCGTCTTGGTGTCCGGGATGGGCAGGGCGTCGATGTCGGCCCGCAGGGCGAGCACCGGGACGGGGGGACGCCGCTTGCCCTCCGGGAGCCCGATGTCGCAGATGAGCCCGGTTCCGGTGGCCAGGACGCGGGGGCGCAGCCCGGCCCGCTCCAGCCGCTCCTTGATCGCGGCGGTCGTACGGAACTCCTGGTTGCCCAGTTCGGGGTGCATGTGCAAGTCGCGGCGGAAGGCGACCAGTTCGGCGTGCAGGGACTCGCTGAGCACGCCGGGGAGCACGTCCCCGGGGAGGTCGGCCTCGGACTCTCGGGACATCACTTGGTTCACCCTCTGAAGGGTAGGACGCCCGGACGGTCAACTAACCCTCGATCAACAAAACTTCAGCCCGTTAGGGGAAGAAAATTTGACCGGCGGACGCATGGCGGCGGACTTTGATGGGTAAAACCCTTGTTTCCTCTTCCACGCATACCATGCCTACCCATGGTAGCGCTCGACTTGTCCACGGACCGGACCGGACCGCGGCGGGCCCCGGGCCGGTAGGCTCCGCCGTCGTGAGCGACTCGACCGCGGACTTCCTGCAGACCACCCGCTCGTCCTACGACGCGATCGCCAAGGACTACGCGTCCCGCTTCCCGGACAGCCTGTTCCACCCCCTGGACCGGCAGCTCGTGACCGCCTTCGCCGAGCTGGTCACGGCGAACGGCCCGGCACCCGTGGCCGACCTCGGCAGCGGCCCCGGCTTCGTCACCGCCCGCCTGCACGACCTCGGCGTCCCGGCCTTCGGGGTGGACCTCTCCCCCGCCATGGTGACCCTGGCCCGCGACGCACACCCACAACTGCGCTTCCATGTGGGTTCGATGACGTCGCTGGACCTGCCGGACGCCACCCTGGGCGGCATCACGGCCCTGTACTCGATCATCCACGTCCCCGACGACCACCTGCCGGCCGCCTTCGCCGATTTCCACCGCACCCTGGTGCCCGGCGGCCATGTCCTGCTCTCCTTCCAGTCGGGCGCGGAGCCCGGCCACCTCCATCTGGGAGAACGCTTCGGCCACGAGATCGACCTGGACTACTACTGGCGTACGCCCGAGCAGGTGGCGGCGATGCTCAGGGGGGCGGGCCTGGAGCCGACGGCGACGGTGCTGCGCGAGCCGGACGGGGAGGAGACGCGCCCGCGCGCGTTCCTGCTGGCCCGGAGAGCCGGCTGAGCCCGGAGCGCGCGGGCCGGCTGTGGTGGCCGGCACGGTGTCGCCACACTCCTCCGCAAGGCCGGCCTCCGCCGAATCCGCTTCCACGACCTCCGCATGCTTGTTGCCGTCAGGGGTATAGACCTCTGGTCGGGCTACGGCAGGAGTGTCAGCGCGGGAACGTGGGCGGGCTTGACGACGCTGAAGTGCCGCCGGTCGAGGGTGGCTACCCGGTCCACGCCGAAGCGCTCGGCCACCGCGATGACCGAGGCGTCGACCCCGCCGAGCGGGAAGTCGGCGTACTGGAGGACCAGCTCAGCCATGCGGGTCAGGTCGACAATCACGCCAAGTCGCCGAAGCGCTCGCGCATCCGCTCGCGGATGTAGTCGTCGTGCCGTTCAGCCAGATCCTCTGGGCCATTCACTGCCGATCAGGGCCAGCAGCCCGGCCGGGACCGACTCCTCGTTCGCGTCGACTGCCGGCAGCGACTGGGCAACCTGGGACAGTTCCTCATCCTGGCAGACGAGCAGGCGCAGGCGTCGCACCTGGGTCGGGGAGAGCCGGTCCGCCAGGTGGTGCATGTCCTCGTAGTCGAATGCAGCGGTCACGCCAGCAGTGTAGGACGGTCCTGCAGCCTCGGACAGCTGGATCGGCAGAGGTTCACCCCCGCTGGCGTGCGGGCAGTCGCCCGAGAATTGCCAGGAACTTGGTCGATGTCCCCGCGTGTGTCGTGTCTGGTACTTCCCCTGGCGGCCCGTTCGCCGGGGAGGGCGGTCCTCGGGCGTCGGGGCGGTGCCGGTGCCCCCGCCAGTACGGCAGCGCGGAGGCCGGGTGGGGCGGGGTCCGCCGAGAGGGTGGGCCGCTGGGGGTATCGCTCCCCCGCTGGAGGCGGTGCCGGCTACCGCCCTCGGTGAGCCTGCGCGACGCACGTGAAGGGTCAGCCCCCTGGTCGGCCCTGTGTCTGCGATCCGGCCGTAGGACGTCGTAGGCGACAACTTGCTGTGCGACGCGCAAGAGCTCACGCCCGCAACTTGCTCCCGGTGGTGCCGGGTTGAGCCCCGCTCACACCCGGGACCGGCAGCCCGCCGACACCGGCACCAGTCGGGCTGGAGAACCGCCGGGACACGGGCCTGGCTGCCTCTCGTCGCAGAGAGAGCCAGGCCCTGTTCTCGTCTTCACCGAGGCCCTCAAAGCATCCGGCTAGGCCAGCCCCACCGCCGCCAGCCGGTGCACGTCCCGCGCGGTCCCCGTGACCCCCGACAGGAAGCCCTGGGCTCGCGGTGAGGCGTTCTCCGTGAGCCAGCTCGGGTCGATGTCGCACACCGCGACGCGGACACCGGTGCCGGCGAGGGCGAGTGGGAGGGTGTGGACGACCGTGGAGGGGAAGCTGAGGATCGTGCGGCCGATGGGGCCTCGGCGGGCGATCAGCTCCAGGGGAAGGTCCGGGCGGACTATTTCCAGGCCGGTCTGGGCCGCCAGGCGGTGGAGTTTGTCGGCGCTCTCGCGGCGGTGGGCGAAGTAGCGAGTGGCGCCGTGGGTCTTCGACAGGTTACGGACGGCCTCCAGGTAGCGGTCGCCGTCCACGACCCCGGTCTCCACGAGGGAGGTGCCGACCATGTCGGCGCTCCGGGTGATGCGCGGCGGGCCGAAGCGGGCCCGGGTCCAGGCGAAGTCGTTCGCGGTGACGGTCACGCCCTCCGGGGTCTCCGTCACCGGCATGGAGGAGAAGACCTCGACACGGCGGCGGGCGCTCGGGGTGAGGCGGCGGCGGGCCGAGGAGGAGACGGGGGCGAAGAGCAGGTCGCGGGCGCCGGGGCGGCCGCCCTTGCGGTGCCAGCGGACCAGGCGCTCGCCCCGGGCCAGCTGGGCGACGAACTCCATCGTCGCGGTGCCGTCGTCCACGACCACCAGGTCGCGGGCGCGGGTGATGGTCAGCAGAAGCTGCACGTAGCGGGAGAAGGGGTCTCCCATGACGATCCGGTCGGCCCGGCGCAGGGGGCCGGCCAGGCCGCCGATGGTGTGGAAGGGCGCGGTCGTGCCGCCCCGCGCCTCCTCCCAGCGCACCCGGTACCCCTCGTCCCGGGCCAGGTCCGCCATTCGGCGCAGCTGGCCCCGGGTCATGGGGTCGGTCGGGGACAGGACGACGACGGTGAGCTCCGTGCCGGCCGGCCGCGCGGCACCGGCCGGCGTGCGCCGTGTCTGCGGGGGCACGGAGGGCGTGACCGGCGGAGGGCCGGACGGGACGGCCGGCCCTCCGCCGCGCAGGCCCGACGGCACGGCCGGCTCCTCGCCGCGCAGGCCGTGGAGGTGCGCCCATTCCAGTACGTTCAGCAGCTGTACCGGGCTCTCCACGAAGGCGAGCGTGTGGGCAGGGTGGCCGGTGTGACCGGCGCGGGGGCTCATCGGCGTACGACCGTCCCGTCGTAGGGCAATCCGTAAGGCGATCAGGGCGCTCAGACCGCGACCGGCTCGCCCGCGGCCGCAGCGATCTCCGCCTCGGCGACGACGCCGGAGACGCGGCGCAGCTTCTTCATCGGGCCGAGCTCGGAGTCGTAGACCTTCTTGACGCCGTCACCGAGGGAGGCCTCGATGGTGCGGATGTCGCGGACCAGGCGCGTGAGGCCCTGCGGCTCCACGGAGGCGGCCTGGTCGGAGCCCCACATGGCGCGGTCGAGGGTGATGTGGCGCTCGACGAAGGTGGCGCCGAGGGCGACGGCGGCGAGCGTGGTCTGCAGGCCGGTCTCGTGGCCGGAGTAACCGATCGGGACGTTCGGGTACTCCTTCTCCAGCGTGTTGATCACGCGGAGGTTCAGCTCCTCGGCCTTGGCCGGGTAGGTGGAGGTGGCGTGGCAGAGCAGGATGTTGTCGCTGCCCAGGACCTCGACCGCGTGGCGGATCTGGCGCGGGGTGGACATGCCCGTCGAGAGGATGATCGTGCGGCCCGTCGCGCGCAGGGCGCGCAGCAACTCGTCGTCCGTGAGGGAGGCGGAGGCGACCTTGTGGGCGGGGACGTCGAACTTCTCCAGGAAGGCGACGGCCTCGGTGTCCCACGGGGAGGCGAACCAGGCGATGCCCTTCTCCTTGCAGTACGCGTCGATCTGGCGGTACTCGTCCTCGCCGAACTCCACCCGGTGGCGGTAGTCGATGTAGGTCATCCGGCCCCAGGGCGTGTCGCGCTCGATGTCCCACTGGTCGCGCGGGGTGCAGATCTCCGGGGTGCGCTTCTGGAACTTCACGGCGTCGCAGCCGGCCTCGGCGGCCACGTCGATCAGCTTGAACGCGTTCTCCAGCTCACCGTTGTGGTTGATGCCGATCTCGCCGCAGATGTAGACGGGGCGGCCCGGGCCGGCCTCGCGCGAACCGAACGTGCGGATACGGGAGTTGGTGCTCATCGGGAGATGTCCTTACTTGGGGAGGGAATCGAGAGAGGGGCCGAGGATCCAGCTGGCGATCTCTCGGATCGCGCCGTCACCGCCGGGGACGGTGGTGACCGCGCGTGCGGCGCCGCGTACGACGTCGTGGGCGCTCGCGACCGCCACGGGCCAGCCGACGAGGGCGAAGCACGGGAGGTCGTTGACGTCGTTGCCGACGTAGAGCACGCGCTCCGGCGCGATGCCCTGCTCCTCGCACCACTGCTTCAGGGCGAGGTCCTTGCGGTCGATGCCGTGCAGCACCGGGAGCTTCAGCTTCCGGGCGCGGGCGGCGACCACCGGGTTCTGTTCCGTGGACAGGATCAGCATCGTCAGCCCGCTTCTGCGCAGGGCGGCGATGCCGAGTCCGTCTCCGCGGTGCACGGAGACGAACTCCCGTCCGTCGGAGTCGATCAGCACCCGGTCGTCGGTCTGGGTGCCGTCGAAGTCGAGGACGACGGCGTCGATGTCGTCGTAAGTGGGCAGGGCGCCCGGCCGGTCCGCGTCGAAGAGCGGGGCGAGGGCCCGGGCGCGTGCCAGGTCGTGCGGGTCGTCGATCTCCAGCACCCGGGCCGGGTCGGTGCGGACCAGCTCGGTGTGGCCGAAGAAGCGGTGGTTGTGCTTACGGAAGCCGGCCGCGTCCATCGCGTAGGCGGCGCCGGTCTCCAGCAGGTCCTGGGGGCGGTCCTGGCGGCGGGGGCGGAAGGACTTGTCGTGGTTGACGCCATAACCGCCGCTGACCGCAGTGGAGTTGGCGACGCGGACGGCGCCTCCCAGCTGCTCGGTACGGGCCGGCTCGACCGCCACCGGGTCGTCCGCCGCGTCCCGCCAGATGAAGCCGTGGAAGGGGGCGACGGTGACGGCGGTGTCGGCGCCGTTCTCCACGACGGCCGCCGCGACCCCGTCGACGTCCTCGCGGGCCAGGAACGGGCTGGTGCACTGCACGAGCAGGACCACGTCGACGGCCGAGCCGTGCAGGGCCTCGTGGGCGTCCATGGCGTGCAGGACGGCGGCCTCGGAGGTGGCGGTGTCGCCGGCGATGACGGCGGGGCGCAGGACCACCTCGGCGCCGGCCTGCCGGGCGGCGGCCGCTATGGCCTGGTCGTCGGTGGAGACGACCACGTCGGTCACCAGCCGGGCGGCGCGGCACTCGCGGACCGCGCGGGCCACCAGCGGGATACCGCCGACGGGGGCGAGGTTCTTGGCGGGGACGCCCTTGGAACCGCCGCGCGCGGGGATCACCGCGAGCACGCGGCGCACCGCGGGGGCGTCGTGGTCGGCGTCGGTCATGTACTCCACTCCTTGCCGTGGGATCCGGTCGCTCACAGCTCTCCCATTCGTCGGATCACGGGGGCCACGCGCTGCACACCGTGGCGGTAGGCGCCGCGCGCGGCCCGGCGCACGATCTGGCGGACGGGTCCGGGCTCCTTGTCGGCGACGGGCGCGCCGGGCAGCGGGGCGCCGTCGGGGCCGAGGTGGTGGCGGGCGAGGATGCCGGGCAGGTAGCCCGGCGCGGTCTCGGGTGTGTAGTAGGGGGCGAGGGGCGGCAGCCCCCCTGGCCGGTCCAGCAGCTCGGCGATGCGCTCGCGGGCCGCGTCGAAGGCGGTGGCGTAGGAGCCTGCCCCGGGGGAGGTATCCACCGGGGCCACGCCCTGCCGGGCCACCCACTCCTCGTCCGGCACCGGGCGGTGCCCGGCGTCGAGCTGGTCCCAGGAGGCGAGGCACCCGGAACCGGTGAAGTGGTGGTTGCCGAGCACCTCGCGCACGCCCAGGTCGGTCAGGACGACCGTCGGGATACGCCGGTGCAGGGCCTCGAGGGCGGCCGTGGAGCTGACCGTGACCAGCAGGTCGGTGCGGTCCAGCACCTCGCCCATGTGTCCGTACACCAGGCGGAAGTTGGCGGGCGGGTCGGTGCCCTGCACCAGCTTCTGGTACGGCAACTCCTCGATGTGGGTGGTGTGTTCGCCGGGCCTGGAGCGCAGCTTCAGCAGTACCTCGCGCTCGGGGTGCCTGCGGGCGTGCTCGATCAGCCGGTTCAGCAGGTACGTACGGTCCTTGCGGTTGTCCGGGACGGAGGGCTGGGCGGCGAACACGACGGTGTAGGGCCTGCGCCCTTGCTCCGCGGACGGCTCGGGTTCACCGGTGTACGGGTCCCCGCCGAGGAACGGCAGCGCGACCTCGGTCACCGCGGAGGCGTCGGCGCCCACCCCTTCGTACACGGCACGGAAACGGTCCGCGTCGTGGCGGGAGTTGGCGAGGACCAGGTCCGCCCCGTGCCGCAGCAGCAGCCCGTCGGCGAGCTTCTCGTAGACGACACCGACGTAGCCGGTGACGACGACGGGACGCGTCGCCGAGCCGCCCCACAGGTTCCGCAGCCCGTGCAGCATCGCCTGCACGCCGCCGCCGACCAGCGCGAGGACGAGCACGTCGTAGGACTCCTCGCCCATGGCGCGCAGGAACTCGACGCCGGTCACCTCGCGGAGTGAGTCCGCGGGGACGCCGACTTCCTTCAACTGGCGGGCGGTCGGGGTGGCTCGCCCTCGCAGGAGGTAGCCGTCGAGCCGGATACCGTCGCCCGTGGGGGTGACGCGCTGCGCGGTGAGCGCGCCCCACTTCCACCGGGTGTCGGAATCCGCGAGGACGGCGACCCGCAGGGACTTCGTTGCACTTGCTGGCACGCCGAAGACGCTAGGAAGGCATTCCGAGGTTCCGCCCAACCCGAATGCAACAAACGGTTAACAGCACACCGCCGAATGGCGAATCGGGCCGAGATCGCACCGGAAAAGAGCCTGGTTCACAGCTTCGCCATGCGCCGTTCACCTTGTATCAAGGAGAGCGTCAAGACACATGACGGGCTTCGCCCTAACGTCCCTGACGTGGTCAAGCTCTCCGTCATCGTGCCGTTCTACAACGTGCAGCAATACGCGCCCGACACCCTGAGGAGCCTCAGTGCGAACGCGCGTGAGGACTTCGAATTCATTCTCGTCGACGACTGTTCGCGCGACGGGACACCAGAGATCCTCGCGCGCGCGGAGCGCGAGCTGCCCGGGGCGGTCCACGTCCGGCACGAGCGGAACGGAGGGCTGGCGACCGCCCGCAACACCGGTATCGAGCGGGCGCGCGGCGAGTACCTGACCTTCCTGGACGGCGACGACTGGCTCGCCCCCGGCTACTACGCCGAGCTGGTGTCCGCCATCGAGGATCTCGGCTGCGACTTCCTGCGCACCGACCATGTGCAGTGCACCGCCCGGGCGCGCACCGTGCACCGGGTGCCGCACGGCCGGCGGGGCGTGGTGATGAACCCGCGCGAGGCGATCCTGCCCGCCGACCGGTCCACCTCCGTGGACTACGCCTACGCCTGGGCGGGCATCTACCACCGCCGACTGGTGGACAAGGGGCTGCTGCACTTCACGGACGGGCTGCGCACCGCCGAGGACCGGCCGTGGATCTGGAAACTGCACCGGGAGGCGGAATCCTTCGCCGCAGTGAGCCTGCTCGGCGTGTTCTACCGGCGCGGAGTCGCCTCGTCGCTCACCCAGATCGGTGATGTCCGGCAACTCGATTTCATTCGCGCGTTCGACCAGGTCATCGCCGAAACCGCCGAGGACCGGGAGGCCGACGCCCTCCTGCCGAAGGCCGTCCGCACGTATTGCGCCATCATTTCCCATCATCTGGGATCCATCGAAAGGTTCGAGCCCGCGGTGGCGAAGAAACTGAAATCCCTGAGTGCCGCCGCGCTGCGGCGCATGCCGCAGGACGTACTGGACGAGGCGCTGGACTCCATGGACCTCCAGCGCGCCACCAAGCTGCGCCGGCTGCGCCGTCGTCCCGCCCCCGCGGGGGTCGCCGCGTGACCACCCAGATCTTCCAGGCGTCGACGCTGTACGGCACGGCCACGCTCGCCGCCGCCCTGGACTCCGGCTGCTTCCGCCCCGCCGACCGGCGGATCCTGCTGGTCTGCAACAACGCGGCGACGCCCGAGACCACGCCCGGGCCGGACGGGATGCCCGGCTTCGAGCGGCTGCGCGACCGCTTCGACGACGTGCTGTCGTACAACGAGACGATCTTCCCCTTCCACCCCGGCGGCTGGGCGCCCCGGGTGGAGGACATGCCGCTCTGGGAGCGGTATCTGCGGCACGAGTGGCAACTGGGCGACGACGACGTGGAGCTGGCCGTCGAGTCGATCCAGGTCAACCCCTCGCTCGCGCTCGCCCAGATCTTCACCGGCGCCCCGGTCACCGTCTACGCCGACGGCCTGATGAGCTACGGACCCACCCGCAACAAGATCGACCCGCTGGTCGGCACCCGCGTGGACCGCGTGCTCCACCTCGACCTGGTGCCGGGCCTGAGGCCGCTGCTCCTCACCGAGTTCGGTGTCCCGGGGGAGATGGTGCCGACGCCGGCCTTCACCAAGGTACTGGCCGAACTCGCCCCCCTGGGCGACGGCCTGCCCGAGGTGGAGGAGGCCGCGCTGCTGCTCGGCCAGTACCTCTCCGCGCTGGACATCCTCACCGCCGAGGAGGAGGAGAACCTGCACGTGCGGATGCTCAAGGGGGCCGTCCAGCTCGGGCACACCAAGGTGGTGTTCAAGCCGCACCCCACCGCCCCGGCCCGCTTCACCCGCAGCCTGGAGCAGGAGGCGGAGAAGCTCGGGGTGGAGCTCACCGTCCTCGACACGCCGGTCCTCGCCGAGGTGCTGTACCAGCGGATGCGTCCCGCGCTGGTCGTCGGCTGCTTCTCCACCGCCCTGCTCACCGCCTCCGCCCTGTACGGCCTGCCGGTCGCCCGGGTCGGCACCGACCTGCTGCTGGAGCGGCTGACGCCGTACGAGAACAGCAACCGCATTCCGGTCACCGTGGTCGACGCGCTGCTGCCGGAGCTGGGCGACCGTGCCGCGGTCACCGGGCAGCGCCGGGGCCTGGACGTCGAGGCGCTCGGTGCGCTGGTGCGCGCGGTGGGCTTCGCGATGCAGCCGAGGATCCTGCCCGGGCTGCGCGGGGAGAGCGAGCGATACCTCGCCCAGAACCTGAACGAGCCGACCCTGCGCTACTTCAAGCGCAAGCGCCTGACCTCGCTGGCGCTGCCCGGTGGGGTGCCCGCGCAGCTGTCGTTCATCCCGCGCAACGCCACGGTGCGCCGGGTGGCGCGCAAGGCGCGCAACCTGCGCCGGGTCGTCCGTCGCTGACCCCACCCCGGTGGCGGGCGGGCCCGTGCCGGGCCCGCCCCTTTCGCTGTTCACCGGCCCGGGATCAGCTCTTCCGATGGCGTGGGGGTGGTTGGAGAAAACAGGAAGGCAAAACGACCTGCGGGTTAACGAACTCGGACGGCTGGGCGAATGGTTGGGCTGTCAGCCCACTCATTTCCGAGATTCACCCAGGTGCGGGTGAAGTGGCTCCCCATGCCGGGGACTTTCATAAAAAAATCCGAGATGATCAGCGCATCCTCGGGTAGGCGCCCGGCACCATGGCTGCTTCCTCCCCCTCCCTCGCCGCCGTCCCCGCACCGCCCACACCCGGGACGGCCCCCGCCTCGTCCATCCCCGGTGGACGCCAGGGCCGCCTGCTCGCCCTGGACGGTCTGCGGCTCGTGGCCGCGCTGATGGTGTGCCTCTACCACTACGCCGGACGCGGCGGCACGGTCTCCGCGTCCTGGCACCAGAGCCCGGCCCGCGTCTTCCCGACCCTGTCCCAGGTGGCCGCGTACGGCTGTCTGGGTGTCCAGTTCTTCTTCGTCATCAGCGGTTTCGTCATCTGCATGAGCAGCTGGGGCCGTACGCTCGGCGACTTCTTCCGCTCCCGGGTCGCCCGCCTCTACCCCGCCTACTGGGCCGCCCTGGTACTGGTCACCGGCGCCGCCCTCGCCCTGCCGGCCGTCGTGCACCCGGTCCGGCCGGACGAGTTCCTGGTCAACCTGACGATGCTGCAACAGCCCATGGGCGCGCCGCGCGTGCTGGGCGTGTGCTGGACGCTCTGGGTCGAGGTCCGCTTCTACGCGCTGTTCGCCCTGTTCGTCGTCCTGCGCGGGGTCACCTACCGCCGGGTGGTGCTGTTCTGCTGCGTGTGGACGCTGGCGGCGGCGGTGTGCCGCACATCCGGCAACGCACTGACGGACCAGCTGGTCATGCCGGAGTACGCC
The DNA here is from genome assembly GCF_042959345.1 of Streptomyces sp. NPDC007905. Lineage (NCBI taxonomy): Bacteria > Bacillati > Actinomycetota > Actinomycetes > Kitasatosporales > Streptomycetaceae > Streptomyces > Streptomyces sp. NPDC007905. The sequence continues at coordinate 162,457 of NZ_JBIBKS010000005.1, read as the reverse complement.
CCGTTCTTCGTCGGCGGTCTCGCCCTCTACCTGATCCACCGCTTCGGCAGCGACCTGTCGCTGTGGGGCATCGTGGCCGTCTCCTGGCTGCTCGGGCAGAGCAACGCCACGCGCGGGCTGTGGCACGCGGGCGCGCACGGCGACTTCGTCCGCGACCCGGACGTCATCCTGCTGATCGTCACCCTGGCCTTCGCCGCCGTGGCGGCCGTGGCCCTGGGCTGGACCCGCCGGGCCGACTGGCCCTGGCTGGCCACGGCCGGCGCGCTGACGTACCCGTTCTACCTGGTCCACGAGCACCTGGGCTGGTTCGTCATCAGGGTGCTGCACCGGGGCCTCGGCCTGCCCGCGTGGCCGACGCTCGCGGCGACGGTGCCGGCCATGCTGCTGCTCGCCTGGCTGATGCACCGGTGCGTGGAGAATCCCTTCGGCCCCCGGCTGAAAAGGGCGTTGAAGAGGTCCCGCACACCGGCAATCTCCGCGCCGTTCCCCTTGGCGAACGACGGAAAGCGGATCGGCTGACCCCTCGGAGGGGCCGGAAGCCGGGCAGGCACCGTGGTGCCCTGGCCCAGCAGGAGGCCATCGGGCATCGGGCATCGGGCATCGGGCATCGGGATGCAACGCGCGCGGCCAGGCGCCGAGCGCTCGGTCAGCCGGTTCCGTACCGCGCCTCGATACCGGCGACGATCAGCGCCAGCCCTTCCTCGAACTGCTGGTCGTAGTCGTCGAAGAGCATCTTTCCCGCCTCGGCCGCCAGCGGGAAGTCGGCCATGCGCCGGGCGCGTTCCTCGATGTCGTACCCCTCCCGGCGCTCGCCCGGGAGGGGCTGCACGCCCTGCTCCTCGGTGACGAACCCGATGGTGAACATGTGCGCGGTCCGCGCGGCGTTGACCGCTTGGACCGGGCTGAACCCCGCGTTCGTGAAGACGCGCAGGTGTTCCTCCATCTCGCGGGCATGGTCCGTGCCCGTGAAGCGTGAGCCGCTGAAGACCTTGGCGCCGTCGCGGTAACCGAGCAGGGCGGTGCGCAGGCCGCGGTTGACCCTGAGCAGTCGCTCCTGCCAGGTGTCCGCGGGATCCGGCGCGGTACCGGCGACCATCCGCCGGTACATCTCCGTCGCCATCTCGTCCAGCAGTGCCTGTTTGTCCTTGAAGTGCCAGTACAGCGCGGGGGCCTTGACGTCCAGCTGCTTGGCGATGGCGCGCAGGGTCAGGCCGTCCAGGCCGACCTCGTTCAGCAGCCGCAGCGCCGTGTCCGCGACCCGGTTGCGGTCCAGGGGCGCGCGTCGTTCCGTACTCACGCTTGACAGCTTAACAGCGTTAAGGGCACGCTCATGACTGACGGCGCTTAACATTGTTAAGGAGAATCATGATGGATGTCCTGATCGTGGGGGCCGGTCCCACCGGCCTCACCCTCGGCATCGACCTCGCCCGGCGCGGCGTGGACGCGCTGGTCGTCGAGCGGGCGCAGGAGCTGTTCCCCGGATCGCGCGGCAAGGGCATCCAGCCGCGCACCCAGGAGGTCTTCGAGGACCTCGGCGTGCTGGACGCGATCCGCGCGGCGGGCGGCCCCTACCCGGTGCGGATGCTCTGGAAGGACGGCGAGCGGCTCGGCGAGCGGCCGATGTTCGAGCCCGTGGCGGCCGACGAGGGTACGCCGTACACCGAGCCGTGGATGGTCGCGCAGTGGCGGACGCAGGAGATTCTGCACGCGCGGCTGCTGGAACTGGGCGGCCGGGTCGCCTTCGGGGGCGAGGTGACGGGACTGGAGCAGGACTCCGAGGGCGTGGGCGTCCGGTTCGCCGACGGTACGGCCGTCCGCGCACGGTACGTGGTGGCGGCCGACGGCGGGCGCTCGGCGGTGCGGCGCGCGGTGGGCGTCGGCATGACCGGGGAGACGGTCGACCCGAGCCCGTTCCTGGTGGCGGACGTGCGGGTGAGGGGCCTCGACCGGGAGTACTGGCATGCCTTCCCGGGGGCCGACGGCACCGGTGTCATGCTGTGCCCGCTCGCCGGCACGGACGACTTCCAGTTCTCCGGGAAGCTCCCGGAGGGCACCGAGCCGGAGCCGTCCCTCGACGGCGTCCGCGAACTGGTCGCCGCGTACACCCACCTCGACGCCGAGGACGTCACCGAGCTGCGCTGGGCCTCGGACTTCCGCCCGCGGGCCGCGCTGGCGGACCGGTTCCGGGTGGGCCGGGTGTTCCTCGCGGGCGACGCCGCGCACGTCCACTCACCGGCGGGCGGCCAGGGCCTGAACACCGGCGTTCAGGACGCGTACAACCTGGGCTGGAAGCTGGGCGCGGTGTTGCGGGGCGGGGCCCCCGAGGCCCTCCTCGACACCTACGAGGAGGAGCGCCGCCCGAACGCCGCGGCCATGCTGGGCCTGTCGACGGGCGTGCACCGCGGCGAGGTACGGCGGGGGAAGGCGACGGTACAGCTCGGGCTGGGGTACCCCGCGTCGTCCCTGAGCGAGGAGAGGCGCGCCGCCCCGGCCGGTGTCCGGGCCGGCGACCGCGCGCCCGACGGAGTGGTGGACGGCGTGCGGCTGTTCGACGCCTTCCGGGGCCCGCACTGGACGTTGCTGGGCTCGACGACGACCGCCGCGGGCGTGCGGTCGCTCCCGGCCGCCCCCGCGTCGTACGGCCCCGGGATCTTCCTGGTCCGCCCGGACGGCTACGTCGCCTGGGCGGGCGACACGACGACCGGCCTGGACGCCTGTCTCGCCCGGGTCGGCCGCCGCTGAAGGCTCGCGCGATGAGCCGCCGACCGGCCGGCCCCGGGCGTCACGTACTGGCCAGCGAGAGCTTCACCGCGAAGCCGAGGAACAGCGCGCCCGCCGCCGAGGTGGCCGTCGCCGACAGCCGCTTGCGGCGGCGGAAGGCGGCGGCGAGGCGGGTGCCGCCGAAGATCAAGGCGCTCAGGTAGAGGAAGCTGGCGAGCTGGGCGAAGGCGCCGAGCACGACGAAGGACAGGGCCGGGTGGGCGTATCCCGGGGCCACGAACTGAACGAAGAAGGCGACGAAGAACAGGATCGCCTTGGGGTTGAAGAGGCTGACGACGAAGGCCCGGCGCAGGGGCCGCTCAGTGGCGGGCGCCACGTCCTGCGCGCTCCCCGCGTTCTCCAGCGCTTTCTGACGCCGCGTCCGCCACATCTCCCGGGCGGCCCGCAGCATCCCGATCGCCAGCCAGGTCAGATAGCCGGCACCGGCGTACTTCACGATGCCGAACAGCAGCGCGTTGGCCTGCAGCAGGGAGGCGACCCCGGCGGCGGACAACGTCATCAGCACGGTGTCGCCGCACCAGACCCCGGCGGCGGCCGTGTAGCCGGCCCGGACCCCGCGCCGGGCGGCCACGGACAGCACGTAGAGGGAGTTGGGACCGGGCAGCAGGACGATCAGGACGAGACCGGCCAGATAGGTGGGGAGATCGATGACGCCGAACATGGCAAGGAGTGTCGCACGGGGTCCGGCACCGCTCGCGCCGCAAGTGCTCAGAAGGCGTCGGAGGGCACATATGAGCCCCACACCTCCCGCAACGCCCCGCACACCTCCCCCACGGTCGCGCGCGCCCGCAACGCCTCCTTCATCGGATACAGCACGTTGTCCTCGCCCTCGGCCGCCTTCTTCAGCGTGTCCAGGGCCGAGTCCACCGCTCCCTGGTCCCGCTCGGCCCGCAGCTTGGCCAGCCGCTCGGCCTGCCGGGCCTCGATCGCCGGGTCCACCCGCAGCGGCTCGTACGGCTCCTCCTCGTCCAGCCGGAAGCGGTTGACGCCCACCACCACCCGCTCTCCGGAGTCCGTCTCCAGCGCGATGCGGTACGCGTTCCGTTCGATCTCGGCCTTCTGGAAGCCGCGCTCGATCGCCGCCTCCGCACCGCCGAGATCCTCGACCTTCCGCATCAGGTCGAGGGCCGCCGCCTCCACGTCGTCCGTCATCCGCTCGACGGCGTACGAGCCCGCGAAGGGATCGACGGTCGCCGTCACGTCCGTCTCGTGCGCCAGCACCTGCTGCGTCCGCAACGCCAGCCGTGCGCTCTTGTCCGTCGGCAGCGCGATCGCCTCGTCGAAGGAGTTGGTGTGCAGGGACTGGGTGCCGCCGAACACCGCCCCCAGCGCCTGCACGGCCACCCGGACCAGGTTCACCTCCGGCTGCTGCGCCGTCAGCTGAACCCCCGCCGTCTGCGTGTGGAAGCGCAGCATCAGCGACTTCGGGTTCCTCGCGCCGAACTCCTCCCTCATCACCCGCGCCCAGATCCTGCGCGCCGCACGGAACTTCGCGACCTCCTCCAGGAGCGTCGTACGCGCCACGAAGAAGAAGGACAGGCGGGGGGCGAAATCGTCCACGTCCATGCCGGCCGCCATCGCCGTACGGACGTACTCGATGCCGTCGGCGAGCGTGAAGGCGATCTCCTGCGCGGGGGACGCGCCGGCCTCCGCCATGTGGTAACCGGAGATCGAGATCGTGTTCCACTTCGGGATCTCGGCGGTGCAGTACTTGAAGATGTCGGCGGTCAGGCGCAGGGAGGGCTTGGGCGGGAAGATGTACGTCCCCCGCGCGATGTACTCCTTCAGGACGTCGTTCTGGATGGTGCCGGTCAGGCGGTCCGCCGGCACGCCCTGTTCCTCCGCCACCAACTGGTAGAGGAGCAGCAGGAGGGCCGCCGGGGCGTTGATCGTCATCGACGTGGAGACCTGGTCCAGCGGGATGCCGTCGAACAGCACCCGCATGTCCTCGATCGAGTCGATCGCCACGCCCACCTTGCCGACCTCGCCCTGGGCGAGGGGCGCGTCGGAGTCGTGGCCCATCTGGGTGGGCAGGTCGAAGGCGACGGACAGGCCGGTGGTGCCGTGCGCGATCAGCTGCCGGTAGCGGGCGTTGGACTCGGCGGCCGTGCCGAAGCCGGCGTACTGCCGCATGGTCCAGGGGCGGCCGGTGTACATCGTCGGGTACACCCCGCGGGTGTACGGGTAGGCCCCCGGTTCGCCCAGTTTCTCGGCCGGGTTCCAGCCGGTCAGGTCCGCCGGCCCGTAGACCGGCTCGATCGGCAGCCCCGACTCCGACTCACGCGCCATGGATGCCTCCGAAGTACGTTTCGTCACCCTTTCACCATGCCCTGTAGTTCGGCGGCGGTCACGCGGGGAAACATCCCCGGCATGAGGATCCCGGGGAGACCTGCCGCCGTACTCGCCTCGGCCGCCGTGTTCGCCGCGCTCTGCGGCTGCACCGTGCAGCCCCCGGGCGCGGACGGCAAACACCGCTCGCCGGTGCACGTCCAGTTGCCCTCCGGTCACGCTCCCGAACCCACCCGGACGGCCGCGCACCCGCCCGCCGCCAAGCCCGCCGGGCCCGCGCCCCGGGTGCTGTGGTCGCGCGGGGACAGCGGCTCGGGCGTGCGGGAACTGCAGGCCCGGCTCCGCCAGGTCGACTGGCTGTTCGACGGGCCGACGGGGACGTACGACGATCTGACCGAGCAGGCCGTCAAGGGCTTCCAGAGCAAGCGCGGGCTGCCGCGGACCGGCGAGCTGGACACGGTCACCTGGCAGCGGCTGCTCGCCATGACGCACCGGCCGGGCACGTGGGAGCTGTACCTGATGGGCGGTCAGCCGGTCGGCGCTCCCGACCCGCGCTGTCTGACCGGCCGGGTGCTGTGCATCGACAAGACCAGCCGGACGCTGCGCTGGATGATCGACGGGCGGACGGTCGAGACGATGTCCGTCCGCTTCGGCGCGCAGTACACACCGACCCGTGAGGGTGTGTTCCGCGTCTACTGGAAGTCACGGCACCATGTGTCGACGCTCTACCATTCCCCGATGCCGTACGCGATGTTCTTCAGCGGCGGCCAGGCGGTGCACTACTCCTACGACTTCGCGGCGCGCGGGTACGCGGGCGGGTCGCACGGATGCGTCAACGTGCGGGACGAGGCGGCGATCGCGGAGCTGTTCGCTCAGGTGAGGGTGGGCGACAAGGTGGTCGTCCACTGGTGAGGATGCGGGGCGCGGGCGGGACCGGGGGAACGTGTCCCGCCCGCGCCAGGTGCACGAGCCGTGGGTACGGGGGGAACCCCGGCTCAGTGCGACGGCCGATGACCAGTCGGCTCACTCATTACTGCGTCGCGGGGGCCAGAAACGTCACACCCCTCGCGGAGAAAATTTCGCAGCTTGCAAAACCGCAGGTCAGGGGCGCGAACGAGGCTCAGAGTGCGCTGTACGACGGACTCGGCGAGGCCGCCGGCACGGTCGGCCGCCGACCCGGGATCAGGGGTGCGAAGGCCGAGGGCGCGGGAGAGGCGACGCTGCCCCGGTGGCGGCCGCCGTGACCGTGACCCCGGCCCGGGTGACCGTCGTCGTCACCGCCCTGGCCGTTGCCGTCCCCTTTGTCGTTGCCCTGGCCGTTGCCGTCCCCTTTGTCGTTGCCCTGGCCCTTGCCGCCGTCGGTGTCACCGCCGTCGCCCTTGCCCTCGCCGGAGACGGTCCGGCCCGCCAGGACGGACTTGCAGTACTTGGTCACCCGCGTGGAGCCGCCCGCCAGACCCTCGAGGGCACGCCTGCGGTCGGCGCCCAGCTCCTTGCCGTCCCTCAGGTCGCGGCAGGCCGCGGCGGCGTCCCGCCACCAGGTGCCGGGGGTTCCGGAGGGGTCGCCGGACCCGGGCGTGGCGTTCTTGCCGGTGCCCTTGTCCCCTCCGGTGGCCGTGCCGGAGGGGTCACCGCCGGGGGACCCGCTCGGACTGCCCTCGGGCGTGCCGGGGGCGATGCCCTGGGGGGACTGCGGTGAGGACGGGGCGGACGGCCGGCCCGGGGTCTGCGGGGCGGAGACGGAGGCGGCGGGACCCGGGTGATCGTCGTGGAACGGAATGGGCAGCACTCCGCTGCCGGCGGCCACGGCGACCCCGCCGAGCGTGCCCGCGGCCACGGCCGCGGCGAGCGCGAGGCGCACCGGGCGGGCCCAGCGCGGGCGGCGCGAGTGGATTCCGGTACGGGCCGGGGCGCCGATCCGGACCAGGCCCGCGTCGGCGTCGCGCGCGGGCAGGCCGGAGCGCCTGCCGGGGCTGCCGTCGCCGAGCGTGGCGGCGGTCCGCTCGGCCGCGTCCGCCTCGCGGGCCTTGCGGAACGCGGCTAGCGCGGCCTGTTCGCCGGGGAGTTCACCGTTCGCGGGGGCCGCCTCGGCGGAGAGTGCGCCCAGTGCCTTGGCGAGCCGTTCGGCCTGGTCACGGGCGGAGGCGTCGACGGCTTCCAGCGACTCACCGCGCAGCAGACGTTCCGCCGTGTCACCGGTAAGCCACGTGTACTGCTCGTCGGCCATCACATGTCCTTCTGCGTCCGCGCACGCGTATGCGTCACAGTTGCGGACGTCACCGCGCGACCACGCGGTTCTCGCTGGGGCGGGAGCGCGTCGAGCACGCCGGCCGATTCCGGATCGTCGCCGAGCAGCTCGGCGAGCCGCTTCAGGCCACGGTGTGCCGCGGTGCGTACGGCGCCCGCACGCTTGCCGAGCGTCTCGGCCGCGGACTTGGCGTCCAGGCCCACCACCACGCGCAACACGATCGCCTCGGCCTGGTCCTGCGGCAGTCGCGCGATGAGCGACAGGGTGCTGTCGGTGGCCAGGGCCTCGATGGCCTCGCCGGCCGTGTCGGACTCGGCGGCCCGGCCGGTCAGTTCCGTCTCGTCGCCGCCGATCGCGGGGCGGCGGCCGCGCATCCGTATGTGGTCCACGGCGCGGTTGCGGGCGATCCGGGCGGCCCAGCCGCGGAACCTGTCCGCGTCGCCGCTGAACCGGTCGAGGTCCCGGGCTATCTGCAGCCAGGCCTCGGACGCCACGTCCTCGGCATCCGGGTCGCCGACCAGCGTGCGTACGTATCCGAGCAGCCTCGGGTGCACCGCGCGGTACACCGTACGGAACGCGGTCTCGTCCCCGTCCTGTGCCGCACGCACCGCGGCGGTCAGTTCCGCGTCGTCCCCCAGCACCGCACTCCCTTTTCGCCTGTCTTCGGTCCGGCGCGAAAGGCACGTTACGGCGTGAAACCGCTCCTCGTCCATGTCTGTGGAAGATGCAACTAACTCGTGACATGCAGGAAGACGACGGGGTGTGACAGAAAAGGCACTCATGGCGCTGAAGAGAGTACGGGCCGCCGCGCGGTCCGTGAGCGCGACGGCCGGGGCCTCTCCTGTGGGGGGTGGCGGCCCCGGCCGTTGCCCTGACACCCGACCAAGGGTGCTCGAGGGTCACTTCTTCGCGCCGGCCTTCTCGGAGCCGGCGGCCTTGTTTCCCGCCTTGCCGCCATTGCCCGTGCCGCGGCCGGTGCCAGTGTCGCCCTTGCTGCCGCCATTGCCCGTGCCGCTGCCGGTGCCAGTGTCGCCCTTGCTGCCGCCATTGCCCGTGCCGCGGCCGGTGCCAGTGTCGCCCTTGCTGCCGCCATTGCCCGTGCCGCTGCCGGTGCCAGTGTCGCCCTTGCTGCCG